>JBKJWL010000167.1:0-26736 GCA_046716885.1 Thermoanaerobaculia bacterium | reverse complement strand
GTCGGAACCTGCAAGTTCGTGACTGCGATCAACGCCGACTTCAACTTCAAGGGGCCGCAGACGCAGGCCGGCCTCTACGACTACTTCCGCGAGGAGGCGGTCTACGCCAGCGCGGATACGGTGCTCGTGCGCGGGCGGGTGGGCGAGGCGTACATCTGCGGCCCCGGGCCCCTGAATCCGGACGGGACGCTCCGGGTCCTCCCTCAGCCGACCCAGTAGCCCGCGGGGTTCTACGGATTCGCGCTGACCGGCCGGTAGGCCACGCCCAGCCGGTCGAACAGGAACGCGTACACGTCCGCGGCCTTTCCCGCTTGCTCGTCGAGCGAGCTGCCGATGCCGTGGCCGGAGCCGGAGCTCGTGCGCAAGAGGATCGGCTGCTTCGAAGAGGTCGCGGCCTGGAGCCGCGCGGTCATCTTGCGCGACTGCATCGGATCGACGCGGGGGTCGTTGTCGCCGGTCAGGAACAGGACCGGCGGATACGGGGTGCCGTTCACGACCCGGTGGTATGGAGAGTAGGCGTGGAGGGCGCGGAACTGGGCGGGGTGCCGGACGGTGCCGAACTCGGTGACGTTGAAGGCCCCGTTGGGGGAGAGCTCTACGCGCAGCATGTCGTAGATCCCGACGTGAGCGACCACGGCGCCGAAGAGCTCGGGGTGCTGCGTCAGGGCGGCGCCCATCAGGAGACCGCCGTTGGAGCCGCCCTCGATCGCGAGGCGCGCGCGCCGCGTGTAGCCGGCCGCGACGAGCCGCTTCGCGCACGCGGCGAAGTCGTCGAAGACGTTCTGCTTGCGGGTGAGGTTGCCCTGCAGATGCCAGTCGTCGCCGTACTCGCCTCCGCCGCGGAGGAGGGCCACGGCGAAGACGCCGCCCTGCTCGAGCCAGGCGCGCTTCATCGCGGAAAAGACCGGACGCTGGCTGATGCCGTAGCCGCCGTAGCCGTAGAGGATCGAGGGAGCGTTGCCATCGCGTTTCGTGCCCTTGAGCCGCAGGATGTCGATGGGGACCCGCGTACCGTCTTTGGAGACCGCCCACTCGCGCGCGACCTCGGCGTCCGAGAAGTCGACCGGGGAGGGCCGCTTCCACGCGGTCGGCGTGACGCGGCCATCCGGACCGGCCCCGAACCAGGCCGGCGGCACGACGACGCTCTGGTTCTCGAACAGGATCCCGCCGCTGCCGGCGGGGACCATCCCGGTCACCGAGGAAGCCGGGAGGACCGCGACCGTTCCTTTCGCTCCTCCGTCCCGGTCGAAGACGCGGATCTGGGACGGACCGCCCATCAGGTCGGCCACGAAGAGACGGTCGCCGCTCAAGCAGAAGTCGTCGATGACGGCCTCGCTGGCGGGCACCACGACCTTCGCGTCCGCGAGCGAAGTCGCGCCGGGGGGCAGGCGCAGGATTCGGCCACGCGGCGCGACCTTGCGCGACAGGATGTAGAGCGACCCGTCGGAGCCGAACTTGCCTTCGATCGCCCGGTCCGCGTCCGACGCCAGCTTCTTCCAGTTCCCGTCGAAGCCGCGCAAATACTGCGAAACCTCTCCGCCGTCTCCGTTCTTGACCGAGGCCAGCACGACGCTCCCGTCCGGGGAAGACTCCAGGGTGGTCTCCGCGATGCGGGGGAAATCGCGACCGACCGCATAGACGTCCGCCTCCGTCGCTGTGCCGACGCGATGGAAGTGGACCTGCTGGTAGAACTCCCGGTCCTTTGGCTCTCGCTCTTCGCCCCGCGGATACCGCGTGTAGAAAAATCCTGATGCGTCCGCATTCCAGGCGACGTCGCCGCCGGCCGTTCCGCCGTTGACCCGGGGAACCACGTCGGAGAGCTTCCGGCCCGAGGCCGCTTCATACACGTGGATGTCTCCGGCCTCGCTTCCGCCCCGGGAGAGCGACACGGCCACGCGCCTCCCGTCCAGGGAAGGGACGAAGAAGTCGATCGCGGTGCCGCCCTTGGGGTCGAGGAGATTGGGGTCGACCAGGATCCGCTCAGACCCCGGCTCGTCCGGAGACTTCACCACGACCAGAAAGGGCTGCTGCTTCGGGGGCTCGTTCTTGATCGCGAAGAGCGTCTCTCCGCGGCGGACGAGCGAGCCGTAGGACGGCGAGGGGAACGTGGCGATCTGCCGGACGCGCTCCCGGATCGCCTCCACCGCAGGGAGCCGGTCGAGCACGGAGCGCGTGAAGGCGTTCTGCGCCTCGCTCCAGGCTCGCGTGTCGGGATCGTTCCAGTCCTCGAGCCATCGATAGTCGTCCTGGACCGCTTCACCGAAATACGTGTCGGACACGGGCTTGCGGGCGGCGCGCGGCGGCGCCGCGTCCGAAGGAAGGTCGACGGCGGCTAGAACGAGAGGGCAGAATACGACGAGGGCGAGGAGAACGTCCCGGCGCATGAGGGCCGGATTCTACTCCGTCCCCGCCCCGCCGGGAGGTCGCGGTCGGAATGCTAATCTTCCCGCTCGCGATGAGCTCCCAGCGCCCCGCCTCGCTTTCTCGCGACGTCCACTCGTACGCGAACCCTCATGAAGTCCGCGTGCAGCACGTGGATCTCGATCTCGACGTGCGATTCGACCGGAAGATCCTGGAGGGCAGCGCCACGCTGTCGGTGGAGCGCCTGGATCCGTCGGTCGCTTTGACGCTCGACACGCGCGGCCTCGACGTGGCGGGCGTCGAGACGGCGTCGGGGGAGAGCTGGTCGCCGGCGCGGCACGAGCTGGGCCCGGACGATCCGATCCTCGGAGTGCCGCTGACCGTCGTGTTGCCGCCGGGAGCGACGCGGGTCCGAGTCGCCTACGCCACTCGCCCGGGCGCGTCCGGCCTCCAGTGGCTCGCGCCACCGCAGACCGCCGGGAAGGCGCATCCGTTCCTGTTCTCGCAGTCCCAGGCGATCCACGCGCGCAGCTGGATCCCGATCCAGGACACGCCGCAGGTGCGGCTGACGTACACCGCGACGATCCGCACACCGCCGGAGCTCGTCGCGGTGATGAGCGCGGCCGGCAACCCGACGGGCGAGCGCGGCGGCTTCTACCGGTTCGCGATGCCGCAGAGGATCCCGGCGTACCTGTTCGCGATTGCGGCCGGGGACATCGCGTTCGCGCCGCTCGGCGCCCGTTCGGGCGTCTACGCGGAACCCTCGGTCGTGGCGCGGGCCGCCGCCGAGTTCGCCGACACCGAAAAGATGATGGAGGCGGCGGAGCGTCTGTACGGGCCGTACCGCTGGGACCGCTACGACATCCTCGTGTTGCCGCCGAGCTTCCCCTTCGGCGGGATGGAGAACCCGCGGCTCACGTTCGTGACACCCACCGTGCTCGCTGGGGACAAGAGCCTCGTGTCGCTGATCGCGCACGAGCTGGCCCACTCCTGGTCGGGCAACCTCGTCACCAACGCGACCTGGAGCGACTTCTGGCTGAACGAGGGTTTCACAACGTACATCGAGAGGCGCCTTGTGGAGGAAGTGTACGGGCCGGAGCTCGCGGGAATGGAGTCGGTGCTCGGGCGCCAGGACCTCGAAGAGGAGATCAAGAGGCTCGAGGACCGGGACGAGATCCTGCACATCGACCTCTCGGGACGCGACCCGGACGACGGCGCGACGCGGCTTCCCTACGAGAAGGGGTCCCTCTTTCTGCGCTCCCTCGAAGAGCTGTTCGGCCGGCGGACCTTCGACGAGTTCCTGCGCGGATACTTCGACCACTTTGCGTTCCGGAGCATCCGGACCGCCGACTTCGTCGCGTACCTGCGCGCGCATCTCTTTGCGGGCGACGCCTCGAAGGCGGCGTCGGTGCCTCTGGACGAGTGGATCGAGCGGCCGGGTCTTCCCGCCGCGGCGCCGCGGCCCGCCTCCCGGGCCCTGCAGGAGGCTGCGCGAGTCTCCTCTGAGTGGTCCGACGAGCGTCTGGCCGCCTCGGGCATTCCCTTCGACCGCTGGAGCACGCAGGAGCGCATCCAGTTCCTGCGCCGTCTGCCCTCCCCGCTTCCCCCGGCGCGGATGGCCGAGCTCGACGCGGCCTTCGGACTGACGGCCTCTGGCAATTCCGAGGTTGCCTTCCACTGGCTCCTGATGTCGATCAAGGGCGGGTACGGCCCGGCCGACGGCCGGCTGGAGGAATTTCTGGTCGGGATCGGACGCCGGAAGTACATCAAGCCGCTTTACGAAGAGCTCGTGAAGACTCCCGCGGGCCGCGAGCGGGCGCGCACGATCTACCGGCAGGCGCGGCCGGGTTACCATCCCATTGCGGTGGACACGCTGGATCGTATCGTCGGCGGGCCGGTGTGAGCGCTCGGGTCGATCCCGAGGCGCATACGGTGGCGAGCGCCTGCCCGCTCGATTGTCCGGACGCCTGCAGTCTCGAGGTGACGGTCTCCGGCGGACGAGTCACGGCGGTCGGCGGGTCGCACGTCAATCCCGTGACCAATGGTTTCATCTGCGCGAAGGTCCGCGACTATCCGGAGCACCTCTACGGGGACGCCCGCATTCGCCATCCCGGCGTGCGCGCGGGCCGCAAGGGGGAGGGGCGCTTCCGGGACGTGTCCTGGGAGGAGGCGCTCGACCTCGTCGCGGCGCGTCTGATCGCGGCGCGCGAGGGGCGGGGCGGAGAAGGCATCCTGCCGTTCTCGTACGGCGGATCGAACGGGTACCTGTCCCAGGACACGACCGACGCGCGGCTCTTCTTTCGGTTGGGAGCCTCGCGCCTGGCGCGGACCGTCTGCGCGGCTCCCTCGGGGCGCGCGACGATGGGCCTCTACGGCAAGATGCCCGGCATCGCACTTCCGGACTACGCCGATGCCGATCTCATCGTGCTTTGGGGAGTCAATCCCTCCGTCTCGGGAATCCACCTCGTGCCGTTTATTCAGGATGCGCAGAAGCGTGGCGCCCGACTCGTGGTCGTGGATCCGCGGCGCACCCGCCTGGCCGAGCGAGCCGACCTGCATCTGGCCCTTCGACCCGGCACCGATCTACCCCTGGCGCTCGCGGTGATCCGCTGGCTCTTCGCCGAGGGCCGGGCCGACGGCGCGTTTCTCGCCGCCCACGCGACCGGCGCGGAGGAGCTCTCGCGGCGGGCCGCGCCCTGGACACTCGACCGCGCCGCCCGCGAGACGGGCCTGTCCGCCGGCGACATCGAGCGATTCGCCGCGATGTACGCCGACGCGAGCCCGGCCGCGATTCGGTGCGGCTGGGGTCCCGAGCGCAGCCGGAGCGGAGGGTCGGCCACGGCGGCGATCCTGGCGCTGCCGGCGGTGGCCGGCAAGTTCGGCGTGCGGGGGGGAGGCTACACGCTGAGCAACTCGGCGGCGTGGAAGGAAGTGGACGGCATGGCGGGCGCTAAAGCGCAGGAGCCCGCGACGCGCCAGATCAACATGAACCGTCTGGGGGAGGCGCTCGCGGTGAAGGGGAGCGCCTCGATCGACCTCCTCTTCGTCTACAACGCGAACCCGATGATGACGATCCCGAACCAGGAGCAGGTGCGCGCGGGTCTCGAGCGGGAGGATCTGTTCACGGTCGTCTTCGACCCGGTCCTGACGGACACGGCGCGGTACGCCGACGTCGTCCTGCCCGCCGCGACGTTTCTGGAGCGCACGGAGCTCTCGCGCGGGTACGGCGCCTTCGTGCTTCAGGTGGCCGAGCCTGTCATCGAGCCGGTGGGCGAGGCGCGGCCGAACCACGAGGTCTTCGCGGCGCTCTGCCGCCGCACGGGCGTCGCGCTCCCCGGCGACCCCGAAACAGCCGCGGAGCTGACGGCGACGCTGCTCGGATCGAGCCCTCGGGCGGCCGAGTTGAAAGATCGTCTCGCGGCGGACGGGATCGCTTTCGCGCCCGACGGCGAAGCGCCCGTGCAGTTCGTGGATGTCTTTCCGCGGACGCACGGACGCAAGATCCATCTGGTTCCGGAGGATCTCGACCGCGAGGCCCCGGGCGGCCTCTACGCATACCGGCCCGATCCGGCGACCGAGCAGTTTCCGCTGGCTCTCATCTCGCCCGCGACCGACCGCACGATCAGCTCCACCCTGGGCGAGCTGCGCCGCGGGCCGGTCCCGATGGAGATGCATCCGGCAGATGCCGCCGTGCGCGGCATCGCCGACGGAGCCCGCGTGCGCGTGTTCAACGATCTCGGCCAGGTCCGTTGTTTGGTCCGGCTGAATCCCGGCATTCGGCTCGGGGTCGTGTTTCTGCCCAAGGGGCTCTGGAGCCACAACACGGAGAGCGGGACGACCGCTACCGCCCTCGCGCCGGACACTCTGGCGGACCTCGGCGGGGGTGCCTGCTTCAACGACGCCCGCGTCGAGGTCGAGGCGGCGGGCCCGGCGTGACCGCCGCCGCTACGCGCCCGCCCTCCGCCGTCGGCATTCCGGAGACCAGCCGCCGCTTTCGCAAGTCGCGCCTTCGCGCCGCGCTCGTCCTGACGCTCGGCGTCCTGGCGGTCGAGGTCGTCGGCGGGGTGATGTCGGGAAGCTTGGCGCTCCTGGCCGACGCTGCCCACATGTTCACGGACGTCGCGGCCCTCACGCTGGCGTACGCGGGAATGGCCCTCTCCGACCGCGCTCCCACGCGCCGGCACACGTTCGGGCTGGCGCGGGCCGAAGTGCTGGCGGCGTTCGTCAACGCCCAGCTGCTTCTGGTCGCCTCGATCGGCATCCTGATCGAAGCCTGGCGCCGGTTCCACGCGTCCGCTCCCGTTCAGACCAGTCTGATGCTGTGGGTGGCCGCGCTGGGGCTCGCGGCGAATCTCGTCGCGATTGGGCTTCTGCGCAGCGCCCGGGGAGAGAGCCTCAACATGCGAGCGGCGTACCTCGAGGTGATGACGGACGCTCTCGGCTCCGTGGCGGTCCTGATCGGCGGCGCCGTCATGGCACGCACGGGATTCTGGGGCCTGGACGCGATCGTCTCGGCGGGCATCGCGCTGATGATCCTTCCGCGCGCGGTCGCGATTCTGCGCTCGGCGACCCACATCCTGCTGGAGGGCGCCCCGGAGGAGATCGACATTGCCGCGCTGCGCTCCGAGATTCTGGGAGTTACGGGCGTTCAGGCCATCCACGACCTTCACTTCTGGACTCTCACCTCCGGCCTCCACTCGGCAAGCGTGCATATCCGCGCGGCCGCGTCCTGCCCCCGGGGTGAGGTGCTCTCGAGTGTACAGCGTCTCTTGAAGCTCCGTGCGGGAGTCGACCACGCGACGATCCAGGTCGAGTTGGACGAAGACGCGTCCTGCGCCTCCTCGCCGAGCCATGCCTGAGAGCCGCGCTGGCGAGGCGTCCCCGAGCCACTGAGGCCGCATGCCGCAAACGCCCCACGTCGAACAGCACTTCACCGCGAGCGCCACGGTCCGCGACGTCGTGATCGGGATGGCCGACGGGCTGACTGTCCCCTTCGCCCTGGCGGCCGGGCTCACAGGAGCGATCTCGCATACAGGCATCATCGTGACCGCGGGGCTTGCGGAGATCGGGGCCGGTTCGATCGCAATGGGCCTCGGCGGCTACCTGGCCGGACGCAGCGACGCCGAGCACTACGCCAGCGAGCGGGCCCGTGAGCACGTGGAAGTCCGTGAGACACCGGCCCTCGAGGCGAAGGAGGTCGGCGACATCTTCCGGGGTTACGGGCTGACAAACGAAGAGGTCGAGCCGATCCTGCGGTCCTTCCGAGAGCGCCCGCAGCAGTGGATCGACTTCATGATGCGCTTCGAGCTCGGCCTCGAGAAGCCGGATCCGCGCCGCGCCCTACGGAGCGCGCTGACGATCGGCGGCGCCTACGCGGTCGGCGGGCTCATTCCGCTCGGACCCTACATCCTCCAGGACGACGTGGGGACCGCGTTGAAGATCTCGGTCGTCCTGACGCTGGCGGCCCTGGCCGTCTTCGGCTACGTGAAGGGGCGCTTCACGGGGGCGGGGCCCTGGAAGAGCGCGCTCCAGACGACCCTGATCGGCGGCATCGCCGCCTCGGCCGCATTCGCGATCGCCCGCGCCGTCGGGGGGGGGTAGAGCGCGCGAGGTGGCTTTTCTCCGGAAGGTCGCGCGCCGCCGGCTGCCGGCGCTACGGCCCCGCGCCCGACGGAAGCTCCCGAGCGAGCTCGAGGCCGGCATCGTCGGCCGCCTGGCTGCGGCCCTGCCCGGGGGGGTGGCCGATCCGGGCTTCGAGAAGCTCCTGGAGCGGATCGACGACGAGACCTTTCACCCCGGAAACCGCGTGGAGGTCTACTTCCGCGGCCAGGACGCCTTCGCCTCGATGCTGGCGGACGTGGACGCGGCGCGCACCGAGGTCCTCCTCGAGGCCTACATCTTCAAGGACGACGAGGTGGGCCGCACGTTCGCCGACCACCTCACCGAGGCGGTGCGGCGGGGCGTGACGGTGCGCGTCCTGGCGGACGCCTTCGGCTCTCTCAACACGGGGAGGAGGTTCTGGGAGCTTCTCCGCGAGAACGGCGTGGACTCGCGCCTGTTCCACACGATCGGATTCGGGCTGTGGTTCTTCGGCCTTCGGGACCACCGCAAGATCCTCGTGACGGACCGCACGATCGCCTACACCGGAGGCATGAACGTCGGCGAGGAGTACGGTTCGAGCCTCCTCTCGAGCGATCGGGTCTGGCGGGATACGCACGCGCGCGTGGAGGGGCCGGCCGCGAACCAGATGGCGGCTGTGTTTCAGGAGGGCTGGAATCGGGCGGGCGGCGCCGCGATCGGGCTCCGCGCGGGCGGGCAGGAGTCGGCCTCCGGCGCGCGCGTGTTGATCCTGGACTCGCGGCCCGGGCGGGGAGCGCGGGAGACGGCTTCGGTGCTGGCGGCGATCGTCGGCGCCGCGCGGCGGCGTGTCTGGGTCACGATGGCGTACTTCGCGCCGAGGAGGCGCGGCATCGGCGTCCTGCGCCGGGCGGCGGCGCGGGGGGTCGATGTGCGCCTGATCCTCCCCGGCAAGAGCGACCTGCCGATCGTGCGCCACGCCGGGCACGGCTTCTACTCCGGCCTGCTCGAGAGCGGTGTGCGGATCTTCGAGTACCAGCCGGCCATCCTGCACGCCAAGACCCTGGTCGCCGACGGCCTGATCTCTGTGATCGGCTCGACGAACTTCGACTTCCGCTCCTTGGAGTTGAACGCCGAGTGCAACTTCGTGATCCGGGACGCCGGGACGGGCGAGCGCATGGAGCAGCAGCACGAGGAAGATCTGGGGAAGAGCGAGGAGATACGGCTCGCCCCGTGGCGGCGCCGTTTTTTCCTCCATCGCGCAGCCGACTTCGCGGCCCGCCGGCTGGCGCCGCTTCTCTAGTCAGCGGGCCGTTCGCGGCGACGGCACGACGAGCACCGGAACGCCCGCCCGCGACAGCACTCGCGCGACGGTCGACCCCAACAGCAACGTTGGAACCGCGCCGCGCCCGTGCCTCCCGAGGACGATCGTGTCGTACCCCCGGCGCGCCTCCCGCAGCAGGGCGACGTCGGGCGCGCCCCGCAGCAGCAGGACGCGCTCGTCGTGGCCCGGGCGGACCCACGCGGCGAGCTTGCGGTCATAGTGCTCCTCGATCGCGCGAGAGAGCGAGCCGGAGCCTGCCCGGAGCAGGTCGCCGCGGTCTTCCGCGACGGCGGCGCGCATGTCGGACGACGGGCGCACGTGCGCCACGCTGAGAGCGGCGCCGGTCCGCCGGGCGAGCTTCCGCGCCGCTTCGAGGGCGCTCCGGGAGCCCGGAGAGAAGTCGGTCCCGACGAGATACCGGGGTTTTCGAGCCACGGGCGGAGCGTATCAAATGGTCCCGGCGTGGAATTCCGGCGTGGCGTAGGATCTCCGGGAGGAGGGGTCGATGAAATTCCTGTCCGGAATGCTGGCGGGGCTCCTGCTCCTGGGGCTTGCTGCCGCGGCGTTCGTTCTCTCCGGACTGTTCGACGTTTCCGCGACCGTTCACCCGAGCAAGCTCGAGAAAAAACTGGCGCGCGCCGCGTTGGACCGTTCGGTCGCGCGCCGGGCGCCGAAGACTGCCAACCCGGTGGCGCCTTCCTCCGAGGCGCTGCGGTCCGGCCTCGTCCACTACCGCGCCATGTGCATGACCTGCCACGGCGCCCCCGGCGTCGACGCCTCCGACATCGGCATCGGGCTCAACCCGCCGGCGCCGGACCTGACACTTCGGAAAGTCCAGAAGCGCACCGACGGCGAGCTGTTCTGGCTAGTTTCGCACGGCATACGGATGACCGGAATGCCGGCGTTCGGCCCGACCCACGAGGACGAGGAGATGTGGAAGATCGTGGCGTTCCTGCGCCATCTGCCCGAGATCACGCCGGAGGAAGAGCAGCAGCTCCGAGCTGCCGGTGGCGAACCCGAGCACACACATTAGCGTTCGCTAATATGCCGCCACGGCTTCGGCCGCTGACACAACGTCTCCAACCGACACGCCCCCCCGGTAGTTTCCGGCGAAACGCAGCCTCGGCCAGCGGGCCTCGGCCTGCTCCAGAGCGCGCATGCGCTCGCCGTGGCCGGGCGTGTACTGCGGTATCGTGCGCTGCCAGCGCGTGAGCAGGACGAGCTCGGGGTCCCCGCGCACGAGGCCTTCGGCCTCCAGGTCGCGTCCGGCGATCGAGACGAGCTCCGAGGTCTCGAGCTCCGGCGCCTCTGGATCACGCGTTCCGCCGAGAAAGACCGTCAAGAGGATCCGGCCCTCGGGCGCGCGGCCGGGAAAGAGGCTCGAGCTCCAGACCGCGCCCAGAATGCGCCGGCCGGCGCACGGCACGACGAGATGGCCGAAGCCGTGAAGGGGCCGCCGGAGCGCGGCCTCGGGCCAGGAGAGATGGAGGACGGCCAAGGGAGGGTGCGGGATCGCCTCCAGCGCCTCGGCCGCCTCGGGCGCGAAAGGCGCGACGAGCGGCGCCGCGGCCCACGCCGGTGTGGCCAGAATCACACGCTCGGCCACGAGGCGGCCCGCGTCGGTCTCGACGACCCAGCGGCCACCCTCCGCAACCAGAGTGCGGACGAGGTTCGCCGGGGCAAACGCGCTGCCGAGCGAGCGGGCCAGAGCGCGGGGAAGCGTCTCGAGCCCGCGCCGAAACGACAGCAGTCCCCGGGGAGCGAAAGGAGCACCGCGCCCGGCCCGGCGCCCGGCGATGGCGCCCGCCAGGAGGCTCCCGTGGTCGCGCTCCCACTCCGCGAGTCGGGGAAAGACTGCCGACGCGGAGAGGCTCGCGGCGTCGCCCGCGAAGATGCCGGCCACGAACGGCTCGATCAGCCGGTCCGCGACCTCCGTCCCGAGCCGGCGCGCGAAGAAATCGCGCACGCTCTCGTTCTGGCCGCTTCCGCGCCGGCGGAGGGGCTCCGCGAGAAGCCGGGCTTTCCCGACCGCGCTCAAGAGGCGCGTGCGTGCCAGCGAAAGCGGAGACGTCGGCAGCGCGTGCAGCCGCCCATCGAAGTCGATGTACCGCGGCAATCCCGCGTCGGTCAGAAGCATCTCCTCGGAGAGGCCGAGCTCGTCGATGAGCACCCGAAGCGGCGCCGTCAGCCGCACCGTGTTCGGGCCCGCCTCGAGCAGGTAGCCGTTTCGCTCCTCGGTGCGGATCACGCCTCCGGCTCGCCGAGAGCTCTCCAGGAGCGTCACGTCTCCGCCCAGGCGTGCGATGCGGAAAGCGGCCGTGAGGCCCGCGAGCCCGCCTCCGACGACGAGCGTCGAGCCGTTCATTCCTTCCAGAAGGCCTCGGCCGATCCTGCCAGATCGGCGAGCGCGCGCAGGAACGTCGGCCGATCGTTCAAGCCCGGCGTGCGGCGGAAGTGCGCAATGCCGGCGTGGTGGGCGACTTCTCCGAAGAGCTGGTCGATCTCGTACAGCGTCTCGACGTGGTCCGTGACGAACGCGATCGGTACCGCGAGCACCTGCCGCACGCCGTTCGACCCGAGCTCGCGGATCACCTCGATCGTGGGCGGGCCGAGCCACTCGACGGGGCCGAGCTTGGACTGGTACGCCAGAGTCGACGGCCCCTTCCAGTCCAGCCGGGCGAGGATCGCGCGGATCGACGTCTCGACCTCCGCGGGGTAGGGGTCGCCCTCCTTCGTGACGAGCTTCTTCGGGATCGAGTGCGCCGAGAAGAGCAGGTGCACGGCCTCGGAACGGGGATCGGGGAACCGGGCGAGCTCCTCGTGGATGAGCTCCGTGTGCGCCGCGACGAACCCGGGATGCGCGGGCCAGGAGGAGAGCTCTTCGAGCCGTCCGCGCGGCGCGGATTGGCGAACGGCCGCGCGGCTTCGCTCGAGAGCGCCTTTAGTCGTCGTGAGCGAGTACTGCGGGTAGAGCGGAAGGGCGAGGAACCGGTCCACGCCGCCGGCCGCCAGGTCCCGAACGACGTCCTCCACGAACGGCGCGGAGCAGGTCATCGCCGCCCGCACGATGACCTCACGGCCCTCCGCGCGCAGGAGTCGTTCGGTGCCTTCGGCCTGCTGCTGGGTCAGGCGGCGTATGGGCGAGCCGCCTCCGATCGCCGCGTAGAGCTTGCGGGAAGCATTCGCGCGTCCGGCCGCGATTGCGGCGGCGATAGCCTTGCGCAGGGGAGCCGGGCGCACCCGGATGACGTCGGGGTCCGAAAAGAGTCGGTAGAGAAACGCCCGAACGTCGTCGAGGGTCTCGGGTCCTCCGAGCTGGAGGAACAGGATCGCCCGCCGGCTCACAGCGTGCGGGAGAAGACCGGCTTCTCGGACGGCCCCGCGAGGTAGGCGTCGAAGGGCATGGCGAGGTTGCGCAGGAAGATGTGCCCGAGCGGCGTCGCCCGGACCTCTCCCGGCAAAAGCTCCACGAGCCCGTCCTGCCGGCACGGCTCGAGCTTCTCGAGGGCGTCCGCGAAGTACTCGTCGAAGTCGATCCCGAAGCGGGATTCGATCTCGCGCTTGACGAGCGCGCCGTGGCACAGGAGCGCCTCGATGACCGCGCGCCGCAGCTCGTCGTCGGCCGACAGCCGCGCCCCGCGGAAGGTGGCCGCGCCGGACGCGTCGACCGCCGCTCGCCAGGCCGGCAGCTCCCTCCGGTTCTGGACGTAGCAGGGGCCGATCGATCCGATGGCGCTCATCCCGAAGCCCACGAGGTCGGTGCCCGCCTTGGTCGTGTAGCCCTGGAAGTTGCGGTGGAGCGTTCTCCTCCGGCGCGCCCGCGACAGCTCATCGTCCGGCCGGGCGAAGTGGTCCATCCCGATGTACTCGAATCCGGCGGCGGTGAAGCGATCGAGCGCGGTGCGGAAGATCCCGAACTTCACGGTGTCCTCGGGCAGGTGCGGCACCAGCACTCTCTGGTGCTTCTTCATCCAGGGCACGTTCGCGTACGAGTAGACGGCGAGGCGGTCGGGCGCGATCTCGAGCACCCGGTCGATCGTCGCGGAGAAGCTGTCGGGGGTCTGGAAGGGCAGGCCGTAGATGAGGTCCATGTTGATGCTCGGGAACCCGAGGTCCCGCGCCGCGCGTACGAGGTCGCGCGTCGCCGCGAAAGGCTGGATCCTGTTGATCGCCTCCTGCACCCGGGGGTCGAAGTCCTGGACGCCCATGCTGAGGCGATTGAAGCCGAGGCGGGCGAGCGTCTCCAGATGCTCGCGCGTCGTGACTCGCGGATCGACCTCGACGCCGAGCTCCGCGTCGGGCGCGATCGCGAATCGCTCGAAGATGCGCCGGCCGAGCCGTTCCAGAAGCTCCGGCGGAAAGTAGGTCGGCGTCCCGCCCCCCCAGTGGAGCTGAACGACGGGCCGTCCGGCGCCCGCGCGCCCTGCGACCCAGTCGATCTCCTTCTCGAGGGCGTCGAGGTACGGGGACTCGGGATCGTGCCGGCTGCCGGTGATGACGACGGTGCAGCCGCAGAAGTAACAGAGCTTCTCGCAGAAGGGGAGGTGGAAGTAGAGCGACAGGGGGGCCGGCGCCGGGGCCGCCGCGCTCTCCGCGAGGATCCGTTCGTAGTCGGCCGGACCGAAGCTCTCCTTCCACATGGGCGCGGTCGGGTAGGAGGTGTAGCGCGGTCCCTGGACGTTGTAACGGCGGAGCAGATCGAGAGAAACTTCAGGGGATCTCATGCGTCGACGCTCGAGGCGGTCTCCTGACGGACCGCAGCGAAGAACGCTTCCACGCACTCGATCCGCGCTCCGGGCAGGATGCCGTGGCCGAGGTTGACGACGTGCCGCTGGCCGCCTGTCTCCTCGAGCATCGCGCGCGTCCGGCGACTTACCTCCTCCGGCGTCCCGAGTAGGGCCCCCGGGTCGAGGTTGCCCTGGAGGGGAGTCGCCGGGAGCCGGCGCCGCGCCTCGGCGAGCGACACGCGCCAGTCGATCGAGAGCGTGTCGGCGCCGGAGGAGGCCATGGCCTCGAGGAGGTGCCCGCAGCCGTTGACGTAGAGGATGACCGGCGCGCCCTGCCGGTGAATCCCGGCGATCGCCCGCGCCGTCGCGGGCAGGGCCCACTCGCGGTAGTCGGCCGCCGAGAGCTCGCCTGCCCAGGTGTCGAAGAGCTGCACGGCGCGCGCCCCCGAGGCGATCTGGAAGGAGAGGACATCCCCGGCAACGTCCGCGAGCAGGTCGAGCAGGCGGCGCAGGGTCGAAGGATCGCGGTACATCATTGCCTTGATCGCCGCGAAGCTCTTCGAACCGCCCCCCTCGACGAGGTAGGACGCCAGCGTCCACGGCGCGCCGCAGAAACCGAGCACCGCCGCGCGGTCGCCGACCTCGCGCCGGAGCCGGCCGAGAATGTCTCCGGTGAAAGCGATCTCGGAAGCGGGATCGAAGCGGGAGAGCTTCGCGACTCCCGCGGCGTCGCGGATCGGCTCGGGCAGCTCGGGTCCGCCGTCACCGAACTCGACCCGGGCGCCCATTGCGGCCGCCGGGATGAGGATGTCCGAGAAGAAGATCACGCCGTCCGGCGCGAAGCGGCGGAATGGCTGCAGGGAAACCTCGGCCGCGAGATCCACGGATCGGCAGAGCTCGAGGAACGAGACGCGCTGGCGGATCTCGCGATACTCGGGCAGGTAGCGCCCCGCCTGGCGCATCATCCAGACCGGGGCGCGGTCCACAGGCCGGCCGAGACACGCGGAGAGGAGGCGCTCGGCCGACGGGGAACCGGAATCGATCATCCGAGGAGTTGCCGCAGGACGAAGGGCAGGATGCCGTCGTGCCGGTAGTAGTCGACCTCGATCGGGGTGTCGATCCGCACGCGCAGGGGGACTTCCGTCGTGGTGCCGTCCGCGCGGCGGATCGCGAGAAGGGTCTCCTGACGCGGGCGGAGGCTCTGCTCGAGGTCCGGCAGGTCGAACGTCTCGGTCCCGTCGATTCCGAGCGTGTGGGCGCTGGAGCCCTCCCCGAACTGGAGCGGCAGGACGCCCATCCCGACGAGATTCGCGCGGTGGATGCGCTCGAAGCTCCGAGCGACGACGGCGCGCACCCCGAGGAGCCGGGTCCCTTTGGCCGCCCAGTCGCGGGAGCTTCCGGTTCCGTACTCGTGTCCCGCGAAGATCATCAGGGGCACGCGGTCGTGCTGGTAGCGCATGGCCGCGTCGTAAATCGGCATCCCCTCGCCGTCGGGCTGGTGCCTGGTGACGCCGCCCTCGACTCCGGGGACCATCAGGTTCCGGATCCGCACGTTGGCGAACGTGCCCCGCGTCATCACGCGGTCGTTGCCGCGGCGCGCTCCGTAGCTGTTGAACTCCGACGGGGGAACGCCGAGCGACTGCAAGTAGAGCCCGGCCGGGGAGTTCGGCTTGATGGCCCCGGCGGGGCTGATGTGGTCCGTCGTGACGGAATCGCCGAAGACCGCCAGCGCGCGCCCGCCCTGGATCGGCTGAACCGGCGGGGGCGTGAGGCGGAAGCCCTCGAAGAAGGGCGGCTCCTGAATGTAGGTCGACTTGGGATCCCAGGCGTAGACGGTCCCGACGGCCGAGGGGATTTCCGCCCACAGCGGGTTGGCGGCCGCGAGGTCGGCGTACAGCCGTTTGTACGTGGCGGCGTCCACCGAGGCGAGCAGCGCCTGCTGCACGTCGTTCATCGAGGGCCATATGTCGGCCAGGAACACGGGCTCGCCGGTCTTTCCGGTGCCCAGGGGCTGGCGGCTGACGTCGATGTCGACGGTCCCCGCCAGGGCGAACGCGACGACGAGCGGCGGGCTCATGAGGAAGTTGGCGCGTATCGACTGGTGGATGCGCGCCTCGAAGTTCCGATTGCCCGAGAGTACCGCGGCGGTGATGAGGTCGTTCTTCGTGACGGCGCCTTCCACACCGGCATCGAGCGGCCCGGAGTTCCCGATGCAGGTCGTACAGCCATAGCCCACGAGGTTGAACCCGAGGTGGTCGAGGTAGGGCTGCAAACCGGTCTTCGCCAGGTACTCCGTCACCACCCGGGAGCCCGGCGCGAGGGAGGCCTTGACGCGGGGCGAGACGGTCAGGCCTCGCTCGACCGCGTTTTTCGCCAGAAGCCCGGCGGCGAGCATGACGCTCGGGTTCGACGTGTTGGTGCAGGAGGTGATCGCCGCGATCAGGACGTCGCCGTGGCCCACGTCGACCTGGACCGGCGGCAGGACTTCCAGGCTCTCGACGTTGGGGGTGGGACGGTTGTTGGCCATCTCCGCTTCGGTCCAGGGATTGATGTCCTCCTGCTTCGCGACGTGCGGGCTCGCCGGCGCCTGGCTCCCTCCTCCCGGCTTCGCGCGACCGAGGGCGCACGGAAACCGGAGCCCGAGCTTCGCGGAATCTTCCGCGTATCCGTTCTCCGACGTGGGCTTCGCGAAGAGGTCCCGGAAACGAACGCCGAGCTCGGGCAGGTCGATCCGGTCCTGAGGCCGCTTGGGCCCGGACACGCTCGACCGCACGGACGCAAGCTCGAGCTCGAGGACCTCGGTGTAGTCGCAGTCGCCGCGGCGGGGGATCCCGAAGAGCCCCTGGGCCTTGTGGTAGTTGCGGAACGTCTCCACGTGCTCGGGGTCGCGGCCCGTCGCGAGCAGGTACTTGCAGGACTCTTCGTCGACCGGGAAGTAGCCCATCGTCGCGCCGTACTCGGGCGCCATGTTGGCGGCCGTGGCGCGGTCCGTCACCGGCAGCGACGCGGCGCCCTCGCCGAAGAACTCCACGAACTTGCCGACGACCTTCGCCGCCCGCAGCATCTCGGTGACCACGAGGACGAGGTCCGTGGCCGTCGAGCCCTCCGGGAGCCGGCCGGTCACGTGCACGCCCACGACGTCGGGCATCAGGAAGTAGACCGGCTGTCCGAGCATCCCGGCCTCGGCTTCGATTCCGCCGACGCCCCAGCCCACGACGCCGAGGCCGTTGATCATGGTCGTGTGGGAATCGGTCCCGACGAGCGTGTCGGGGTAGTAGACCCCGTCCTTCGAGAGCACGCCCTGCGCGAGGTGCTCGAGGTTCACCTGGTGGACGATGCCGACGCCCGGCGGCACGACCGCGAATCCCTGGAAGGCCTGCATGCCCCACTTGAGGAATTCGTAGCGGGCGCGGTTGCGGCGAAACTCGATCTCCATGTTCATCCGCAGAGCGTCGGGCGTGTTCCACTCGTCGACCTGGACGGAGTGGTCGACGACGAGCGCGACCGGCACGAGCGGCTCGATGACCTTCGGGTCTCTCTCCAGGCGCGCCACGGCCGAGCGCATCGCGGCGAGATCGACCAGGAGCGGGACGCCGGTGAAGTCCTGGAGGAGGATCCGCGCGACGACGAAAGGCACCTCGGCGGTCCGATCGGCTTTCGGCTGCCAGGCGGCCAACGCGCGGACGTCGTCCTCCTTGACGCGGCGGCCGTCGCAGTTGCGCAGGAGCGACTCCAGGACGACCCGAAGGCTCACGGGGAGCCGGGAGATCGGTCCCAGGCCGTCCTTTTCGAGCTGCGGGAGGGAGTAAAGATCGCCGGTGCCGCCCGCGGGGAGGGGAAAGGACTGAAGGGCCGACTGGAACGGGCTCATCGGGCTATCGTATTACGCACGCGATCCATTGATAAAATCCTGACCGTCCATGGGTTCGCACGTTCTCGGCTGGGTCGCCGTCGCCTCATACGCGGGCGCGGAGGCTCTGTCGATCCGGTTTCTCCTGCAGCCGCGGGCACGAGGCGCCCTGGCGGCGCCGCTCTTGATCGCGGCCGGGCTCGTCTTCCACTTCGCGGATCTCCTGCATCGGGCGCGGGAGCTCGCGTCGGTTCCCTACCGCACGCTCGGCGGCTCGGTGTCCTTCTTTGGCTGGATGCTCGGCATTGCGTACCTCCTCCTGCTGCTGCGCCACCGGGAGCGCGCGATGGGACCGTTTCTCATCCCGTTCGTGATCCTGGCGACCGGGGTGGGTCTGCTGCTGCCCGATTCGACGTCCGCTCCGGCAGTCGGGATGCACGGCTCGGTCTTCGCCTTCCACGTGACGCTCGCGATCCTCGCCTACGCTGCCTTCACGTTCTCCTTCGTCCTCTCGCTCCTGTACCTGATCCAGAACCGGCAGATCCGGGGGGGCAGGACCGGGATCCTCTTCGCCCGCCTGCCCGCGCTCGAGGTGATGGGGCGCATGAACCGCACGAGCGTCACCGTTGGCCTGGCCTCCCTCGCCCTCTCGCTACTCCTCGGCTTCGTCTGGGCCGAGCGCTTCTGGCCCAGCCTCGCGGACCCGAAGATCGAATGGGCCCTGGCGACCCTGGCGATCTACGGGCTCCTCCTCTGGAAGGACCGGCGGGGCTGGGAAGGGCCGCGCGTGGCGCTGCTGTCGATCCTGGGATTCGGCGTCGTGATGTTCTCCTACACGGTCGTGAACCTCTACTTCAGCCGGGCGCACAGCTTCCGATGAGCGTCGAGACCGACGCGCGGCTGCTGTTGCTCGGCTGGAACTTCCGGTCGGCGGACGTCTCCGTCCGCGAGCGGATCGCCCTGTCGAGCGATGAGGTGCGGGAGGCGCTCGACCGCATCCGCCGGCTGGGTCTGATCAGCGAGGGGGTCATCGTCGCCACCTGTCACCGCAGTGAGATCTACGGGGTGTCCGGCGTCGAGCGGCCGCAGGAGCGGCTGGCGGAGCTGATCTCGGAGTGGAGGGGCCTGGATGCCGGCGAGGTCGTGCGTGCGAGCTTCTACCGGGAGGGCGCGGAGGTGGCGCGGCATCTGTTCCGCGTCGCGGCGGGTCTCGACTCCATGGCGCTCGGCGAGAGCGAGGTTCTGGGGCAGGTGCGGACGGCGCTCCGGCTGGCGCGAGAGGCCGGCTCCACGCGATCCGTGCTCCATCGGATGTTCGAGAGTGCCCTCGCCGCCGGCAAGCGCGTACGCGCCGAGACCGCGATCGCGCGGCACCCTCTCTCGGTGCCCTCGATCGGGTTCGAGCTCGCGACGAAGGTTTTCGGCAAGATGGCGGAGCAGACCGTCCTCGTGCTCGGTGCCGGTGAGACGGGCGCGCTGTTTGCGCGTCAGGCGATCGAGGCCGGCGTGCGCGACGTGCGGATCGCCAACCGCAGCCCGGAGAAGGCGGCGGAGCTGGCGGCGCGGATTGGAGGCCGGACGGTGCCGTGGGAGCGGCTCGCGGAGGCCCTTCCCGAAGCCGACGTCGTCGTGGGCACGACCGCGAGCCCGGCCCCGGTGGTCAGCCGCGCAGATGTGGAGTCCGCCATGCGCCGTCGGCGGGGCCGGCCGATGTTCTTCCTCGACCTCGCCATGCCCCGCGACATCGATCCGGCCGTGGCCGGCGTCTATAACGTGTACGCCTACGGCTTGAGCGACCTGGAGGGTCTCGCGGAGGAGAACCGCCTCCGACGCGGCCGCGAGATTCCGGAGGTCGAGGCGATTCTCGCAGAGGAGCTGGAGCGTTTTCTCGCGTGGTTCGGAAACCTCGCCGTGGTCCCGACGTTGAACGACCTGCAGCACCGGCTCGCCGCGCTTCGCGACGCCGAGCTGGCGCGGGTCCCGGCCGGGGATCGGGAGCGTTTCCGCGCCTTCGCCGACTCGATCGCGGGCAAACTCCTCCACGAGCCGCTGCGGAGGCTGAAGGCGGAGCCCGACGCCTCCCGCAAGCTCGATCGGGTGGAGTCCATCCGGCACCTGTTCGACCTGGACCGTGACGACGAATAACGCTGTCGCCGCGGAGCCGAGTTGAGACTGCGGCTCGGGGCGCGGGGGAGCGCGCTCTCGCTGGCGCAGGCGGCCCTGGTCGCGCGGAGCCTCGCGGCCGCCGGGGTCGGGACCGACGTCGTGACCGTGCGAACTACCGGCGACCGGCTTTCGGCGGCCGGCTCTCCGATCGGGTGGAAGGGCGATTTCACCCGGGAGCTCGACGAGGCCCTTCTCGCGGGTCGGATCGACCTGGCGGTGCACAGCCTGAAGGATGTACCGTCGTCGATCCCCGCGGGCCTGACCCTCGCGGCCGTCCCGCCCCGGGAAGACCCGAGCGACGTGTTGATCGCGCATCCGAGCCGAAAGCTCGCGGACCTTCCCGACGGGGCCCGCGTCGGTACCTCGAGCCCGCGGCGGCGCGCGCAGATTCTCGCCAAGCGGCCGGATCTGGAGGTCGTCGAGGCGCGCGGAAACGTGGACACGCGGATTCGCCGGCTCGAGGAAGGCCGCTGGGACGCGATCGTGCTCGCGCGGGCGGGCCTGGCGCGGCTCGGGCGGCTGGACCGGATATCGGAGATCTTCCCGCAGTCGGTTCTGCTGCCGGCTCCCGGACAGGGAGCGCTCGCAATCGTCGCCCGCGCAGGCGATTCGGATACATGCGCGTTTCTGTCCCTCCTCAACGACGCCGGCTCGCGCTCCGAGGTGGACGCCGAGCGAGCCTTCCTCGCGGGCCTCGAGGCGGGATGCCGGGCTCCCGTCGCTGCCCGTGCCCGTGTGACCGAGGAGCGCCTCGAGCTCTCCGGCGCCGTCTTCTCACCCGACGGATTGCGCGCGCTCCGGGACGCCCTCGAGGGGCTTTCCCGCGCCGCGGAATCGATCGGCCGCGTCCTTGCCGAGCGGCTGCTCGCGGCCGGGGCCGGCGATCTCATCGCGGCAGCGCGGCCTTGAAGCACCCGCGGGTTCTGGTCGTGAGGTCCGGGGCGCGGGTCTTCTCCGCTCCGGGCGCCTCCCCCGAGATCGCGATCGTCGAGAAGGTCAGCCACACCGTCGTTGCCGTGGCGCCTGCCGCTTGCGCGCTCGAGCGCCCCGCGGACTACATCGTCTTTACGAGCGCCACGACCGTCGAGCAAGTGTTCGCGGATGACGCCGTGGCCGCCGGGCTTCGGCGCGCTCTCGGCGGCGTGCGGGTCGTGGCGGTCGGCGGCGCAACCGCCGCCAGCCTGCGGGAGCGCGGTGTGACTCCCGCGGTCGTTGCCGGCGGATCGGGAGAGGCGGTCCTGGCGAGCCTGCCGCACCAGCTCGAAGGCCGGCGCGTCCTTCTGCCATGCGGGGAGGATGCTTCGCCTCGGCTGGCGGACGGGCTCGAGGCCCGGGGGGCGTCGGTCACCCGCCTCGTCGTCTATCGGAAGGTCCCCGGTCCCGTCGACGCCGGGCTCGACGTCGAGATCCTCGGGCGGCCGTTCTCCGCCTTCTGCGTGACCTCTCCGGCGGCCGCGAGCTGGCTCTTCGCCGGGCGGTCCGAGCCGGCGACGCTCCGGCTTCGCGAGACGCCGGCCGTCGTGCTCGGTCCATCCACGCGCCGGTACCTCGAGTCGCGGGAGGTCGAGCGGATCTGCGTGACCTCCGAGCCGCGCTTCCAGGCGGCGGCAGCCCTGCTGGCGATGGTCGCGACACTTGCCACGCCGCCGGCCGGGAAATAGGCTCGGAGCTCCATGACCGGATATCCGACGACGCGCTTGAGGCGCCTGCGGCGCCTTCCCGCCGCGCGCGCGCTCGTGCGTGAGACGCGTCTGACCGCCGATCGCTTCGTCGCGCCGCTCTTCGTACGGCACGGAAAGGGCCTTCGCGAGGAGATCTCGTCGCTGCCCGGTGTACACCGCCAGTCGCCGGACGCCGCCGTCGAGGCGGCCCGGGAGCTCCGATCTCTGGGCGTGCCGGCGGTCATCCTTTTCGGCATCCCCGAGCACAAGGACGAGACCGGAAGCGAGGCCTGGGAGGACGGAGCGGCCGTGCAGGAGACGGTCCGGCGTCTCAAGGAGGCCATCCCGGACCTTCTCGTCATGACGGACGTCTGTCTGGACGAGTACACGTCGCACGGCCACTGTGGCGTCATTCGCGACGGGGAGGTCGACAACGACGCCACGCTGCCTCTTCTCGCGAAGGCGGCGCTCTCGCAGGCGCGCGCGGGCGCCGACGTCGTCGCGCCCTCCGACATGATGGACGGCCGCGTGGGGGCGATCCGGCAGGCGCTCGACGAGAGCGGCTTCGAGCGCGTCGCGATCCTCGCCTACGCCGCAAAGACTGCTTCCGCCTTCTACGGCCCCTTTCGGGAGGCCGCGGACTCGGCGCCGCGGTTCGGCGACCGGCGCGGCTACCAGATGGACCCGGCCAACCGGCGCGAGGCCATGCGCGAGATCGCCCTGGATCTGGAGGAGGGCGCCGACGCGGTGATGGTCAAGCCTGCCCTGGCGTATCTCGACGTGATTCGCGAGGCCCGGGTGCGCTTTGATGCGCCCATCGCGGCCTACAACGTGTCGGGCGAGTACGCGATGGTCAAGGCCGCCGCCGCCAACGGATGGATCGACGAGAAGCGGATCGTCCTCGAGATCCTGACCGGGATCGTGCGCGCCGGAGCGGATTTCGTCCTGACGTACCACGCGAGCGACGCGGCGCGGTGGCTGAAGGAAAGTTGACAGTCGACCGCCGACAGTCGACAGGAAACCGGCGAAAGGCCGCCCGTTCCTCCGCCCTGTTTCGCCGCGCCGTGCGCGTGATGCCCGGCGGCGTGAGCGCGCCGGTCCGCTCGTTCGCGTCGGTTGGGGGCGAGCCCTTCTTCGTGACCGCGGGGCGGGGAGCGCGCGTGCGCGACGCGGACGGGCGCTCGTATGTCGACTTCGTGATGTCCTACGGGCCGCATCTCTTCGGGCACGCCCCCGCGTTCGTGCGCCGCGCCTTGAGCCGCGCCATGAGACGGGGAACCTCCTACGGCGCGCCGACCGAGCTCGAGGTGCGCCTGGCCGAACGGGTCGTGAAGGCCGTCCCGTCGATCGAGATGGTCCGCTTCGTGAGCTCCGGGACCGAGGCCACGATGACCGCCGTGCGGCTGGCGCGCGCGGCAACGGGGAGGAAGCGCATCCTCAAGGCCGAGGGCGCGTACCACGGCCATGCCGATTCGTTTCTCGTTTCGGGGGGGTCGGGGCTCGCCACCCTCGGGATCGCGGGAAGCCCGGGAGTGCCGGAGGAACTCGCTGCCCTGACGGCCGTCGTCCCCTACAACGACGCCGCCGCGCTGGAGGCGGTGTTTGCGCGATTCCCTGGCGAGATCGCGGCGTTCATCGTCGAGCCGATCGCCGCGAACATGGGCCTCGTCCTTCCGGAGCCGGGGTATCTCGCGGCGGCCCGCGAGCTGACCACTAGGCACGGCGCGCTCCTGATCTTCGACGAGGTCATCTCCGGTTTTCGCGTGGCGCGCGGGGGAGCCCAGGAGGTCTACGGCGTCGCGCCCGATCTGACGACGCTCGGGAAAATCCTCGGCGGCGGACTGCCGGTCGGGGCCTACGGCGGGCGGCGCGACCTGATGGAGCGGATGGCGCCGGTCGGCCCCGTCTACCAAGCCGGCACGCTCTCGGGTAACCCTCTGGCGATGGAGGCGGGCCTCGCGATGCTCCAGGAGATCGAGCGCCGGCCGCCGTACGCACAGCTCGAGGGCAAGGGCGCCCTGCTCGAATCCCTCCTGACCGCCGAGATCGGCAAGCGCGGGCTATCGGAGGCTCTCTGCGTGACGCGCTCCGGCTCGCTGCTGACGCTCTTCTTCGCCTCCGGGCCGATGCGGAACTTCGCGTCGGTCAAACGCGCCGACACCAGCCGCTACGCCGTCTTCTTCCACGCGATGTGCGAGCGGGGCGTCTTTCTTCCGCCCGCCCAGTTCGAGGCCTGGTTTCTGTCGACCGCGCACAGCGAGGCCGACCTGCGCCGGACCGCGCGGATGGCAGGCGAGAGCCTGGGTCTCGCCTTCGCCTAGGGGCCTTACTCCGTCCCGGGGGCTCGGAATTTTCGGAAGCGGTCCTGCCGGCTTCGTCGGATCTCCTCGGCCTCGGACTCCACCCAGGGCACGGCGAATCCCAGGTGGCGGAGCGTCCGGCTCGCGATCTCGAGGGAAGATTCAAACTCCTCGGCTACGACCTCGTTCGCCCCTTCGGAGGCGAGAGCCGGTATGTCGGCGAGATAGCGGGTCCGGGCCAGCAGGAAGAGGCTTGCGCTCAGGGCCCGGCAACGCCGGATCGTCTGGCGGGTCGCGCGCGGGTCCGAGAGGAGCACGATGGCGGCGCGGGCCCTCTCGATGCCGACGCGCCGGAGCACGACGTCGTTGGTCGAGTCGCCGAACTCGATCGGAACGCCGAGCTTCGTCCCCCGCTTGACGCGATCCGGGTCGAGGTCGATGACCCGGAAGGGAACCCCGGCCCGTTTCAGCACCCTCGCGACGGTCTCGCCCATGTGACCGAACCCGATCACGATCACGTGATCCGCGACGGCGGCCGCGGCGCCGGGTGAAACCGAGCCGCGGGTCGGCGCGCCTCCCGCGCCGGCCGTGACGCGCCGCGCGAAGGCGTGGCTCGCCTCCGAGAGGAAGGGGGTCGCGACCATCGTGATGATCGCGGCGGCGAGGAACGTCTGGTAGGCGTCCTGCGCGATGAGCCCCGCGGCGAGGCCCTGGCGCAAGAGGACGAAAGAGAACTCGCCGATCTGCGCGAGCGAGAGGCCTACGACCAGGGCGACCCGGAAGCCGTGGCCGAGGGCGAGAACGGAGACTCCCCCCGCGATCGTCTTCCAGACCAGGATCAGCCCGAGAAGCACCGCGATCAGCGCCGGCTGCGAGAGCAGGACCCGGGGGTTGAACAGCATGCCGATCGAGACGAAGAAGATCGCGTTGAAGGCGTCGCGAAACCCGGAGATGTCGGCCAGCGCCTGGTGCCCGTACTCGGACTCGGAAAGGACGAGGCCCGCCAGGAACGCTCCCATCGCCGCCGAGAGCCCGGCCCAGGACGTCGCGAGCGCCGATCCGAGCACGAGGAACAGGACCGCGACCACGAAGATCTCCTTTTGGCGCGTCCCGGCGAGCGCCCCGATGAACCGCGGAACCAGAAACCGGGCCGCGAGGATCAGGGCGATCGCGGTCAGGGCTGTTTTTCCGATTGCCAGGAGCAGGGGGAGGACTCCCCCGCCTTCCCCTCCAGCCAGAAACTGCAGCGACAGGAGCATCGGGACCACCGCCAGGTCCTGCAGGATCAGGATGCCGATGAGGAAACGGCCGTGCGGCGAGTCGAGCTCCCGGCGGTCCGCCAGGAGCTTCAGCACGATCGCCGTCGAGGACAGCGCGACGAGGTATCCGAAGAAGAGGCTCCGCGCCGGCGGAAGGCCGAGTGCCGAGGCGACGGGGAAGACGATCGCGATCGTGCCGAGCACCTGGATCGATCCCGCGACCCAGACGATCCGTCCCAGACGCCGCAGGTTGCCGAGCGAGAGCTCCAGGCCGACGGTGAAGAGAAGGAGCACGACGCCGAGCTCCGCGAGCGTCTCGACGACGTTCACGTCCTCGACGAGCCCGAGGCCGAAGGGCCCGAGCAGCGCTCCCGCCAAAAGGAAACCGATCAGCGGAGGTTGATGCAACTTGTGCAGGAGGTACGCGGCGCCGAGAGCCGCGAGGAAGATTAACGCCAGGGGCCCGAGAAACGCGGGGGCCTGCACGCTACGATTATGCGCGCTCCGGGATCTCTGGTAGCCTCTCGCCGCCCATCATGGCTTCAGGATCCAGAGCCGCCGCGCCCGCCGGAAGAGAGTGGTTCGGTCATCCGCGCGGCCTCTCGACGCTCTTCTTCACGGAGATGTGGGAGCGGTTCAGCTACTACGGGATGCGCGCCATCCTGACGCTGTTCATGCTTGCGCCCGTCGCTGCGGGTGGACTCGGCATGCGGCCGGAAGAGTCCGGTCCGATCTACGCGATGTACACATCGCTGGTGTACTTGATGTCCATTCCGGGTGGTTGGATCGCGGACAATCTGCTGGGTCAGCGCAAATCGGTTTTCTTCGGCGGGATCGTGATCATGATTGGTCACATCCTGCTCGCGATGCATGGACTTCCGTTCTTTTATGGCGGGCTCGGGTGTGTGATTCTCGGGACTGGGCTTTTGAAACCCAACATCAGCGCGATCGTCGGGCAACTCTACGAAGAAAAAGACCCACGTCGCGATTCGGGTTTTTCGATTTTCTATATGGGGATCAACCTAGGCGCGTTCTCGGCGCCGTTGGTGTGCGGCTTTCTCGCGCAGAATGAAGGCTTTCGGCAACGGCTTGAAGGTTGGGGGATTGATCCCAGCAATTCGTGGCACTTCGGATTTGGTGCTGCTGCCGTAGGAATGTTTTTTGGATTGTGCCAGTACCTTGCGACAGGTCGAAACCTGGGAAACGCGGGTGCGCGCCCGGCACCCGTGAAAGGGCTGGAGGACTACAAGCGTCGGAAGATGGTCTTTGCCATTGGGGTCGTTGTCTTCCTGGCATTGGGTGCCATCGTCGCGGGAATTGGCTTTTCGCATCCCGAGTGGTTGAGTCGCAAGAACATCGATTACGCGTACCGAGCATTGCTGGTTGCGGTGGTCCTCGGTTTCTTCGGACGGATGCTTTCGGCGAAAGGTTGGACCCCGAGCGAGCGCAATCGACTGATCGTCATCGTGATTCTGTTCGCAGCGGCGGCCGTGTTCTGGGGTGTGTTCGAG
>JBKJWL010000166.1:0-44218 GCA_046716885.1 Thermoanaerobaculia bacterium | reverse complement strand
TCGCGGCCATCTGCATCGGCGGAGGCGAGGCCACGGCGATGCTGGTGGAGACGGTGTGAGGATCGAAACCCGGCTCCCTTGCTGACGGACCCGCCGGGCAAAACGCCGGCTTTCGACGTGATCGCCGGCGGCGTGCCGCGTTTTCGCGGTGAGGCTCCGTGGGCCTGGCGCCTGCTGTCCCGATACCTGCACGAGCTGCCCGCGACCCGCCGCGTCGAGGCCTCCGGCCGCGAGGTCCTCGTCTCCGACGCCGCCGGAGACTCCCCGATCGTGCTCGTCCTCGCCGATCCCGAGGCCTACATGCTGCCGGAGGTCGGGTCCCGGCTCGCCACCGCCCTGGAGGCTCACCGGGAGTTCGATCTCGTGCTTCCCGTGTCGAACGAAGCCGAGACCGAAGAGGCGCGCCTTGCCCCGCCCTTCGCGTACCCGACGCCGACGCTTCTGACAGAGGCGGTCGACTTCCTCGCCCGCGAGGCCGGTCCCCTGCGGCCGACTACGGCGGCGCCTTCTCCCGTCTATGCCATCCGCCGCGAGGCCCTGCGCAAATTGCCGCCGGATTTGCCCTTGCGCCGCGTGCCGGAGGAAGCCGGCTCGCGCGGCCTGGCCGCGGCGATCGATCCGGGAGCGTACGTCCACCGCTACGGCGCAATGGATGCGTCGGCCCGCGAAGACCTGGCGCAACGGATCCCGGCCGGCGCCCGGGCGGTCCTCGACGTGGGCTGCTCCCGCGGCGCGACGGCGGCGGCGCTGCGCGGGCGCGGCGTCGGGCGCATCGTGGGCATCGAGCCCGACCCGGAGGACGCGGCCGCGGCGGCGCTCCTGTACGACGAGGTCCTGTCGTCCCGCCTCGAGGAGGCGGCGGGAGATTTCCAGGGCCGCTTCGACGCGATCCTCTTCGGCGACGTGCTCGAGCACCTCGAGGACCCATCCGGCGCGCTCGTCCGGGTGCGACCGTGGCTCGCACCCCACGGCGTGGTCGTCGCCTCGGTGCCGAACGTGGGCCACTGGTCGGTCATCGATGACCTGCTCCGCGGCCGCTTCGACTACGTTCCCTATTCGCTGCTCTCCGGGACGCACCTCCGGTTCTTCACCCGGCGCACACTCGAGGACCTGTTCGAAGCGTCGGGGTACCGCGTGACCTCGATCGAGACGGTGGTCCTCCCGCCGTCGCCGCTGGGGCAAGCGCGTCTGGCGCGTCTGCGCGCATTCCCCTCCGCTTCGGGGGATCTCGACGTCTCCGAGTTTCTGGCGGTCGCTCGATCGGACGGCACATAGCCGGCGGACGGTCCGCGTCGGCTATCATCGCTTCCGATGATGAACAAGGTCCTCGCCTCGGCGGACGAGGCCGTGCGGGACGTGGAGGACGGCGCCGCGCTCGTCGTCGGGGGCTTCGGGCTCTGCGGGATCCCGGAGAACCTGATCGCGGCCCTCGTGCGCCGCGGCGTGAAGGATCTGACGGTCGTTTCCAACAACTGCGGCGTGGACGATTGGGGGCTGGGCCTTCTCCTCAAGACCCGGCAGATCCGCAAGATGGTCTCCTCCTACGGCGGCGAGAACGCGGAGTTCGAGCGTCAGTTCCTCTCGGGCGAGCTCGAGGTCGAGCTCGTGCCCCAGGGCACCCTCGCCGAGCGCATGCGGGCCGGGGGCGCGGGCATCCCCGCCTTTTACACGCCGGCCGGCGCGGGGACGCTGGTGGCCGAGGGCAAGGAGACGCGCAACTTCGACGGCCGGGACTACCTGCTGGAGCGGGGAGTCGTCGGCGACTTCTCGATGGTCGCGGCGTGGAAAGGGGACCGGCTGGGCAACCTCGTGTACCGGAAGTCCGCGCGCAACTTCAACCCAATGGCGATTACGGCCGGGAGGATCGCGGTCGCGGAGGTCGAGGAGCTCGTCGAGGTCGGCGCGCTCGACCCCGAGGCCGTCCACACGCCGGGCGTCTACGTGAACCGGGTGATCGTCGCGCCGCGCGAGAAACGCATCGAGCGGCGCACGGTCTGGAAAGGCTGAGATGCTCGACCGCGAAGGCATCGTCCGCCGGGCCGTCCAGGAGCTGCGCGACGGCTACACCGTGAACCTCGGCATTGGCATGCCGACCCTGATCGCCAACCACATTCCGGCTGGCATGGAGGTCGTCCTGCAGTCCGAGAACGGGATTCTGCATCTCGGTCCGTACCCCACGGACGCGGAGGTCGACGCCGACTTGATCAACGCCGGGAAGGAAACCGTGACGGTCAAGCCCGGAGCCTCGTACTTCTCGTCGGCGGACTCCTTCGCGATGATCCGCGGCGGGCACATCGACCTCTCGATCCTCGGCGCCATGCAGGTGGACGAGGAGGGCTCCATCGCCAACTACATGATCCCCGGCAAGATGGTCAAAGGCATGGGCGGCGCGATGGACCTGGTGGCCGGAGCGCGGCGGCTCGTCGTGACGATGGAGCACACGGCCCGGTCGGGCGAGAAGAAGATCCTGCAGCGCTGCACCCTGCCGCTGACGGGCCGCCGCTGCGTCCACCGGATCATCACGGACCTCTGCGTCTTCGACGTGCTGCCCGCCGGCGCCGGCCTCGAGCTCATCGAGCTCGCACCCGGAGTCGGCGTGGAAGAAGTCCGGGCGAAGACGGAGGCCGCGTTTCGCGTCGCTCCCGCCGTCCGCACCATGGACGCGTGAAGGCTCTCTCCGCCGCCGGGCTGCTCTTCCTGACCTCGCTCTCGGCGCTCGCGCAGGATCCCTTCGCGCAGGGCGACCCGTTCGAGTCGCGGTTCAAGACGCAGCCGAACTTCCAGATCAAGTTCAAGACCCCCGGAAAGGGAGGCGACGTCAAGCTCACGACGAAGAAGCCCGTGCGTTTCGAGAAGGACGTGTTCTGGGAGGGGAGCGAGGAAGTCGTCATCGAGTACCAGGACGTGAAGATCACGGCCGACGAGGCCCGGTACGACTTTCCGACGAAGACGGCGACTCTGACCGGCCACGTCGTCATCGACCAGGGCCCGACGCGCCTCTCGGGCAGCCGCGGCGTCTTCCGGCTCGACACGAAAACCGGGGTCCTCGAGGATGCCACGGCGAGCCTGCCCCCGACGTACCACATCGTCGCCCGCACGATCGAGAAGATCGGAGATGCGACCTACCGCATCCGCGACGGCGTCTTCACCTCCTGCGAGATCCCGAAGCCCGAGTGGTCGTTCTCGCTCTCGGAGGCGACGGTCACGCTCGACGACTACGCGCGCATGAAGAACGTGGCGTTTCGAGCGGGCCCGGTGCCCCTTCTCTGGACGCCGTACATGATTTGGCCCACCAAGCAGGACCGTGCTTCGGGCATGCTCGTCCCGGGGATCGGCTACAGCAACCGCCGCGGCGGGTATCTCGGACTGTCGTATTACTGGGTGACGGGCCGCCCGACAGACGTCACCACCCAGCTCGACGCCTACGCCGACGGCACGGTGGGGCTCGGCCAGGAGGCGCGGTGGCGGCCCACCGAGGAGTCCGCGGGGCTCTTCCAGGGCTACGTGATCCGCGACCGCCAGGCGACAGTCTGCGTGCCGCTTGCGCAGGCGCCCGACGGCGGCAACGGGCTCTGCACCCTGCCGGACGGCTCGCTCGGCGCCTATGTGTTCCAGCCGGAGACCCGTTGGAAGGTGCGCCTCGATCACGTGTCGGACGATCTGCCCTGGGGGTTCCGCGGCGTGGTGGCGATCCGCGACTACTCCGACCAGCAGTTCCTCCAGGATTTCGAGAGGAGCTTCGCGCTGAGCTCGGCGCGCCAGATCCTGTCGCGGGGCTTCCTGACGAAGAACGTCGGCTCCGACTCGATCAATCTGCGCTTCGAACGCAGCGAGACGTTCTACTCCTCGACCGTCATCCAGGAGCGCTTTCCGTCGCTCGAGTTCTTTCACCGGACCGCGCCGATCGGGAGGAGCCCGTTTTACCTGGCGCTGGAGTCGTCGCTGTCGGCTCTGTACGTCAACCGGGGCAGGAACCTGCCGCGCGGGACGTACGGCCGCGCGGACCTCCACCCGGTCTTCTCGTTCCCGTTCAAGGACATTCCGTGGCTGTCGCTGACGGCGAGGGCCGGAGGGCGGATCACCGGCTACACCGACTCGATCGACGACACGCAGACGAGCTTGACGGGGGGCTCCCGGGCGCGCACGTATGCCGAGGGCGGCCTCTCGCTCGTGGGCCCGTCGTTCTCGCGGATCTACGACGCACAGATCGGCCCCTTCGACAAGTTAAAGCACGTGATCGAGCCGCGCGTCGACTACGCCTACATCTCGAACGTCACCGACCCGGCCACGATCCCGGCGTTCGACGAGGTGGACGTTGCGCTCGGGCGGAACTCCGTGCGCTACGCCCTGGTCAACCGCCTGCTCGCGCGTCCGAAGGGAGGCAAGGCAGGGTCGGCGCAGGAGATCGCGTCCCTCGAGATCGCGCAGACCTACCTCTTCGAGCTTCCCCAGACGATCTTCCCGATCGCGGCGGAGCTCGACCTGAGGCGCAGGACCGGACCCGTCGAGGCGACGCTCCGGCTCTCGCAGCCGGGACTCCTGCACGTCGACGGCCGCCTCCTCTACGACACCGACGGGTCGCAGGTCACAGCGACCTCCCTGACGGCGGGCGCGAACTGGGGTGCGAACTACCTGAGCGCGAGCTGGTTCGGAAGCCGCCCGGTCCTCGCGGGGCCGCCGCCGCCGGGGTCCCCGTCGCCTAACTCGGATCAGATCCGTTTCGCCGGCGGGATCGACCTCGGGAAGTCCTTTCGCGTCGACACGAGCATCAACTACGACGCGCGCCAGAGCCTGGTCCAGGAGGACCGGTCGCTTCTGACGTACAAGGGCTCCTGCTACACCGTCTTCCTCGAGATCCGGCAGCTGCGTCTGCCGCCCGCGCCGCGGCGCGATTACCGGCTCGTCGTCAATCTGAAGGACATCGGCACGCTGCTGGACGTCAACGGCTCGCTCGACGCGCTGCTGGGACAGTAGGGTCTATGAGTTGGGTATGATCTCTTCTCAATGAAGGGCCTTATTCTCTCGGGCGGCAAGGGCACCCGCCTGCGCCCGCTGACGTACACGCGGGCCAAGCAGCTCGTGCCCGTGGCCAACAAGCCGGTCCTCTTCTACGGGGTTGAGGCGATCGTCGCGGCCGGCATCCGCGAAATTGGCGTCGTCGTGGGCGACACGAGGGAGGAGATCGAGGCGGCGCTCGGCGACGGGTCACGGTTCGGGGCGCGGATCACGTACATCCCGCAGGAGGCGCCGCGGGGGCTGGCCCATGCGGTCCTGATCTCCGAGACCTTCCTGCGGGGCGAGCCCTTCGTGATGTACCTGGGCGACAACGTGATCGCCGACGGGATCACGACGCTGGTGGAGGAGTACCGCAGGCTCGGCTGCAACTCCCAGATCCTGCTGGCGAAGGTCCCGAATCCCGAGCAGTTCGGCGTCGCGGAGCTCGAGAACGGGCGGGTCGTGCGGCTGACGGAGAAGCCCAAGCACCCCAAGTCCGACCTCGCGCTCGTCGGCGTCTACATGTTCGACGACTCGATCTGGGAGGCGGTCAAGGCGATCCGGCCGAGCGCACGGAACGAGCTCGAGATCACCGACGCGATCCAGTGGCTCGTGGACCACGGGAAGAGCGTGCACCCGCACCTCGTGTCGGGCTGGTGGAAGGACACGGGCAAGATCGAGGACATGCTCGAAGCCAACCGGATCATTCTCGACACGTTCACGGCCCGCGGGCTTGAGGACGTGGACGGCGAGTGCCGCGTCGAGGGCAAAGTGGTCGTAGAGCCGGGAGCCAGGCTCGTGCGGTCCACGGTGCGCGGGCCCGCCATCATCGGGGCCGGCGCCGAGATCCGGGACGCGTTCGTCGGCCCCTACACGTCCGTCGGGGCGGGCTGCCTGATCGACCGGTGCGAGATAGAGAACTCGATCGTGCTCGAGGGCTCGCGGCTCGAGCGGATTCCCGTCCGCATCGCCGACTCGCTCATCGGCAAGAACGTCCGGATCCATCCGGGCCTGGAGCGGCCCCGCGTCCACCGTTTCCTGGTGGGCGACAACGCCGAGATCGGCCTCGTGTGAAGCTGCTCGTCACGGGCGGCTGCGGCTTCATCGGCTCCAACTTCATCCGGCACGTCCTGGAGTCGCGCGGGGGCGGCGTCTCGATCGTGAACCTGGACAAGCTGACCTATGCGGCCAATCCCGCGAGCCTCGCCGACATCGCCCATCTCCCCAACTACCGCTTCGTGCGGGGCGACATCGTCGACCCGGACGTCGTCGGCGTGGCGATGGACGGTTGCGACGCCGTCGTGAACTTCGCGGCCGAGACGCACGTGGACCGCTCGCTTCTGGGGGACGCCTCGTTCATCGAGACGGACGTCCGGGGCGTCTTCGTCTTGCTCGAAGAGGCCAAGCGGCGCGGCGTGCGCAAGTTCGTCCAGATCTCGACCGACGAGGTCTATGGATCGATCGCGGAAGGCTCCTTCACAGAGGAGTCGGCTCTGAACCCCCGCAATCCCTACGCCGCCTCCAAGGCCGGCGGCGACCGCCTCGCCTACTCCTACTGGGCGTCGTACGGAATGCCCGTCATCGTCACGCGCGCCTCGAACAACTACGGCCCGTACCAGTACCCGGAGAAGCTGATCCCGCTCTTCGCGACCAACGCGATCGACGACCAGCCCCTGCCCCTCTACGGAGACGGGAAGAACGTGCGAGACTGGCTCTTCGTCCGGGATCATGCCGCGGCGATCGACTTTCTGCTCGACGCGGGGCAGCCGGGAGAGACCTACAACGTCGCGGGCGGCAACGAGGCGGAAAACCTGTCGATCACGCGCCGCGTCCTCGCCGAGCTCGGAAAGCCCGAAAGCCTGATTCGCTTCGTGGACGACCGGCCCGGCCACGACCGGCGCTATTCGCTGGACGCCTCGAAGCTCGCGAAACTCGGCTTCTCGGCGGCGACGCCCTTCGAAGAGGGGTTGTCCGAGACCGTGCGGTGGTACCGCGACCGCGAGGAGTGGTGGCGCCCGATCAAGGAGCGCGACGCCGCGTACCGCGAGTTCTACCGCTCGCAGTACGAGCAGCGTCTGGCCACCTCGTCGGCGACGGCGAAACGGCCGGGGTAAAGCAGGCCCCCGTCGAATGGTGGATGCGCGCGGCCCCTCCTTCGACACGCACACGGGCGTCCTCGCCCTCCCCCGGCCGGTCCCGCGCGCGCGACGCCGGGTGCTCGTCACCGGTGCCTCCGGGATGCTCGGCTCCGATCTGGCGCCGTCGCTCTCCGCTGCCGGCTACGAGGTGCTCGCGCGCCCGAAATCCGACCTCGACGTCACCGATGAGAAGGCGGTGGCGCGGACGCTGCGCGAGCTGCGGCCCGAGGTCGTCGTCAATTGCGCGGCGTTCACGAAGGTCGACGCCTGCGAGACGGATCCGCGCGCCTTCGAGGTCAACGCACGGGCGGTCGGCTATCTGGCGGACGCGTGCGGCCACGTCGCGGCGCAGCTCGTCCAGATCTCGACCGATTTCGTGTTCGACGGCGAGAAGCGCGCGCCGTACACGGAGGACGACGCCGTTCACCCCCTGTCTGCATACGGGCGGTCCAAGCTGGGCGGCGAAGAGGAGGCCCTGCGCCTGCCGAGCAGTCTCGTCGTGCGAGGCTCGTGGCTCTTCGGGCGCTCCGGCTGGAACTTCGTCGAGGCGATCCTCCGGCAGGTCGAAGCGGGCAAGGGGCAGTTGTCGGTCGTCACCGACCAGGTCGGGCGCCCCACCGCCACGACGGATCTGTCCGAGGCCGTCGTGGCTTTGCTCGACTCCGGGGCCTCGGGCGTCTTTCACTTCGCCAACCGCGGGGAGGTGTCCTGGAACGAGTTCGCCCGGGAGATCCTCTGGCTCGCCGGGCGCGGGGACGTCTCCGTGGAACCCGCCACCTCCGAGTCGCTCGCCCGCCCGGCGCGGCGCCCGCCCTATTCGGTGCTCGACACCGGCAAGTACGAGCGCCTGACCGGACGGCCGATCCGATCCTTTCACGATCCGCTCGCCGAGTACGTGGCCCGGCGCGCCCGCCCGGAAGCTTGACCCGAAGTTTTCAGCCCCGGAGCGGTTACACTTTCGGCGCTCGCGTTTCCAGGAGGAGGGGACTCATGCGTCGCTCGATTTTCGGCATCGGCTGTCTGGCGGCGTCGGTCCTGGCCGCGCGGCCCGCGGGCCGGCCGTTCTCCCTCGACGATTTAGCGCGCCTGCGCACCGTCAGCGATCCGCAGATTTCTCCGGACGGCGAGCGGGTGGCCTATGTGGTCGCGAGCGCCGACCTCGAGAAGGACAGGAACGACAGCGACATCTGGATGACGGGCTGGGACGGCAAGGAGACCGTGCGGCTGACGACGAGCAAGGACTCGGAGACGGCGCCGCGCTGGAGCCCCGACGGCCGTTACCTGGCCTTTCTCTCGGACCGCGGAGACGAGGCCGAGGAGGATCAGCTCTGGCTGCTGCCGCTCGGCGGCGGCGAAGCCGAGAAGCTGACGGACGTCAAGGGCGGCGTCGAAGACTACGACTGGTCGCCCGACGGGAAGCGGCTCGTGCTCGTGGTCAACGACCCGGATCCCGAGGCCGGCCCCGACAAGGGCAAGGACTCCGACGGGAAGAAGTCGAAGAAGCCCATCGTCATCGACCGGTTCCAATTCAAGCTCGATGAGCACGGCTACCTCGGAAAGCGGCGCAGCCACCTGTTTCTGCTCGACCGCGAAGGGCGGAAGACGGAGCCGCTGACCTCGGGCGGCTACAACGAGTTGATGCCGGCCTGGTCGCCGGACGGGAAGTGGATCGCGTTCGTCTCCAAGCGCGGCGACGACCCGGACCGCACGGACAACTGGGACCTGTACGCGATCGAGCCGCGCGGGGGCGCCGTGGCGCGCGCGCTGACGACCTATGAGGGCTCGGACAACCAGCCCGACTGGGACAGCCGCCCCGCGTGGAGCCCCGACAGCCGGTCAATCGCCTACATCCAGGGAGGTCCCGACAAGCTCATCTACTACGCGGTGCACAAGCTCGCCGTCGTCCCGGCGGCCGGCGGACCCGCGCGCGTCCTGACGTCGGATCTCGATCGCAACGTGAGCTCGCCGCGGTTTGCCGCCGGCGGCGCCGCGATCCTGTTCACCGTCGAGGACGACCAGGCGGTCCACCTCGCGAAGATGCCCTCCGCAGGCGGCCCGATCGAGCGCCTCGTGACCGGGCGCCGCGTGGTACCCGCCTTTTCGGCGGCGGCAAGCGGTCGGATCGCAATTCTCTCGAGCACCCCTCAGTCGCCCGAGGAGGTCTACGCGGCCGGCGCGGGGGAGCCCCGCCGCCTCTCGCGCCAGAACGACGCGTGGCTGGCGGAGGTCCGCCTCGGCGCCGTCGAGGAGACGAGCTTCCAGAGCAAGGACGGCACCGAGATCCACGGCTTCCTCGTCAAGCCGCCCGACTTCGAGGCGGGGCGACGGTATCCGGCCGTACTCCGGATTCATGGGGGTCCCGTCGGCCAGTCCGAAAACGTCTTCGCCGAGGACTGGCAGTGGTTCGCGTCGAACGGCTACGTCGTCATCGCGGCGAACCCGCGCGGGAGCTCCGGGCGCGGCGAGAAGTTCCAATCGGCCATCTACGCCGACTGGGGGCACCGCGACACCGAGGACGTCCTCGCGGCGGTCGACGACGCGATCCGGCGGGGGATCGCGGATCCGGACCGGCTCGCCGTGGGCGGCTGGAGCTACGGCGGGATGCTGACCAACTACGTCATCGCGTCCACGACCCGGTTCCGCGCCGCCACCAGCGGGGCCGGGATCTCGAACATCTTCACCGGCTACGGCACCGATCAGTACGTGCGGGAGTACGAGCAGGAGCTGGGGCCGCCCTGGAAGAACCGCGAGGCCTGGCTGAAGGTCTCGTACCCCTTCTTCCACGCGGACCGCATCCAGACGCCGACTCTCTTCCTCTGCGGCCAGGAGGACTTCAACGTGCCGCTGATCAATTCCGAACAGATGTACCAGGCCCTGCGCAGCCAGGACGTGCCGACGCAGCTCGTCATCTATCCGGACCAGAACCACGGGATCAAGAAGCCGAGTTACGTGCGCGACCGCCTCGAGCGTTACGTGGCCTGGTGCGACAAGTACGCGAAGCCCGGAAAGTCGGCCGCGGCCGGAGCCTCCGTGGCGACCCACTGACCGGCTGGTCCGCATGACGCCCGCCGAGTGGAAGCGCAAGGCCGTCCACGCGGGCATGGGCCTCTTCGCGCTCGCCCTGCGCTTCGTGGACTGGCGGGTCGCGGCGGCCGGAGCGGCCGCGGCGCTGGTGTTCAACGCCGTCGTCATGCCGCGCATCGGGCGCGGTCTCTACCGTGACGCGGCCAGCCGTCACGACGCGGGGATCGTGGCCTATCCTGCCATGGTCCTTCTCCTGATCCTCGTCTTCCGTGGGCCCTATCTGCCGATCGCCGCGGCCGTGTGGGCGATGATGGCTTTCGGCGATCCGGCGGCCGCCATCGCCGGAAGGACCGTCGGGGGTCCCCGGCTCCCGTGGAACCCGGAGAAGACCTGGGTGGGCTTGCTCGCCAACTGGGCCGTCGCGGGCGCAGCTTCGAATCTGGTCTTCCTGTTCGTGAGCCGGCGCGAGCCGCAGCCCGACTCGGTCGCGATCCTGATGATCGGCGCCGGGATCTACGCATTTCTCGAGTCGGTGAAGTCGGGTCTCGACGACAACCTCGTGGCGCCCCTGCCGACGGCGCTCGTGGTCTACCAGATGGGGCTGCGTTGGCCCCCGGCGGTGCTCATCGGCGGGATCCCCGTCCGCTGGCTGGCAATCGCCCTCGCGGTCAACATTGCCGCGGCGCTCCTGATGGGGGGCCTGCGTATCGTCAGCCGATCGGGCGCCATCGCGGGCGCCGTCGCGGGCTTCCTCATCCTCGGCTTCGGCGGCTGGCGGGCCTACGGCCTGCTGTGGGCTTTCTTTCTCCTGGGAACTCTGGCCACGAAGCTCGGCTACCGGCGCAAGGCGGCCGCGGGGCTGGCCCAGTTGAACTCCGGGCGCCGCGGCGCTGCGAACGTCGTGGCCAACTGCGCCGTTCCGGCCGCGTTCCTGCTCCTCGGGCTGCCGTCGATCGCGTTTGTTGCAGCCTTCGGAGCCGCCCTCGCCGATACCCTCGCTACGGAGGTCGGAACGCTCTACGGGCGGCGCGCTTTCTCGCCCCTGACCTTTCGTGCGCTGGCGCCCGGAACCCCGGGAGCGATCTCGTGGCCGGGGACGGCCGCGAGCCTCGGTGGCGCGGCGCTGATCGGGGTCGCGGGCTGGCGGCTCGGGCTCGCCCCTCTCGCGGTGCTGTGGGCGGCGATCCTCGGCGGTTTTCTCGGGTCTCTGGCGGAAAGCGTCTTGAATCAGCTCGCGCCGCGCTTCGGGTGCCGGCTCGACCACGAGTTCTCGAACGCGCTGAACACGCTCGTCGGGGGCCTCCTGGCCCTGCGGCTGGCGGCCCTGTGAAGCACTACGTCCGTCTCGCGCGCCCGTTCACTCTGCTGCCCCCGCTCGTCGGGATCATTTCGGGGGCGATCTGCGCCTTCGGCTCTGCTCACAACCCGGACCCGGCTCGGCGTGTGACGTGGGCCGTGGTTCTCACGGTCGTCGTGGGGTCGCTCTGCGCCTCGGCCATGAACGCCGCCTCGAACGTCGTCAACCAGATCGCGGACCTCGAGATCGACCGCCAGAACAAGCCGGATCGCCCCCTCGTGACGGGGGACGTGCCGATCTCGCGAGCCTGGGTGCTGGCGGCCGTGCTCTACGTCGTCTCGATCCTGCCGACCTGGCTCGTCGTGCCGTACCCGTATCAGACGTTCGCGCAACGCATGACCGCGCCGCTCCACCTTCACGCGGCCTTCTTCATCTACTGCATCGGGGCGCTGGCGACGTTCGTCTACTCGTTTCCCGCCTTCGGGCGCACGAAGCGGCACTGGTTCTGGGCCAACTTCACGATCGCGGTGACGCGCGGCGGCCTGCTCAAGGTCGCCGGGTGGTCCTTCGTGGCGTCGGTGCTCTGGGGCGAGTCCTGGGCGATCGGCGGCATCTTCGCGCTCTTCCTGCTCGGCGCCACCTCTACGAAGGACTTTTCGGACATGGAGGGCGACCGCGCGCACGGCTGCATCACGCTGCCGATCCGCTTCGGCGTGGCCCGCGCGGCGAAGATCATGGCGCCCTTCTTCGTCGTGCCGTGGCTGCTGATCCCCCTCTTCACCTGGCTTCCGGGCGACTGGCAGCTCACCGGGAACCGCGTCTTCCTGACGGCGCTCGGCCTCGCTCTGGCTGGCTGGGGCGCGTACGCCGCGCGGCTTCTGCTGAAGGATCCCGAGAGCCTCGCCTCCACCGAGAACCATCCGGCGTGGACCCACATGTACCTGATCCTGATGTCGGCTCAGGCGGGCTTTGCGGTCGGGTACGTGGTCTGAGCGGCGCTTCGTTCCGGTGGTACGCTCGCGGCGACGCAAAGGAGATCCGCATGGCACGATGGAATCGTTCTGTCCTTCTCATGGCTGTCCTGGCGGCGGTCCCGATCGCTCTGCTGGCGGCCCTCATGCATCGTACCCAGACCGTGATCGACGTTCCGGAGCCGGGCACGGACGTCCCGCTTTCCGGCCTCACGTACAAGGGGGCCCAGTTCGAAGCCAAGGTGACCACGGCGCGCCTCGAGCGCAAGGGTGAGGCCGACGCCGACCCCGTGATGGCGGAATGGACGTTCCTGGGGTCGAACTCCGACGGCCAGATGCACCGTGTCGAGATTTTCGTCCGCCTCTTAGACGAGTCCGGCAAGCAGCTCGAGATGTTCTCGCGGAAAAGCATCCTGTCAGGCGGTTCGCGCGATCATCCCTGCGTCGTGCCCATGAAGGTAAAGGCCGAGACCTGGAAGGCGACGCGGAGCGTCCGGATCGTCACGGACTGGGTCAGCTGATTCCGAATCGGCGGTAAAATGAAGGCATGAAGGACAACGCGGCGGCGCCCCGCCTGCCGGCGCCGTCGGAGGATCCCGACCTCCGCGTCCGCTGGAGCGGACTCTCTTTGACCTTCGACGAGCGCACACTGAACACGCTCGTACGGCGGCTCGTCGATCAGATCCCCGACCTCCAGGACCTGAGGATCCGCGTCTCTCCCGGCGAGCTTGCCGCGACCGTCGTCGTGCACCGCTTCGGCGTCCCGCTCTCCGCGCGGGCGGCGCTCTCGCAGCTGCGACTGAAGGACGGCTTCCTGGCCTTCGTGCTCGACCGGGTGCAGGCCCTGTCTTTCATTCCGATCCCCGACCAGCTGCTCACCTACCTCGTCCAGAAGGCGCCCCCGGGTCTCCTCACGTGGTACCCGGCCGACCGCATCATGGTCGTCAACCTGAACGACTGGATGCCTCCCGGGATCGACCTCTCGCTCGAGCGCACCGTTTTCGAGGAGGGCGCCCTCGCGCTGCACTTCGCTACCGGCTCCTACGACCTGACCGACGTCCTCGGCGAGCCGTGGCGCGAAGAGGACGAGCTCTGAAGCGGAGCCGCGAGCCGCTCGTTCTCCTCGTCCTCGGGCTTCTGCTCCTTCTCCTCTCCGGCATCGGGCCGCGCGACCGCTACACCTGGATCCTGGAGGTCGCCCCGATCCTCGTCGCGGTCCCCGTCCTCATGGCGACGCGCCGCCGCTTTCCACTGACGCCGCTGGCGTATCGCCTCATCTTCCTGCACGCCTGCATCCTGATGCTCGGCGGCCACTACACGTACGCGGAGGTGCCGCTCGGCTTCTGGGTGCGGGACGCCCTGGGCCTCGCCCGCAACCACTACGATCGCCTCGGCCACCTGGCGCAGGGTTTCGTGCCGGCCATCCTGGCGCGCGAGATCCTCCTCCGCAAGACGAAGCTCCCGCCCGGCGGCTGGCTCTTCTTCCTCGTCACCTGCGTCGCCCTCGCGATCTCGGCGTTCTACGAGTTCGTCGAGTGGTGGGCGGCACTCGCCAGCGGGGAGGCTGCCACGGCCTTCCTGGGTACGCAAGGCGACGTCTGGGACACGCAGTGGGACATGTTCCTTTGCCTCCTGGGCGCCCTGGCGGCGCAGATCACGATCTCGCGGGTGCACGACCGCGAGCTCGCGGCTTTGCCGGCTTGAAAAAGACCCTCCTCCTGGCCGCGAGCCTCCTGGCCCTGGCCGTCCTCGTGACCGCGTGGGCGGTGTGGCGGACCTTCCCGCGCGAGAACGGCTCGGTGAAGGTGGCCGGCCACGCGGCGCCCATCACGATCGAGACCGATGCGCGCGGCGTGCCGACGATCCGCGCGCGGTCGACCCCGGACGCCTTCTTCGGCCTGGGCTACGCGCACGCGAAGGACCGGCTCTGGCAGATGGAGTTTCAGAGGCGGGTCGGCGCGGGGCGGCTGGCAGAGATCCTCGGCCCGGGCGCTCTTGCCGCGGACCGGTTTCTCCGCACGGTCGGGTTCCAACGGGCCGCGGAGTCGGCGTGGCGGAGCCTTCCCGCGGCCCAGAAGCGGCTTCTCGAGGCGTACGCCGCCGGCGTCAACGGATTCCTCGCGTCCGATCCCGCCCGCCCGATCGAGTTTCGCATCCTGAGTGTCGCGCCGGAGCCCTGGCGGCCCGTCGACAGCCTCGCCTGGGCCAAGATGATGGCGTGGGACCTCGCGGGCAACGCGCGCGAGGAGATTCGACGCGCGCGGTTCGCCGCCGCCCTGGGCCCCGAGAAGGCCGCCGAGATCCTCCCGCTCGCCGCCTCCGAGCCCACCATTCTCGCCGACGGCGAGTGGCAAGCGGCTCCAGTCTCTGCGGCGATTTCCGATCCCCGGTTTCCGATCTCCGGACCCTGGTCCCCCCTCGATCGCGTATTCGCGTCCCTCGACCCGCTCGGTCTGGCCGCCGGGGAAGACCTCGGCAGCAACTCCTGGGTCCTCGCAGGATCGCGCACCGCAACCGGCCGCCCGATCCTCGCCAACGATCCGCACCTGGGATTGCGCGCGCCGTCGGTCTGGTATCTGGCCTCGCTCGACGCCCCGGGATATCGCGCGGTCGGCGCGACGCTGCCGGGCGTCCCCGGAGTGATCATCGGACGCAACGAGCGGATCGCCTGGGGCCTCACGTCGCTCGAGCCGGATGTCCAGGACCTCTTCGTCGAGGCGGTCGATCCGCAGGACCCCTCGCGGTACCGCCACCGGGGAGAGTGGCGCTCGTTTGAGACTCGTGTCGAGAAGATTCGCATCCGCGGCGGGAAAGAGGAGGATCTGGTGGTGCGCGGATCGGTGCACGGCCCGATCGTCACCGGCGTGCTCTCCGGGGCGGAGACGTTGGGTTCGACCGTGGCGCTGCGCTGGACCGGCCTCGACGGCGGCGACCACACGGCCGCGGCCTTCTTCGCCATCAACACCGCGCGCAACTGGAGCGAGTTCCTGTCCGGCGTGCGCCAGCTCCAGTCGCCGCCGCAGAACTTCGTGTACGCGGACGTCGAGGGGCAGATCGGCTACGCGGCCTCGGGCGCGATGCCGATCCGGCCGCGCGCGGACGGCTTGCTCCCGGTCTCGGGCTCGGGCGAAGACGACTGGACGGGCACGATCCCGTTCGAGACGCTCCCGCGCGTCCTCAATCCGTCGCGCGGCTTCGTGGCGGCGGCAAACAACCGCGTGGTGTCGGCCGCGTACCCGCACTCGTTCGGCCTCACCTGGGCCGAGCCGTATCGCGCGCGGCGGATCTCCGAGATGATCGAGTCGAGGCCTCGAGTCACACTGGCCGACGTCGCCGCGATGCAGCTCGACCGCCGCTCGCTCCAGGCCGGGGAGCTTCTGCCGATGCTGCTGCGCGACACGGTCCCCGCGGACGCGGCGTCTCGGGACGCCCTGGGGCGGCTGGCCCGATGGGACCTCGAGATGGCGCCCGACTCCGTTTCCGCCGCGATCTACGCGGCCTGGTTCGTCGAGCTCGCGGAGATGCCGGCGGACGAGCTCGAGGGCCTGCCCCGGGGGCGCACCCGGGGCCGGTTTCTCATCAACGCGCTGCGCGAAGCCGCCGCCTGGTGCGACGACGTCCGCACGCCTCGAGTCGAGTCCTGCGCCGACTTCCAGGCCGCGGCGCTCCAACGCGCGGTCGCCTTCCTCGCGAAGCGGCTCGGCTCCGATGCGGCCGGCTGGAAGTGGGAACGCCTGCACCGCGCCACGTTTTCGCACGGCGCCTTCGGAGACCTGCGAGCCCTGAAGCGGCTCTTCAATCTCGAGGTCGGCCAGGGCGGAGACGCTTCGACCGTCAACGTCGGTGCCTACAGCCAGGACGGCGGCTTCGCGATGACGGACGGCGCGAGCTACCGGCAGGTGATCGATCTGGCGAACCCGCTCGAGAGCCGGTTCGTCCACACGACGGGGCAGTCGGGCAATGTCTTCGCCCGCGGGTATCGCGACTTTCTGCCGTTGTGGCGCAGCGGGGAGCTCTTCGGGATCGGGCAGGATCCGGCCGTCAAGACCCTCGTTCTCGAGCCTTGAGAACGGATTCGAGAACGCGGATGGCGTTCGGCCGGGGCTCAGAGGGGCTCGCGGCCAGAGGCTCCTCGCCGAGGAGCACGCGCAGGCACGCGGCCGCCGACCGCGAGATGGCGTCGAGGTTGTAGCCGCCCTCGAGCGCGAGGACGACGCGCCCTTCGGAAAGCGACAGGAGGCGCGAGGTCATCGCGCCGAAGCCTTCGGGGGAGAGCCGCATCGAGCCGAGCGGGTCGCCGTCGGCCGCGTCGAAGCCCGCGGAGACCAGCGTGAGATCGGGCGCGAAGGACCGGGCGATCGGCAGGAGGACTCGATCGAAAGCGGCGAGATACTCCGCATCGCCCATGCCACCCGGCCAGGCGACGTTGACCGTGAAGCCGAGTCCCGGCCCGCCGCCGACCTCGTCGATCGCGCCCGTGCCCGGATAGAACGGAAACTGATGAGTCGAGAAATATAGAACGGAAGGATCCTCCCAGAACGTGCGCTGAGTCCCGTTGCCGTGGTGGAGGTCCCAGTCGACGATGAGGATCTTTCGCGCGGCTCCCGCCGCCTGGGCCGCGCGCGCCGCCACCGCCACGTTGTTGAAGAGGCAGAAGCCCATCGCGCGGTCGGCCTCGGCGTGGTGACCCGGCGGGCGTACGAGGGCGAAGCCGTTGGCGAGCTCGCCGCGGAGGACGGCGAAGGCAAGATCGGTCAGGCCTGCGGCCGCGAGGCGCGCGGCCAGAGCCGAGTCGCGGGAGGTGTAGGTGTCGGGGTCGAGCTGGCGGAAGTCGTCGGAGGCGGTCTCTTCGATCACGTCGATGTGGGAGAGCGTGTGGACGCGCGCCAGCTCCTCGCGCGTGGCCTCGCGCGCCGGAACGCTCTGACAGCGTTCGGCAAGCCGCTCGTTCCGAAGGTGACGCCAGATGGCCTCGAGCCTTCCCGGGTGCTCCGGGTGGTCGTAGGGAGCCGCGTGCGCCAGGAAGCGCTCGTCGTAGACGAGTCCGGTGGTCATGCGTCGTCGAGGATCGCGCGGAGGGCCGAGGCGTCCGAGACCGGGGCCCGGCACGCGAAGCCCTCGCAGACGTAGGCCGCGGCCTTCCCGCCCCGCGCCGCGCGTCCCTCAACGAGCCCGGAAAGCCCCGGGACGCCGCCGGCCGAGTCGGCGTGCGCGATCACGCGGTTCAACCTCGGGCTCGCGAAGACCGCGCGGCGCAGCGCCTCGAAGTCCTCGCGGCCCGGCTGACCGGCCAGCACGATCTCCCGCGGCCGGTCCTCGCGCCAGTCGAGCGCGCAGAGGAGCCGGGGAAAGGCCGTCCCCGCCCGCTCCAGGAGCCCCGCGAAGGCGCCGATGACCCCATCGGCGCGGCGCCGGTAAGCGTCGTCGCCGGTGAACGCGAAGAGCCGCAGCAGGTTCATCACGGCAACGGAGTTTGACGACGGAGTCGCGCCGTCGTAGCTCTCCTTCGGCCGGACGATCAAGCCGTCGTGGGCGGCGGCCGAGAGGAAGTAGCCTCCGCGCGGATCCGCGAAGCGCTCGTCGAAGATCTTTTCGAGCCGCACGGCCTCGGCGAAGTAGCGCGGCTCGAATGTCGCCTCCGAGAGGTCGAGGAGCGCCTCGATGAAGTACGCGTAGTCGGTGGCGAATCCCGGGATCTCGGCCCGCTGCCCCGCCCTCTCGCGGTGCAGGAGCTCCCCGTCCCGCACACAGCGGCTCAGGATGCGGTCGGCGGCGGCGCGCCCGGCGGCTTCGTACCTGGGCTCCTCGAGGACTCGGGCGGCCAGGGCGAAAGCCGAGATCGCCAGCGCCGACCAGTCCGTCAGGAGCTTATCATCGGTCCCCGGCCAGACGCGCTTGGCTCGGGCCTCGTACATCCTGCCCCGCGCTTCTTCGAGGAGCCCGGCGATCTCCTGCTCGGGCCGGCCGAAATCCGCGGAAAGCTTGGTCATGCTCGAAACGACCGAGAGGACGGTCTCCCCGTGCTCGAAGTTCCCCGCCGGCGTGACCCCGAAGCGCGCCGCGACGATCGGGGCGGAGTCCTTCCCGACGACCTCCTCGAGGGAGGCGGGGTTCCACACGTAGAACGTGCCCTCCTCGCCTCCGGAGTCGGCGTCTTGCGCGGCGTAGAACCCGCCGCCCTCCGGAGTCATCTCGCGCAGCAGGTAGTCGAGCGTCTCGCGCGCCACGCGGGCAAAGTCGGCGACGCCGAACGCCCGGTAGGCCAGCAGGTAAGGGCGCGCGAGCATTGCGTTGTCGTACAGCATCTTCTCGAAGTGCGGCACGAGCCACCGCGCGTCGACCGAGTAGCGGTGGAATCCGCCGCCGACCTGGTCGTACATTCCGCCGGCCGCCATCTTCGCGAGAGTCTTCTCCGTCATGTCTCGCGCCCGGGCGTCGCCCGTGGCGAGCCAGCGGCGGATCAGGAGCTCCAGGCGCATCGCCGGGGGAAACTTGGGGGCGCCGCCAAACCCCCCCTCGGCCGCATCGAACTGTCGGGCGAGCGAATCGACCGCGGCATCGAGGATCTGCGGCTCCACTGTGCCCGCGGCGGCCTCGGCCTTCGCACCCGCGGAAAGGTGCTCGAGCATCTCCCCGGCGGAGGACTCGAGCTCGTCGCGCCGCGTCTTCCAGGCGCTCGAGATCGAGCCGAGGATCTGCAGGAACCCGGGCCTGCCCCAGCGGGAGTCCGGAGGAAAGTAGGTTCCTCCGTAGAACGGCCGCCGGTCGGGAGTGAGGAAGAGGGAAAGCGGCCAGCCGCCGCTCCCCGTCATCATCTGGACGGCCTGCATGTAGATGTCGTCGACGTCGGGCCGCTCTTCGCGGTCGACCTTGATCGACACGAAGTCGCGGTTCAACGCTTCCGCCACGCGCTCGGTCTCGAAGGACTCGTGCTCCATGACGTGGCACCAGTGGCAGGTCGAGTACCCGATCGAGAGGAAGATGGGCTTGTCCTCCTCCGCCGCCCGCGCGAACGCCTGTTCCCCCCAGGGGTACCAGTCGACCGGGTTGTCCTTGTGCTGGAGGAGGTAGGGGCTCGACTCGTTCGCGAGACGGTTGGCCATGGGGTCAGGTCTGGCCTTTATCCTTTCAGATGTCAAAGGCGAAAAGCCAGACCTGACCCCAGCCTAGCCGGACTTCCTCGGGACCGCCGTGACGGTGATCTCGCTGTCGCCGTCATTGAACTTCACGAAGTCTCCCGGCTCGAGCTCGTCCAAGCGGCGCAGGATTTCGCCGATGGAGAGGGTGGCGTCGTCGGCGAATCCCTCCACGATCACTCGGGGAAGGCGCACGCGTACGTGCTTGTCCCAGGTGTCCTTGACGTCGATCTCGAGCGACGGGCCAACGGCCAGGACCTCGACGGTCGAATCTTCCTTCTTGATGACGCCGGGGCTGCCGGGCGCGCTCTGGTCGGCCGCGTCGAGGATGTCGCGGGGCGTCACGTCGCCGCTGCCCCACTCCTTGTTGAGATCCGCCTTGAGGTCGTGGAGAGGGATGAGCTTGGCGAGACCGGCGACCAGACGCGTCGGAACCCGGATCGACGCGCGCCGCGTCGAGTCGCCGTCTTTCTCGAGGACCTCCACGCGGAATTCCTTGATGCGCCGAAACTCAGGCGCGGGCCTCCGCCAGAAGGCGAGAGCGAGGGCAGCCAGGACGACCACGAACAGACCCAGGACAACGGCGCGAACTTCTTTCGTCATTGGTGGTCAGTCTCCCACCGTTCCTAACGCAGAGTGCTGCCAAAAGTTCGCCCGGCGGGGGCCTGCACCCGGCCTCGCAATGTGGTACTTTTCGGGAGGGAGACTGCCCCGCAAGGGGCTGCCAGAGCGAGCTTTATGCCTCATTTCATAACCGAGACGTGCATCGGATGCGGGGTCTGCGAGATCAAGTGCCCAACGCACACGATCACGGGCGGAAAGAACGAAAAGTTCGTGATCCACGCGGACCGGTGCATCGATTGCTCCGTCTGCGCGAGGTACTGCCCGGTCTCCTGCATCCAGGACCAGAAAGGCGAGCTCGTCGAGAAGGTCAAGCCCAGGGACATTCCCAAGGCCATCGTGGACCGGGACCTCTGCACGGGCTGCGAGTTCTGCATCGATATCTGCCCCTTCGACTGCATCTATTTGATCGACGACCCGCTCCACGAGACCTTCCACAAGATCGCCGAGGTGGAGGCTGGGCCCTGCGTCTCCTGCCGCCTCTGTGAGACGGTCTGCGAGAAGGACGCGATCTTCGTTCCCAACCCCATCACCCAGGCCAAGAGGTACCTCCCCGTCCTGTGACCGAACCGCCGAAGGACACAGCGCCTCCCGAGGACGAAGACCTCACCGAAGACCCCCGGGGCGCCGGGCGGCTGATCGCGCGCTTCTTCCTGCTGCCGCTTCTGGTGGTGGGGGCGGCGGTCGCCATTTTCCTCGTCTTCAACCTCATGACCTTCGAGAGGCGCAGCCCCCGCGACTACCTCGCCGAGGTCCGGGGGGGCACCGCGAGCCGGCGCTGGCAGGCGGCCTTCGAGCTCTCGCGGTCGCTCGGGTCGATGGCGCCCGAAGAGCGGGCCGCGCTCGTCGCGGAGACGCTGCGCACCTTCGAGGGCCTTTCCGAGAAGCGCCCGGACGATGTGCCGGTGCGCCGCTATCTGGTCCTCGTGCTGGGCCGTCTGGGTGAGCGGGCGGCCGTGCCGGCTCTCCTCGAGGCGGCGCGCGACGCGGACCCGGACACCGCGCTCTACGCGGTCTGGGCGCTCGGCAAGATAGGCGACCCGGCCGCCGTCGGCGCGGTGCTCGAGACGTCCACGTCCGAGGACGCCGGGGCCCGCAAGATGGCCGCCTACGTGCTCGGCCAGCTCGGAGACGCGCGAGCGATTTCCCGTCTACGGGTCCTCGCCGAGGATCGCACCGCGGATGTGCGCTGGAACGCGGCGATCGCCCTGGCACAGCTCCATGATCGCTCGGGCCTTCCCGTGCTGCGGTCGATGATCGACCGCGCGGCACTCGCGCGTCAGGCCGAGATCTCGAGCGAGCAGACCGAAGCGGCGATGATCAATGCCCTGAAGGCGCTGGCCCTGCTCAGGGATTCCGAAACGCTTTCCATGCTCGACGCCCTCGCGAAAAGCGATCCGAATCTTCGGGTCCGCGAGGCGGCGCGTAAGGCCGCGGATGCGACGCGCGGGAAGGCTGTGAAACGCCTTGAGCGACGCGCCGCGGTTTTGGTAGTCTGACCTCCCGAGAATCGATGTCTACGGCGCCAACCAGTCTCCCGTCGCCCCCGCCCGACGTCACCATCGACGGGGTCACCCGGCGTTCCACCCTGAAGTGGATGACGCTCGCCTGGACGGGGTTTGCCGCGGCCACCGCCGTCGGCCTGACTGCCTCGGTCCGCTTCCTCTTCCCCAACGTGCTCTTCGAGCCTCCGACCCGTTTCAAGGCGGGGGACCCCTCGACCTACGCCCCGGGAGTCGACGAGCGATGGAAGGAGAAGTACGGGGTCTGGATCGTGCGCGACACGACCTCCATCTACGCGCTGGTGGCCGTCTGCGTGCACCTCGGCTGCACCCCGAACTGGCTGGCGGCCCAGAACAAGTTCAAGTGTCCCTGCCACGGCTCGGGCTATTACGTCTCGGGCATCAACTTCGAGGGACCGGCCCCGCGGCCCCTCGAGCGCGCAGAGATCGGCATGTCGCCCGAGGACGGCCAGATCATCGTCGACAAAGCGACGCGCTTTCTCTACGAGCGCGGCCAGTGGAGCGACCCCAAGGCGTTCGTGAAGATGTCGTAGGGGACGCCCTGTCCGGGGCGGATCTCGGAACCGGAGGTTCGATTGGGTTCTCGTTGGCGTGATTTTCAACAGGCGATCGTCTCGAGCCAGCTCTGGAAATCGATCTTCCGCGTCGGCATCCCGAACACGAACCGCAAGCGGGTTCTGGCGATGCTCGGCAACGTCGTCCTCCACCTGCACCCGGTCAAGACGCGCAAGTCCGGCGTCAAGATGCGCTACACGTGGTGCGCCGGTGGCGTCACGTTCTTCCTCTTCCTGGTGCTCACCTTCACGGGCCTCCTGCTGATGTTCTATTACCGGCCCACCGTCGAGTACGCCTTCGTCGACATCCTCGACCTGCGCGAGCAGGTGCCCTTCGGGATCATGCGCGAGGTGCATCGCTGGGGCGCGCACGCGATGGTGATCACGGTCTGGATCCACATGTTCCGGGTCTTCATGACCGGGTCCTACAAGCCCCCCCGCGAATTCAACTGGGTCATCGGCGTGCTGCTCCTCGTGATGACGCTGATGCTCTCCTTCACGGGGTACCTCCTCCCGTGGGACCAGCTCGCGATCTGGGCGATCACGGTCGGTTCCAACATGGCCTCGGCGACGCCGCTGATCGGCATCGAGGGCCCCGGCACGGCGTTGCTCAAGATCGGCGACATCCAGCTCGTGACCTCCACCAACGACGCGCGCTTCGGGCTACTCGGCGGCCGCTTTGTGGGCGCGGGAGCGCTTCTGCGCTTCTACGTGCTCCACTGCGTCGGCATCCCGCTGATCGCGGCGTTCCTGATGGCCGTCCACTTCTGGCGGGTCCGCAAGGACGGCGGCATCTCGGGACCCGTGTGACCGTCGCTCGCGCTTGCTCGGGACCTGCGCCCGGCGGGCGCAACGGCCCGCGGCTCGCCCGGGTGCGGGCTCGACCGCGGGCCTGGTCCCTCGCTGCGGGCTCGCTCCCGCGGCGCGAGGCTCCTCCCTCGGTTACTTCGGGAGACTCCTCGCGCCGCGAGCAGGCGCGCCCTCATCGCGGAAAGGGTTGAACCGCCCATGATCGTCGTCGACTTCCTGAAGAGCGCGATCAACTTCCTGTCGGCGCCGCAGTACCTGGTGACGGCGGCCCTGATCGGCCTGGTCCTGATGATCCACTGGCGGGCGGTCTGGACGAAGAAGGGCGGCCTGGTGCTGCTGCTCCTCATCGGCGGCGGCATCGGACTTTCCTACCTCGATCCGAACTTCCACAAGGTCGCCACTCTTCCGGACAACGTGCCGATTGTCGGGATGATCTTTCTCGTCGGCTTTTTCTTCTGGTTCGCGATGAGTCAGGCGTACGAGAACGACCGCCGGATCGCCGAGGGGCGCCCGCCGATCGAGGGAGAAGACTCGGGCCAGAAGGTCTTTTCCTGGCCCGACCTCGTCTACGTCGAACTCATCTGCCTGGTCGTCGTCATGGCCGTGATGATCGTGTGGTCGATCGTCCTGAAGGCCCCGCTCGAAGAGCCCGCCAACCCGACCGACTCGCCCAACCCGGCCAAGGCGCCGTGGTACTTCCTCGGCCTCCAGGAGATGCTGGTCTACTTCGACCCGTGGCTGGCGGGCGTCGTGCTGCCGAGCCTGATCATCGTGGGATTGATGGCGATCCCGTACATCGACACGAACCCGAAGGGCAACGGGTACTTCACGTTCAAGGAGCGCCGGTGGGAGATCTCGATCTTCCTCGTAGGGTTCCTCGTGCTTTGGTGCGTGCTCATCGTCCTGGGGACGTTCCTGCGCGGCCCGAACTGGAACTTCTTCGGGCCCTATGAGTTCTGGGACATCAACAAGCTCGTGCCCCTCAACAACATCAACCTCTCGGAGATCGTCTGGATCAAGGTCTTCAAGCGCAGCATGCCGAACTTCTGGCTGTTCCGCGAGATCTTCGGCCTGGCGCTCGTCGGGGTCTACATCGCCGTGCTGCCCCTGGTGCTGTCGAAGACCTTCCTGCGGCGCTTCTTCGAGAAGATGGACAAGCCCCGGTACCTCATCGGCGTCTCCCTCGGTCTCATGATGCTGTCGCTGCCCATCAAGATGTACCTGCGCTGGATCTTCAACCTCAAGTACATCGTTTCGATCCCGGAGTTCGCGTTCAACATATAGGGAGCCGACGGTTCACCCATGCCGCGTAAAGCGCCCGCCGAGCCGATCGATCATCACTACAGCATCCCGAGGCTGAATCGCGCTTTCTTCTGGACCGCGATCGGCCTGACGGTGATCTTCGTCTGGATGGTCATGGCCGACTTCTCGCGCGACTGGAAGACGATTCAGCGCACGTTCATGCGGCTGGACGCCCGGAAGACACGGGAGGCCGCGATCGCCGCGCGGCAGAAGGCGCTCGACCAGGATCACGCCCGGCTCGTGGGGGAGCTCCGGGCCGCGCGGCGCGAGCTCGCCACGCGCAAGGCGGAGCTCGCGCGGCACGAGGCGAAGCGGAAGGACCTGGAGCCGAAGGTCTACGGAGCCGACCAGGATTACCGGTTCACCAAGGCGTCGTTCGACGCGGAGCTCTACAAGTACGAGGACGCGCTCGCCAACCGGCCCGCCTCGGCGCCCGGGGCCAAGAAGTCCCTGGACCAGATCCGGCAGGAACTCGACGAGAAGACCCTGCGCCTCGCCGAGCTCCGGAAGGCCGACGCGGACACGCACATGAAGATCGACCGGCTCAACGCGAATCGGCAGGAGATCGAGACCACGATCGAGCGGCGGACGGCCGAGTTCCGGCAGACGCGGCAGAAATTCGTGAACCTCAAGCAGGACGCCCTCTTCAAGCTCCGCAACTCGCCGATCCTCGACATGATCAACCCCTCGCTTCGCGTCCAGCAGGTCCAGCTCCCCGACCACTTCAACAACGTCAACTTCATGCGCATCCCGCGGGTCGACCGCTGCACGACCTGCCACGTGGCCGCCGACCGCAAGGGATTCGAGGATCCGAAGATCCGTCCGGTGTTCCGGACGCACCCCCGCCTCCACCGCATGGTGGGCGGCGAGTCCATGCATCCGTCCAACGCGTTCGGCTGCACGCCGTGCCACGGGGGGCGGGACCGGGCGACCTCCTTCTGGTCGGCCGGCCACTCGCCGGAGAGCGAAGCCGAGCGCGCGAGCTGGACGAAGAAGTACGACTGGGAGTTCGACCGGTTCAACGAGACGCCGGTGCTTCCCTTGAAGTACGCCGAGGCCGGGTGCTACCGCTGCCACGCGAGCGAGGTTAATTTCCCGGAAGCGCCCACGCTCGATGCCGGCATGCGTGTGGTCGAGGGGCTCGGCTGCTGGGGATGCCACCGCATCGACGGCCTCGAGAGGCAGCACCTGCCGAGGGCGGGCCCCTCGCTCGAGAAGGTTGCCGCGAAGGTCCCGCGGGAATGGGCCACGCGCTGGGTCATGGATCCGGCGGCGTTCCGCGCGAACACCAAGATGCCGACCTTCTTCTATCAGGAGAACTTCGTCGACGTCTCCGGGCCGAAATCGCCCACCGACGCGCAAAAGACGATGAACGAGGAGGGCAAGGCCGAGAACGACACCATGGTCAACGCGATCGTGGCGTACCTCTACGACAAATCCCGGCCCGCCGAGATTCCGGCCGTTCAAGGACGGGGCGATTCCACCCGCGGGCAGGCGCTCCTCTCCGAGCGCGGGTGCTACGGCTGCCACATCGCGGACCCGACCGCGCAGCGGGACCTGACCGGAACCTACCGCCAGTTCGGCCCGAACCTCGCCGGCGTGGGCGCGAAGGCGTCGCGGGACTGGATCTATCACTGGATTCGGGACCCGAAGCGGTGGAGCCCCGAGACCAAGATGCCGAACCTGCGGCTGACCCCGGAGGACGCGCTGGACATCGCGGAGCACCTCTCGGGGCTCGAGGCCCCGCCCAGGTTCACCGAGGCGGCTCTCCCGAAGACCGACGAGAAGACGCTCGACCGGATGGCGCTCTATTTCCAGATGTCCACGAAGACTCTTTTCGACGCGAAGGCGGAGCTCGCGAAGATGGACCTGCACGCCCGCGAGGTCTACGCCGGCAGGAACCTCATCGCGCACTACGGCTGCTACGCCTGCCACGCCATCCCGGGCTTCGAGGACGCCAAGCCCATCGGAACCGAGCTGACGGACGAGGGGTCGAAGGCGGTCCATCGCCTCGACTTCGGGTTTCTCCACATTCCCCACACCCGGCATGACTGGTTCCGAACCAAGCTTCACGCGCCGCGCATTTTCGACCGGGACCGGGCGCGCGGCTGGGAAGAGAAGCTCCGCATGCCGAACTTCCGCTTCTCGGACCGCGAGCTCGACCAGGTCGTCACGGCCGTCCTCGGCTTCCAGCAGTTGAACGCGGCGCCGAACGTCGTCAAGGCGCTCGATCCGCGCGAGGCAGCGGTCGAGCGCGGGCGGCGGATCGTCAAGGACAGCAACTGCCAGGGTTGCCACGTCATCGAGGGGTTCGGCGGCTCTTACCGCTCCCTCGTGGCGGACACTTCCCTGGCGCCGCCGATCATCCAGGGGGAGGGCGCCAAGGTCCAGAGCGACTGGCTCTTCTCCTTCCTCGAGAACCCGAAGACCGGCCAGATACGGCCCTGGCTCGAGGTGCACATGCCGACCTTCGAGTTCAGCGACCGGGAGCTGAACGACCTGACCCAGTACTTCGCTTCCCTCGACCGCGCCTCGTATCCCTTCCTCGTCGCGCAGGCCCCGGCTAACCCGGCGGTCTGGGCGGCGGGCAAGCGTGTATTCGAGCTCTTGAAGTGCGCGCAGTGCCACCCGCGCTCCCTCGAGGACATGAACCGGCCCGGCGTCGACCGCGCGAGCCTCGCCCCCAATCTCCAGATGGCCTCCACCCGCCTGCGGCACGACTGGATCGCCGACTGGATCCTGCGGCCCGACGAGTGGATGCCGGGCACGCGCATGCCGACGAACTTCCCGAAGGGCGACGACGGCAAGCGTTACTCGCCGCTGGCGGGTCTCCTCGACGCGCCCAACTTCGCGGCGGACCGCGCCGAGTTTGCCCGCCTTCTCGGGAGCGACGAGACCGCGAAGCGCTTCCTGGGGGACCCGAACGCCGTCACGCGCGCCCTCGCCGACTACGTCTGGTCGCTCGGCTCGACCGGCGGCGCCGCCCCGGCGCCCGCGAAGTCGCCCGATGCGGGCCAGGCGGCGGGCTCCTTCGGCGTCCCACCCGCCCCGGCGGCGGCCGGAGGCGGCGGGCGATAGAGTCCGGCCAATCGTGCCGATTGCCAGCCTCGACGTCGTCCTCTTCTACGGCAGCCTCGGGGTCTCCCTGGCGGCCGTCGTGCTCTTCCTGCTCCTGCTGCGCAGGCCCGGCAAGGGACCCGGCAACTCCGGCCCTTGATTGGGCGCGGTGCCGGGCTTTCGCCTGGCGGCGGCAAACGGCGTGTGACAGACTCCCCGCAAACCGAGCGCTTCCTGAAAGCGTTCTCTTGACGTTGTCCCCCCGGGGACGTAGGAGGTGGCCGATGTCCATTCGACGCTTCTCTCTGGGTCTTCTGTCTCTCGTCCTGGTCGTCTTTACGGGCGCGGCGTCCGCTCAGACCTGGAGCCCCGACCAGCAGGAGGTCTGGCGGTTCGAAGAGCAGCAATGGAAGATGAGCGCGGAGAAGGACCAGAGCTGGATCGACAAGATGGTGCACCCCAACATCAGCTACTGGGAAGTGGGCCGCCCGGCGCCGCAGAACAAGGCCAGCCTGGCGAGGTGGAACCGCTATACCAGCGCGAGCTCGACGGTCCTGGAACAGGAGATCTACCCGATCTCGATCACGATCACCGGGAACGTTGCGGTCGTGCAGTACACCTACGCGATCGCGCGCGAGAACCTCAAGAAAGAACGTGAGACTGTCATGGGCCGCTACACGGATGTCCTCGTCAAGGAGGGTGGCCGTTGGCTCTTCCTCGCGTGGGCCGGCGGGGACGACCCCAAGAAATAGTTCGCCTGAACCGCGCGGTCCGGCGGTCTACGAGGCGATGAGTTGCTCGATCCGGTTCCGGACCTCGGTGTCGGACCAGTCGACGGCGCCCTGGACCCGGAAGAGCACGCGCCCCTTCCGGTTGACGATGTAGGTCTCCGGATACTGCGTCGAGCCGAAGCGCTTCGCGGTCGCGGCGCCCGGATCGTGGAAGAGCGGGATCGCGCTCGGGTTCTTCTTGAGGAAATTGTCGACCGTCTTCCAGTCCTTGTCCACCGAGATCGCGTAGAGCGACACGTCGCCGCGGTCCTTCATCGTTTCCCAGAAGCGCGAGAGGGCGGGCGTCTCCTCGACGCACGGCGGGCACCAGGTCGCCCAGAAGTGGACGATCAGGACGCGGCCCTTCTCCCGAGTGAGGTCGATTCTCTTTCCGCTCCGGTCGAAGATGGGGAGCTCGGGCGCGGCCGAAAGAAACTGCAGCGAGCCCGTCGGCGAATCCGGCGGCACGAGCGACTTGATCCACACGGCTCCGACCACTGTGAGCGCGACCGCGAAGACGAGCGTGAGGAGCGAGCGGGTTTTCATGGAGAAGCCGGCGGTCGACAGTCCACTGCGTGGCCGACTGTCGACTGTGGGCTGTGGACTGTCGGCCGTGAGCTCGGAACTCTTCTCTTCCCCGCGGGGCAAGCGTCCGAGACGACACACTCGCTGCAGAGGGATTCTCTCAACCGAGGCCGGCAGATGTCGAGGATCCCGATCCGGCAGAGGGCGTAGTCGAAGCGGACCGGATCTCCGGCGTCGAAGCGCGCGAGCGCGTCGGTAATCTGGCGCGCGGTCTTCCAGTCGGCGTTCCGGCGGCGGGTTAAGCCCAGCCGCCGGGCGATGCGGAGGACGTGCGTGTCGGTCGGGATCACGAGGCGGCGGGTCGGGATCCCCGGCCAGAGGCCGAAGTCGAGCGCGTCGTGGCGTACCATCCAGCGCAGGTAGAGGTTCCAGCGCTTGCACGCCGATCCCGCGGCCGGATCGGGAAAGAAGAAGCGGACGGGGGAGCCGTCGGGAATGCGCCGGGATCGGAGGACCGGGCGGTAGTCGAAGGCCTCGATCCGCGCGACCGCCCGCGACAGCAGGGCGCCGACGTCCCGGTCCTCGTCGCGCTGTTCCGCCTCGAAGAAGCCCCGCACGGACCCGCCGCCGGCCTCGCGCGCGCGGGCGATCGAGAAGAGGAGCGTGGCGGCGTCCCGGGCGCCGTGGAACCGGTGGCGGAAGCCGGCCAGAGCCTCGCGGGCGAAGACCCGGAAGTCCTCGATCGAGTCGAGCGCGGAGGCGGGCCGGGGGCCGAGCGCCGCCAGCAGCCGCCCGACGTTCGACTGGATGGTCCGCACCTGTCCGTACGCGAAGGCCGAGGCGATCCAACCCGCGACCTCGCGGTCCTCGGGCGACGCGTACCGACCCGGGAATACGATCGGGTCCGTCGCCGCGGTCTCCGGCCCATAGAGCCGGTAGAGGGCTTCGAGGCGCGGGCCGAGGAGCGACTCTCGCATTCCTGTGAGCAACACCATAGCGTTAATTCCCACTAGAATCCCTCCGTGCCGAGATCCGCGCCCAAAGAACGGACGATCCTCGTGGGTGTGGTCCCGAAAGGCCTGCCGCGGCCCGTGGCCGAAGACCACCTGGACGAGCTGGAGCGTCTGGTCGACACCGCCGGCGGAGAGGTCGTCGGGCGCTTCCTGAAAGAGCGGGTCGCGCCCGATCCGAAGACCTACATCGGCAAGGGCAGCGTCGCGGAGATCGGCGCTGCGGCGCGCGCGGGCAAGGCCCGTCTGGTCGTCTTCGACGACGAGCTCTCGGCCGGGCAGATGCGCAACCTCGAAGAGGCCTGGGGCGAGAGCGTGCGCGTACTCGACCGTCCGGGGCTGATCCTCGATGTCTTCGCGCTCCACGCGCGCTCGCGCGAGGCCCGCACCCAGGTCGAGCTCGCACAGCTCCAGTACGTGCTCCCGCGCCTTGCGGGCCGGTACGAGCACCTCTCGGGGCTCGGGGGCGGGATCGGCGGGCGGGGCGGGGCCGGCGAGCAGAAGCTGGAGCTCGACCGCCGCAAGATCCGCGACCGGATTACGCGGCTGCGGCGGGACCTCCAGAAGATCGAGGTCGCGAGGCTGGTGCGCCGTCGCGGGCGCCGGCGCTACTCCCAGGTCGCGATCGCGGGATACACGAACGCCGGCAAGACGACGCTCTTCAACCGCCTGACCCGCGAGTCGGCGTATGCGGCCGACCGTCTCTTCGCGACACTCGACGCGCGCGCGGCCCGAGCGGCCTCGGCCCGGCTCTCGGAAGTGATCTTCGTCGACACGGTCGGTTTCGTGCGCAAGCTCCCGACCACCCTCGTCGCGTCGTTCCGCTCGACCCTTTCCGAGATCCGCGACGCCGATCTCGTCCTCCACGTGATCGACGCCGCCTCGGAGCGCTCCGACGAAGAGGAGCGCGTGGCCGCCGAGACCTTCGAGGAGCTCGGGGTCTCCCCGGACCGGGTGCTGGCCGTATGGAACAAGGCGGACCTCGCCGGCCGGGGAGCGGGGCGGTTCGGCGGCCTCCGCGTCTCGGCGCAGACGGGGGAGGGGATCGAGCGGCTCGAGGCCGAGATTCTTCGCCGCCTCCACCCGGAGGCCGAGGAGTTCCGCGTCCGAATTCCATACACCAGCGCCCGCGCGATCGCCGCCGCGAGGGCCTCGTTTCGCGTGATCGACGAGCAGGATCGCGGAGATTCCCTGGTGATGCGTCTGGCGGGCGAGCGGCGGCATCTGCCGCCCTTCCAGCGGTTCGTGGAGGGCTGAGGGCCCCAAAAAAACAAGGGGGGAATCGGCCGATTCCCCCCTCTCCGCCATGCCGGAACTCCCATGCCGGCACTCTTCTTGGACCTACACATAATCAAGAGTCGTACCATCGGGGCGAGCTCGCATTCGCCCGTTTTTACAGGGGTTTGCACACGAGCGGTGTCGGGATCCGTCAAAGTCGGGCGGTCCGCTTCCTTCCAACCGACAAAAAGTGGCGCGGCGGGCTTCTGGATTCGGGGGGCCGCCCGATAGAATCGCGCGGCTCCGGAGGGGAAAAATGAAGCTCGTTCGGTTGGTGGGTCTGGTCCTCGTGCTCTGCGGCGCCGCGCTGTCGACGGCCTGCGGACCCAAATCTCATGAGACGGGACATGCGGCCGAGAAGGCGACTCCGGCGCCGCCGCCGCCAACACCCGACACCACGCCGATCGAGGCGCTTCGGACTCCGGCGGGGCTCGTCCTGAAGATCGAGAGCGCGCCGACGCCCGCGCCGCCAAAGTAGGGCGGGGTCAGGTCTTCATTCTTCGGATTTCGGTTCCAGCTTGGCGAATGGCGCTCCCTAACTGAAATCTCGAAGAATGAAGACCTGACCCCACCCGAGCCATCGCCGTCAACCGTTGCTCACGGAGGGCCCGCGCTCGTCCAGCACGTCCCGTACCTTCCGGGCGAGCGTGTCGGGCGTGAACGGCTTCTGCAGGAACGAGGCGCCCGGCTCCAGAATGCGCTCGGACGCCATGGCCTGGTCGGTGTAGCCCGAGACGAACAGGACCCGCAGGTCCGGCCTCCCGGCGACGAGCCGCCGCGCCAGCTCCGGCCCCGAGGCCCCGGGCATGATGACGTCGGTCAGGAGCATGTCGAGCTGCCCCGGGTGCCCGGCGGCGACCGCGATGGCCTCCTCCGCATCTTCCGCCTGCAGCACCCTGTAGCCGCTGGCCTCCAGGCACCGGCGCGTCAGGTCGCGCACGGCCCGCTCGTCTTCGACGAGCAGGATCGTCTCGGAGCCGCGGGCCGGCGCCGGCCGGGTGGGCGGGGGCGCGGCGGTGCTCGGGCGCGCCTCGACCCGGGGCAGGTAGACAGTGAAGGTCGCTCCCCGCCCCGGCTCGCTCGTGACGAAGACCTGGCCGCCGCTCTGGCTGACGATCCCGTACACGGTGGCCAGGCCGAGCCCTGTCCCATGGGTCTTCTCCTTCGTGGTGAAGAACGGCTCGAAGATGCGCTTCTGCGTCTCGGCCTCGATGCCGACCCCGGTGTCACTCACGGAGATGACCGCGTAGCACCCCGGCGCCGTGCCGGGGTGCCTGCGGGAGGAGGCCGCGTCCACGTCGGCGTTCTCGGTCCGGATCGTGAGGGTGCCCCCGCTCGACATCGCATCGCGGGCGTTGACGACGAGGTTGAGGATCACCTGCTCGACCTGGCCCGGGTCGGCGCGAACGCTCCCGAGCGAGGGGTCGAGCACGGTGACGAGCCGGATGTGCTCGCCGATCAGGCGTGCCAGCATGCGGCTGGACTCGGCGATGAGGGCGTTCAGATCGATGAGTTTCGGCTCGAAGACCTGCTTGCGGCCGAACGCGAGGAGCTGCCGGGTCAGGTTCGCGGCGCGCTCGCCGGCCTTCCGAATCTCCTCGATCTCGCCCCGGATCGGATCTTCGGGCGCGAGCTGGTGCAGCGCCATATCGCTGTACCCGAGCACCGTTGTGAGCAGGTTGTTGAAGTCGTGCGCGATGCCGCCGGCGAGCCGGCCGATTGCCTCCATCTTCTGCGACTGGCGGAGCTGCTCTTCGAGAACCTTGCGCTCGCTGATGTCAGTGACCGTGCCCTCGACGATGACGGCCCCGGCGGCCTCGTCGGCGAGGAGCGCCGCGTTCTCCAGGGTCCAGACCGCGCCGCCGTCCTTGCGCTGCCCGCGCATCTCGTAGTTCACGACGGACCGGGCGCGCAGCAGGCTCTCGAGGAACTCCTGCCGGAGAGCCTCGTCGGGGTAGAGAGTGCGGACGTCGCGGTCGATCAGCTCCTCGCGCGAGTCGTAGCCGAACATGCGCGCGAGGGCGTCGTTGCACTGGAGGATGCGTCCGGCGAGCGTCGTCCGGTACACGCCGGCGAGGTTGCGCTCGAAGAGCAGCCGGTACCGCTCCTCGGACTCGCGAATGGCCTCCTGGGCTCGCTTTCGCTCCAGGGCCACGGCGATCTGCTGGGAGACGAACGTCAGGACTTCCTTCTCGGCCGAGCCGTAGCGGAACTTCGGGTCGTAGCTCTGCACAACGAGGACGCCAAAGGTCGTGCCGCCGCGCTTCAGGGGCACGCCGAGCCAGTCGACGGAGGGAGAGCCGACGCTCTCGACTTCTCCGCGCGCGACCATGGCCGGGAACTCCTCGTCCGGGACGAGCAGGGACTTTCCCGAGTGGAGGACATGCTCGGTCAGCCCGCGGCGCAGCGGACGCGGTTTCGGCGTCGGGTCGAACTCGTCCACGCAGTATGGAAAGGAGAGCAATCCGGTCGCGCGGTCGTAGAGCGCCACGTAGAAGTTCCTGGCATACATGAGCTCGCCGACGATGTTGTGGATCGCGGCGAAGAACTCGTCGATGTCCTCGGCGGAGCTCGCGGTGGCGGCGATCTGGTAGAGGGCCGACCGGAGCCGTTCGGAGCGCTTGCGCGCCGAGATGTCGGCGACGCTGCCGCGCACGAGACGGCGCGTCGCGGAGGGCAGGCGGACCAGACGGATCTCGCAGGGGATGTCGCGCCCCTCGGCGTTGCGGTGCTGCCACTCGAAGACTGGAGTCCCTCCGTTCAGCGCCGCCTCGATGTGCTCCATCGCCGCCTCGGCCGAGCGCCGCCCGTCGGGCTGGAAGGCAGGCGAGAGATCCACGGGGCCGAGGCGGAAAAGCTCTTCCCGTGACCGGCCGTAAAGCCGGACCGCGTTCTCGTTGGCCTCGACCAGCCGGCCGGTGTCGAGGTCCAGCACGACGATGGCTTCGGGCGCGTGCTCGACCTGTGTGCGATAGCGCGCTTCGCTCTCCTGGAGCGCCTCTTCCGCGCGGCGGCGGTCCGTGATGTCCCGGATGATCCCGGTAAAGAGGTGCTTGCCCTCACGGATGTAGTCTCCGAAGGAGAGCTCGAGCGGCACTTCGTGCCCGGCCTTGTGCCTTCCAGGCACCCGCACGGAGCTCCAGTTGAGGTGCCTCTCTCCGGTGTCGAGGTAGCGGCGAATCGCCGTCCGGTGCCTCGCTCCGTGGGTCTCCGGCATCAGCACGGTGAGGGAGCGGCCCTTCAGCTCCTCCGGCGTGTATCCGAAGATTCGCTCGATGGCGCGATTGGCGAACAGGATCTCGCTGTCCTCGCCGATCGTTACGATGCCGTCCGTCGCCGTCTCGGCCACGACCCGGTATCGCTCCTGGCTTTCGCGCAGCGCCTGCTCGGCCTGACGGCGGTCCGTGATGTCGACGACCGATCCGATGAACCCTTCGAACTCGCCCGACTCCGTGAAGCGCGGCATCGCGGTTTCGAGCACCCAGCGGTATTCGCCGTCGTGGCGGCGGAGGCGATAGTCGGTCTGGAAGGCGCTCCGGCCGGACCGCGCCGCCTCGTACGCCTCGACGAACTTTGGAAGGTCATCGGGGTGAAGGCTTTCGCGGGAGCCGAACCCGAGCTCCTGATCGATTTCCCGGCCGGTGAAGTCGAGCCAGGGCTTGTTGAAGTAGGTCGTCCTCCCGGTCGCGTCGTCGGTCCAGATCATGACCGGAGCCGCGTCGGCCATGACGCGGAAGCGCTCCTCGCTCTCGCGCAGGGCCTGCTCCGCGCGGCGGCGCTCGGTCACGTCGTGCACGAGGCCGATGACGCCGACGATCCGTCCCGCGCCGTCGCGGTGGGGCCCGTAGGTGACGACGGCCCAACCGGACCGGTTCGTCTCCGGAATCGAGTAGAGGATGTCGCGGGAGGACACGGTCTCGCCGGCCAGCGCGAGCTCCAGCAGATTTTCGATCCCGTGCTCCTGGAGAAACGGCATCATTTCGAGAGGCTTGCGTCCCATGACCTTTGCGGCCGGCAGGCCCGTCATCCGCTCCATGTAGTGGTTCCAGACGATGTAGCGCAGGTCGCGGTCGTAGACGACGATCCCCTCGCCCGCGCCGGAGATGATCTCCTCCCGGAACTGGTTGGACTCCTGGAGCTCCTGGCGCGAGCGCTTGCGCTCGGTGATGTCCTCGACGACCCCCTCGTAGTGCAGGAGCCGTCCCGCGGGGTCGCGGACGGGCCGGGCGCCCTTGCGCACCGTGATGATCTGGCCTCCGTAGCGCGTCCACTCGAGCTCGAGGTCGTGGACCTCGCCATCACGCTCGAGACGCTCGAGGAACGCGCGGCGGGACCGAGGGTCCGTGTGGATGTCGCGGAGGTTGACGGCCATCAGGCCCTCGCGCGAGTGAAAGCCGAGGAGCTGGATGAGGGCCGGGTTGGCGTCGAGGATCTGTCCAGAGAGGGTCGCGCGGTAGAGACCCACGGGCACTCCCTCGAAAAGCGTCTGATAGCGCGTCTCCCCTTCGCGCGCGATCCGGCGGCGGGTGGAGTCTTCGAGCGCGGAGCGGATGGCCGAGGCGAGCCGCGGGAAGTGGTGGGGGTGCTTCAGGACGTAGTCGTCGAAGCCCGCCTTCATCGCCGCGACCGCGAGCTCCTCGCTGCCCGTCCCCGTGCACAGCAGCACCGGCAGGTCCGGGCGCCTCTCGCGCACGCGGCCGAGTACCGTGAACGCATCGATCCAACTCGGCCGGTGGTCCGCGACGATCACATCGAACGCCGCGCCGTCGAGGATTGCGGGAAGCTCGTCAGCCTCCTCGACTTCGATCGCCACCGAGTCTGGGATGCCGGCCTGGAGGGCCTCGCGGATCAGAGCGCGATCCCGCGGGCTCGCGTCGATTACGAGAATCCGCAGCGCTTCGCCGCTGAGACCGCCGCGAGAAGTCCCCCCGCGCCCGGCCGATGGATCGGATGGCATCGGTTAAGTGTGTCTGGCCCAGGATTATGCCTGAAAACGCGCTCCCCGGCACCTCACGGCGGGCACCAGGACGGTCGAGCCGGGGTTGTGAAAGAACGGAGGGGCGGCCGGGTTGCTACGGCTTCGGCGGTCCTGGATCCGACCCTCTCGGAGTTCCTCCCTCGTTCGGGTCCGAGCCTCCGCCTCGCGGCCATTCGCCGGAGTCTTCTCCCACTTCGGGCGGAGGCGGCGGCGACTTCAGCCCCTGGGGAGCCGGGTTCTCCTGAAAGCCTTGCGCATCGCGCGGGTTCTTCTCCGGGCTCCGGTCGTTGACGTCGTCGACGGGGTCGTTCATGGTTTCTCCTCGAGCGGGCTGGATCGCCCGCGCATCTCAATTGCAAGTCTCGTTCCCGGCAGCCGAGGCGCGATTTACGGGCGGCCGGTCTCATGCTATCTTCCGCCCTCTCGCGTGGGGCTGTAGCTCAGTTTGGGAGAGCGCCTGAATGGCATTCAGGAGGTCGCCAGTTCGATCCTGGTCAGCTCCACCAGTTACCCTCCACCATGATTTTTCAATAGGACATGACGTTGGCCGGGGTCTGGCTGGATCGAACTGGCGACCTCCGAGTGCAGCGAGGCGCGACGGGTTTAGCCGGCCACCAGAGGCAGACCCCCGGCAGAAGGCAACGTCGGCCGAAGGCCGGCGTTCATCCCGTTCAGCTCCACCATTCACTGTTCTTAGCTTGGAAGGACTTACGCTGTGCGGTTCTGGCGGACGTGTAGACGATAGGCGCGGGGATCACCGAGGCTCGGTCTTCCGTGCTGAAGCGGGTTCCCGGCGCGTGGTGGACCTCGGGCCGGTTGGTCCGGGAGGTTCCGGCCCGAGGTCCGATGACCCTACTGCGTCATGAAGGTGCTCGACGAGATCGTCTGGTTGCCGCCCACTTCGAGCGCCAGCACCTCGAAGTCGTACTCCGTGCCCGGCTCGAAGAACTGCCACGGCACCGTCAGACTCGTGGTCGAGGCCGACACCCGGACGCTCAACACGGGCTTGGAAAATCCCGGGAGAGGCAAGTTCACGAGCTTCGTGATGATGACCTCGTAGCCCACGATCTCGACCGGGGAACCCGTGATCGACTCGGTCACGAGATTCCATCGGACCACGGTGTCGTTCGGATCGACCACCTCGCCCTCGGTGGGCGACAGGATCTCGGGACCCATCGGAATGGCGTGAGTCAGCGTCGCCGTGCCGGCCATTTTGACTCCGGCGATCGATCGCCCCTCGAAGTCGTACTCGCCTTCCGGGAACCGTGCCAGCAGCTCCTCGATCGGAACCTCGGCGTTTGGCGGCTCGTTGGTCTCGAAGAAGAACTCGGTCAAGCCGAGGGACTTCAGTTCTCCGCGGGCCTTGACCTCCAGGAGGGAATCTCCATCCGGGCCTTCGATCTCCAGGCGATTCCAGGGGTCGCCATCGAGGAACACCTGGAAGCCTGTATCCTCCGCCGTGGCGTTGTGCTCGATGAGGATCTTGACATCCTTGAAGGGAAGCTCTTTCTTTCCACGGCGAGTCTGTGCCTCGGGGGCGTCGCCGTCGTCGCCGCTCGCAATGCCAGCGATCGGCATCGTCAAACAGATCGCGAAGCCCATCGCCAGTACGCGAGCGAGCCCGACCAAGCCACGGGTCGCGCGAAGCGCGGCGTGCGTCTCCAGGCTGTTTGCGTTCGCCATCGTTCACTTCCTTTTCTTCGGACGGCAGCGCCGTCCTATGGATCGATCTCGACACCGTGTCGAGTCGTTGAGCGGCCCCAATCTAGGTGTCTCGTCTGAACGGCGGCTGAATGGAACACGATGTGACCTCGCGACCGCGAACGGTCGGTGGTTTCTTGTTAAGCTGCCGTTCAGGCACGTGTGGATATTGGGGTCATGGGCGCGAGCCCCCAAGTCGTGAGAGGAGCCGAGGAAACAACCGGCCCCATCCTCCTCGTCGAAGACGACGTCGCGACACGGAAGCTCGTGGCCAGCGCCCTGGCCGAAGAAGGCTTCACGGTCGAAATCCACGGCCGCGGCGGCGGGGCCACGCGCGCCTTGCTGCCAGGACGCTTCGCGGCGGTGGTCCTCGACGTGTCGCTGCCGGACGTCAGCGGCATCGACCTCTGTCGTGAGTGGCGGCGGCGGGGCGTTCGCGTCCCGATCCTGATACTGACGGCGCGCACGGACGTGGGCTCCAGGGTCGCCGGCCTCGATGCGGGAGCCGACGACTACCTGGGCAAGCCCTTCGCCCTCGCCGAGCTGAAGGCTCGCCTTCGCGCCGTCTTGCGGCGCGCGATCCGCCCCGAACAGGACTGGGTCCTGCGGCGGGGCGACGTCGTGGTGGACTTCCAGAGGAGGCAGGCCTGGGTGGGAGGCAGCGAGGTTCCGATCACTCGTCGCGAAATCGAGGTCTTGGCGAGGCTCGCGTCGAGCCGGGGCCGGGCGGTTGCGCGCGACGACCTGCTGGAGGAGGTCTGGGGCGAGGCCACCGAGGAGACCGCGGCCAGCCTCGAAGTGATCGTCTCGCGCCTGAGGCACAAGCTGGAGCAAGGTGGCCGGGAAGCGGTGATCCGGACCATCCGGGGCCACGGCTACGCCCTCGCCTTGCGTCCGGACGAGGAAGAAGAGCGGCCGTGAGGCCGGGACAGACCCCGTCGCTCATCTCCCGATTCGTGCGCGCGACGGTCGTGGTCGCGATGTCGAGCGCGCTCCTGCTCGCCGGCGCCGCGTCCCTCATCGCCTGGACGCTGTGGGAAGCCGGAGAGAAGCGGGATCTCGAGCAGCGCGCGAGCGCGCTCGCAGCCAAGATCGAGAGCGATACCGGAGAAGAGGATTGGAGCTTGATGGAGGACGTGCCCGAAGCGTTGGCGGAGAGCGGGCTGTTCAGCTACCGGCTCGAGGTCTGGCAGGGCCCCGTCCTGATCGCCGCGAATCAAGTGGAACCGCACTTGGGCCCGCCGCTGGCCGGCCCGTCGATCACGCCCTCGTGGCTGATCACCACGCGGAGCCTGCCGAACGGCCTGGAGCTCCTGGCGGCGGCGCCCCGAGTTCACGTGCTCCGAGCACTTCGCACCTTCGCCTGGTCTCTTACGCTGGCGGCGCCCCTCTGCCTGGGCCTGGCGCTCGTCGCGGGACGCGCGGTCGCCGGCCGGGCCGCGCGGCCCCTGCTCGATCTGACCGCCCGCATCAAGGCCGCCCGGCCGCTGGAGCCTTTCGCCCCGCCGGCCTGCGAAGAAAGCGTGGCCGAGGTCAGCGAGATCGAGAAGGCGTTTGGCGGCCTCTGGTCCCGCCTGGGCGAGGCGCTCGGGCGCGAGCGGGATTTTGCGGCCAACGCGTCCCACGAATTGCGGACGCCGCTCACCCGCATTCGCCTCTACGGCGAGAGAGCGGAAGCCGCCGCCGGCGCCGAGGCCGTGCCCGAGCTGCACGAGCAGCGCCGGGAAATCGACCGGATGGTGCGTCTCGTGGACTCGCTGCTGGTCCTCACCCGCGACCCCTCCCGGGGCGCCGATGGAGAAACCGTCAACCTCGCGGACGTGCTCCGTGATTGCGCGAGCCACGTCTTCCCCGAGCCTTCCGAGGCGGAGATCTCTGCGCCCGACGAGGCCCTCGTGCACGGAGACGAGGAGCTGCTGAGGATCTCGGCCATGAACCTCCTCGACAACGCCCGGAAGTTCAAGCGGCCGGGTTCCCGGGCGCGGATCGACCTGGAGGAATCGGCGGGACTGGTCCGGGTCGGAATCACCTCTCCGGGCGCGCGCGTCTCGGCCGCCGAGCGAGATCGCGTGTTCGAGCGCTTCTATCGGAGCACCGAAGCTCGGGCCGCGCAGGAAGGCCACGGTCTGGGCCTGGCCCTGGTGCGCCACATCACCCGCCTCCACGGCGGAGAGGCCTGGTGCGCATCCGGGCCGGATGAGGATGCCCGCTTCGTGCTGGTGATCCCGTCGTGGCGCAGCCGCGATGCCACGACGCCCGATGGCGCCAGTCTGGATTCGGTCTAGCCGGAAAATCCACGAATGATGTGAGACGAAAAGTGCGGGACCGCCTTTTCTTTCCTCAATTCACTCGTGAATAATCCGGGCTAGCGGGTTTTCAGGCGGTCGAGGAGGATCTCAGCGCGGCCCGTTGTCAACCCAGGGATTCTCGGTTTCCCTTCATGCCGCGGCTGTGTCGGCGCTGGTGGGACGACGAGCATGTGAAGAGTTGCGGCGAGGAGCGCCCACCATGATTTTTCAACAGGACATGACGTTGGCCGAGGTCTAGCTGGATCGAACTGGCGGCCGCCGAGTGCAGCGAGGCGCGACGGGTTTAGCCGGCCACGGTGGCAGACCCCCCGGCAGGTGGCAACGTCGGCCGAAGGCCGGCGTTCATCCTGGTCAGCTCCACCAGTACTTCCTCGCCACTTCTGAGAGAAAAGCCCAGACCCCCGGGATCGAACTGTCGACCTCCGAGTGCAGCGGCGGCCAGTTTCAGCCGGCCAGCGACCCGACCACCGAAGGCCGGCGTTCTGAAGCCTGCCCGGATCAGGAACTCCGCGCATCGACGAATCGGCGATTCCGCAGTCGGGTAATGCTTTCCGTCGTCGCGGAAAACATGACGACCCATACCGATCCCGCCATCATGCCGGCCAAAGTGTCGGTGGCCCAATGCGCGCCCAGGTAGACGCGGCTGCAAGCGACGCCCAAGACCACAGCAGCAGCTGCGGCTACGGCCAGAATCCGGGGGAGGGGGCGCCGGGATACATGGAAAACGGTCGCTGCCAGGCCTCCGAAGAAGACGGTCGACATCAGGGTGTGCCCGCTGGGAAAGCTGTAACTGGCCTCGGACACGAGCGCGGGCCAACGATCCGGCCGCGCTCGGGCGATCGCGATCTTAAGAAGTACGTTTAGGCCAAGACCACCAAGGACGCTGAGCCCGAAGAGGACCGAGGAGACGTGCCGGCGGCGTAGCCACAGTGCCACGGCGACCGTCGGCGTCGCCACAAGCAGGAACCGCTGGTCACCCAAAGAGGTGACGGCGAGCATGATCGCGTTCAGCTGCGGCGAACGCAATCCGACGAGGGTTTCGCTAACCCCGAGATCGAACGAGTTCGCCCGCCCGCCGTCCTCGCCGATTTCGTGAGCCAAAAGACCGATTGCGACCGCGAGACACGCGCTGGCGAGAAAGCTGACGGTGAAGGAGACGCCGACCGCCTCCTCGCGCGAAAGCCGCCGCCGGACGAAGTCGCGCAGAGGGCCTCTGATCAAGTGAGGCCGCGCCCAGGCCTCGGTTCCGTGCAGTCAGGCGGCTTCATGCCCGAAGCCTAATGCAAGGAGTTTGAGGGGGGGTGTGGCTGGACGAACTGAGGTTGACCGCTGATCAAACTTGACAAGCAGTTGGCGGAGCCGTATGAAGAGCCCATAAAGCTCCCACGAAGTTTCGCCCCCCCCCGAACTTCGTGCAAGCGATTGAGAAGGAGGCTCCCATGTTGAAGTCACGGGTCACGATCCTGGTCGGCATAGCGCTCATCATCCTCTTCGCCATGCCCGCGCTCGCCCAGTCTCCGACGGGGCGAATCGTGGGGAACGTCCGCGACGCCAACGGCGTGCCGGTTGCCGGAGCTCGGATCACGATCACAAACCAGGAGACCGGAGCGACGCGTGTCGTCCGGTCCGTGGAGACCGGCGTGTTCGAGGCGGCGGACCTCCCGCCGGGCGTCTATACCGTCTCGACCGAGCCGCAGGGCTTCCTCAAGGTCGTTCATCGGGACCAACGGGTCGAGGCCGGCGCCACGCTGAACGTGGACTCCACTCTCGAGGTGAGGGTCTCGGAGGAGGTCACGGTCACGGCCATGAGACGCGAAGAGACCGTGCAGAACACGCCCTTCTCCATCGTGGCGCCGACCGAAGAAGACCTGCAGCAGCGTGGTATCCAGAACCTCGAGGAGCTGGCTGCCAACGTGGCCAACTTCAGCGTCCAGAACCTGGGTCCCGGCCAGAGCCAGGTCTCCATGCGTGGTGTCTCCTCGGGCCAGATCGCGCGCGACCAGCCGGGCCCCAAGGAGGAGGTGGGCACCTATCTGGACGAATCGGTCATCTCTTTCCTCCTGTTCACGCCGGACATCGACCTGTTCGACATGAATCGCGTCGAGGTGTTGCGCGGCCCGCAGGGAACCCAGTTCGGCTCGGGGTCGCTGTCGGGCACGGTGCGGTACATCAGCAACCAGCCGGAGCTCGGCCTGACCAGCTTTTTCGGCGAGCTCACTGGCAGCACCATCGACGGCGGCAACCAGGGCGGCAACGTCAAGGCGGGCTTCAACGCTCCCCTGGGGAGCAAGGCGGCCGTGCGCGTGGCGGCGTACTTCGATCGGTTTGCGGGCTACATGGATGCGGTGCAGCCCGACCTGAGCGTCGACAAGAACGTCAACACCGGCGACCGCGGCGGCGTGCGGGCCGCGGTCCAGATCGCCCCGACCGACAATCTCGTCATCACTCCTCGGTTCATGTACCAGAAGCTGAAGACGAACGGCTGGAACCGCATCGACATCTACAACATCCTGGGCAATCCCTTCACGACCACGCGGCCGGCGGTGACCCTCGGCGAACGGGAACTCTTTACCCAGATCGAGGAGCCGACCACCGACGCTTTCTATCTCGGCGACCTGAACATCACCTACAACCTCGGCAACGCGGTCATCACGTCGAACACGTCTTACACGAAGCGTGACATTCTGGTCACCCGCGATGCGGGTGCGCTGACCTCCAGCATCACCGGCGGGAGCTTTGGTCTGCCCGAGAGCGTCTACGCCCTGAACGCGCCGCTGGACGACACCACGACGGCCAAAGGATGGACGCAGGAGGTCCGTTTGGCGGGGGGCAAGGAACGCATCCAGTGGGTGGCCGGCGGCTTCTACAGCGACGCGAGGAAGGCCTACGGCCAGAATCTTCTCGTGACGGGCTACGAGGACATGGATACGTTCCCGTTCGACAACACACGGACCATCGCACCCAAGGACTCCCTTTTCTTCTCGGAGCTCGACTACAAAACCCGACAGTTTGCGTTCTTCGGCGAAGGGACCTTCTCCGTAACCGATCGATTCAGCGTGACCGCGGGCCTGCGCTACTACAACTTCAAGGACGACAAGACACAGATCTTCGACGGCCTCTTCGGCGCAGGCTCGGACGGCACGCCCCAATCCGCGCCGGGCTCGACGAAAGGCGACGGCGTCGCGCCGCGCTTCATCGCCAGCTTTGCCGTGAGTCCCTCGACGAACCTCAACGCCCAGGTCTCCAAGGGCTTCCGGCTGGGCGGGATCAACGACCCGCTCAACGTCAATCTGTGCACAGCCCAGGACCTCGTGACCTTCGGCGGCCAGGCGGGCTTTAAGGACGAGACGACCTGGAACTACGAGATCGGCACGAAGTCCAGGATCCTCGGCGGCCGCGGCTCGTTCAACGTTTCGGCGTTCTACATCGACATCAACGACCTCCAGGCGGTGGTGACCGCGGGCTCGTGTTCGTCCCGGCTGGTTTTCAGCGTTCCGAAGGCTCGCAGCATCGGAGGAGAGGTGGAGTTCGCGGCGGCGGTGAGCGACAAGTTCGACTTCGCCGTCTCGGCCGGTTATAACGACGCGACGCTGCGATCCACCCTGACCTCCACCGATGACGACAACGTCACCACCGTGATCTCGGGCATCCAGGACGGCGCGCGCCTGCCGAGCGTGCCCAAGTTCCAGGCGGCTGTCGCGGCCACGTACCAGCAACCGGTGATGGACGGAGTCATGGGCTACTTCACCGGCACGTACCAGCATGTGGGCTCGCGCTTCACGCAGGTCGGCGACGACGTGCCCGGTTTCGGCACCGTCGACCTGCACGCGCCCCCGGTGGCCAACACGATCGGGGGCCCGCTGACCCAGGACACGTTCACGTTCGATCCGAAGTTGCCGGCGTACGACCTCCTGAACTTCCGGTTTGGCGCGCGCTTCAGCAATCTCGACGTGTCTTTGTTCGTCAACAACATAACCGACGAGCGGGCCTTCCTGGCACTGGACCGTGAGCGTGGACTTCTCGCTCGCGTGGGTTACCTGACCAACCAGCCGAGGACGTTCGGCATCACGACCCGAGCCACCTTCTGATACACGTCGCTTCGCTTGCTCGGGCCCTGGCTCACGCCACCGGCTCGCGGCTCGGCCGGATGCGGCCTCGACCGCGAGCCTGGGCCCTCGCTGCGCTCCGGCTCCCGCAGCGCGAGCCTCCTCCCTCCCTT
>JBKJWL010000165.1:0-6483 GCA_046716885.1 Thermoanaerobaculia bacterium | reverse complement strand
GCGCCCGCGATCCCGCGCAGCGAGTCGGACTTCGATCCGGGAGCCAAGTACCACGTGCCGGCCGGCGTGCCTTACACGCGCTACTTCCTGGCCGACATCCTGCAGTTCCAGTTCCACCGCGCGCTGTCGAAGACCGCGGGCTGTCCGATGCCGCTCAACCGCTGCTCGATCTATGGGAACACAGCGGCGGGCAAACGACTGGCAGACACGCTCGCGATGGGCCAGTCTCGGCCGTGGCCCGACGCGCTCGAAACCCTGACCGGCCAGCGCGACATGGACGCCAACGCCATCCGCGACTACTTCGCGCCGCTCCAGAAGTGGCTCGACGAGCAGAACAAGGGCAAGCCGGTAGGATGGTGAGCCAGGGCTGAGCCGGCCTTGGCCCTCACCCGACCATCTCCCCCCGAGGGGGGAGATGGGGAGCGAGAGGATCCAGAAAGAGAGCTCAGTTTCGGATGGCGGCCGTCACGCTCGCGTCGCCGGTCGTGTTGTCTACGGCGGCGGAATAGACGAAAAGCGAGCCGCCCGTGGCGGTGAACCGGATGTAGGCGTTGGACACGGTCGAGAGGTCTGGGAAGACCGCCGTCAGCGCGACCTGCTGGTGGCTCAGCGCCGGGACGATCCGGGTCGCCGTCGAGAGCGTGGCGCCCGCTGCGTCATAGGCGGTCAGCGCGACCGTCACATCGGCCGTTCCCGGATTGAAGAAGCCCAGGTTGCTGCGAAAATCCGCGACGGCTGCGCTCGACGCGTTCTCGATCTTGGGAAGGATGCCAGAGGTGCGACGGTCACTCTCCTCGAGGCCCCGCAGCAGCGTGCCGTTGGTCCCCTCGTCGATCGCGCGCTGGTCGTTGTAGACGTAGGCGACGATCCCGAGGGGGCGCGACGCGGTGATGCGAAGAGCCCCGGTCGACGAGGGCGTGGCGAAGAGCCCGCCGACCACGTCGGGATACGACTTCTGCTCCCCGGGCGCGAAGGTCAGTTCCATCGAAGAAGTCGGACCGGTTCCTGCCTGGGTCGACGAGGCGTAGAAGTCTAGCCGCGCCGTTGCGGGAAAGGACGCGCCGTTGACGATCGCGAGATCGGTCCGGAAAAGGGTGCCGTTCAAGCCTTCGACCCGGCCGATAATCGGAAGGGTGAAGACGACCGACGCCTGGGAAACGGCGAGGCCCCGAATGCCGACCGTTCCCGCGATCGCCCCGACGCTCGTCGCGGCGCCGGTCGAAAGGTCGATGGTGTACAGATCGCTGCTGCTCGTGCCGCCGAGGGCTGCGAACGCCACTCCGGTTGCGCTCGAGATGTCGAAGGCGCTCGCGCCTTCCGCGTCGGCGCCGAGGGCGCCGACGGTGAAGAGCTGCCCGCTGTTGGGCGAGACGGGCGAGGCGCCGAGGGACCCGATGCGCACCAGCGTATTGAGCGCCGCGTCGATGCCGTAGAGCGAGGTCGACGTCGCTCCCGCGACGCTGTTGGTGTAAGCCACGGCGACGATTGCGGGATTCTGGCCGGCCGCGGCGTCGCCCGAGGCATAGGCGAGGGCGGTGTCGGTTGTCGCCACGGCCCCGGTGTCCGGGTGAAGCCTCAGGTTCTGTTCGGCGTCGCTGACCAGCCGGATGCGATCCACGGTCGGATTGAAATCGAGGCCGAACTGACTGCCGGAAAGGGCCGGTGTGAATGCCGCGCTGCCGACCGCGGTGGCCGTTCCGGTTGCCGAGTCGATCACGTACAGCCGGCTGGTGCTCCCGAGCGCGTAGAGCTGCCCGCTCGCGGGCCGGAAATCGAGGGCCAGGATGTCTTCTCCCGACTGCAGCCCAATGATCGGCTGCGATGCAACCGTCGTCCCCGGCGTCGTGTGATCGAACGTGATGAGCACGTTGCCGTCGCCGACGACCGTCACGAGCTCGCCCGAGACCGTAACGGCGGTGAGCGCGGCGAGTGCAAAACCCGCCAACTGTTTCCATTTCAGCAATCTCACAAGACCTCCTCTCGGGCCGGCCGGAGCCGAAGCCCAAAAATTCGTGACGCGCCCCATAACGGAGCGCACCGATGTGGGGGGGTACGCGAGCGGATGGAGGCGCGGATCCCTCGGAGGCGCGCTTTGAGGAAAATTTCCCGAATGGCGGTTCCGGATCAGTACCGCAGACGAACGAGCGTCGGCGCCGCGCCCTCCTTCGGTACGACCACGAAGAGGTTGTCGTACTCGTCGGCCGCGATCGAGACGGACTCGGAGCAGCCGAAAGCCTTCAGGAGCTCCGGCACGGTGTTGCTGTGACCGACGACGAGGACGGCGTCGCGCGAGTGCTCGGCCCGCAGCTTCTCCGCCAGGCCCGCCGGTTTTTCGTACACCGTGACCTGCAGGCGTCGTGCCTCGGCCAGCGGCCGGGCCGTGTCGAGCGTGCGCTCGGTGTCGGTGGAATACACCGCCGCGATCCCGGCGTCCCCGAGCAGCTTCGCCAGGCGCTTTCCCCGCGCCTTGCCGGCCTCAGACAGCCGCTCGTCCTCGTTGGAGATCTTCTCGCAGTGGCGGACCACGAACACGGCCTTCTGGGCGGTGCCAGGGGCGGTCAACAGGAGAAGGGCCGCGACGATGGCAGCGATCCGGCGTTTTCTCTTCATGGGGAGAGCTTAGCCCGGAGATCCATCCGGCCGTGGGTCTCGTAAGGACTTCCGGGGGACCCTTGCGCGCCGCTCTTGACCGCGGAGGCGAATGGGAAATAACCTTGCAGACGAGCTATTGGGACGATGAAAACGTTCGCCGCTTTCCTGCGCGTTCTCCTGCGGGGCCGGCCGCGTTGCGTCTGACGATGGCCAAAGAGGCGGCATCCCGCGCCCCCGCCGCGGCGGAGCTCCAGGCCTGGATCGAGAAGTCCGCCGCCGGCGATCAGGAGGCCTTCGCCGCGCTCTACGACGCCACGAGCGCGGTCGTCTTCGGCGTGGCTCTGCGCATCCTCTCCGACCGCAGCGAGGCGGAAGAGGTCGTGACCGACGTCTTCCTCCAGGTTTGGCGCGATGCCGCGCGCTTCGACCCCGCGCGGGGGTCGGCGATCGCCTGGCTGCTTCTGCTGACCCGCTCGCGCGCGATCGATCGCCTTCGCTCGCGCAAGACCGCGCGACAGGCGGAGCGCTCGCTCGAGTTCGCCGAGTCGGTTCCCGACGGGGGCCGCGACCCCGGCGAGCGGTCCTGGATCTCTCAGCAAGGTTCGCTCGTCCGACGGTCGCTGGCCGACCTCCCGGCGGAGCAGCGCGCGGCGCTGGAGCTTGCGTATTTCGAAGGCTTGACCCACCCGGAGATCGCCGAGCGGCTGCAGGTGTCGGTCGGCACAGCCAAAACACGAATCAGACTCGGAATGCTGAAGCTGCGCGACGCGCTGGCGCCCGAATTCGCGATGGAAGGAGCACGGTGAGCTCCATGGACGATTCAGAAGAGAACTTGGCGCTCGAGACAGCCGCGCTCGAGGCGTTGGCGAGTCGCAGCGTCACCCCCGCGGCGGACCCGGACGGTCACGCCGAGCAGGCGGGCTTCGCCGCCGTCGCCGAGGGGCTCGGGCTCTCCGCCGCCTCGCCGGCGCCCGCCGGGCTCCGCGAGCGCGTCCTCTCGGCGGCGCGCGAGCTGCCCGAGCGCGCCGCCACGACGCTGCGCCCCGGTGTGCTACTCGTGCGGACCACCGCGTCGGAGTGGACGAACGCGTTTCCCGGCGTCCAGCGCAAGGACATCCACCACGACGCCGCGCGCCGTTCGCGCTCGACCCTCTTTCGCATGGAGCCGGGCTCGAAGTACCCGGACCACTCGCACACGTTCCTCGAAGAGCTCTTCGTCCTCGAGGGCTCGGCGGTCGTGAACGGGAAGCTGCTGCGCGCCGGCGACTACTGCCGCTCCGAGCCGGGCACGTCCGATCAAGGCATCTTCAGCGCGGAGGGCGCCGTCTTCCTCGCGTTTCTGACCGAGGAGACCGGCACGGAATCCGCGTCGCCCTGAATGACGCGCCCTCGCGCGTCCTCCTGAGGGCCTCAGGCCCAAAATAGCCCGCTGCCGGGTCCTCTTTGGTGGTCGGCTGCTTCGTCGCTCCACTCTTGGACGACGGCGCAAAACGAAACGCCCCGGCCGGACGTCTAAGGATCCGGAAACAGGCCCCTTCGACGGTTCGGGAGGCGGTGTAGGCTGGACCAGGTCGTTCGCATCGTACAGACGGTAAAGGAGTTCGCTCTGGCTCGCACCGACGACCGGACCGGTGAAGGGGAGCTGCTCGAGGGGTTGCGGCAGGGAAGCCTGCCGGCGTTCGAGCGGCTTTACGAAGCGCACGGAGAACGCATGAAGTCGGTCGCCCTGAACCTCCTCGCGAGCCCCGCCGACGCCGAAGACGCCGTGCAGGAGGCTTTCCTCAAGGTGTACCGCGGCGCCGCGCGGTTCCGCGGGGGCTCGACTGTCGCGACGTGGCTGTACCGGATTCTCGTGAACACCTGCTACGACCTGATGCGCAAGGGCCGCCGGCGTCCCGAGGCGCCGCTGCCGGCGCGGATCGCGATGGCGCCGAGCCGCGAGTCCGATCATCCTCTCCGTCTCTCGATCGAGATGGCGCTCTCGCGCTTGCCCGAGCGCGAGAGAACGGCTTTTCTCCTCTGCGAGGTAGAGGGCTTTTCGCACCGCGAGGCCGGCGAGATCCTCGAGGTCAACGAAAACGCCTCGCGCACTCTGCTCTTCCGCGCCAAGCGGCGGCTGCAGGAGTCGCTTCGGGCCGCCGACGCGTTCCTGCCGGCGGAGGCGTCGTGATGGCCGGCTGCCGCGACCTCGAGCGAGCGCTGTCGATCGGAGAGCCGGAGCTTCTGGCCGCCGTCGAGGAGCACGTGAAGGGCTGCGCCGCCTGCGCGCGGGAGCTCGCGGAGTGGCGCGCGATTGCCGCCGCGGCGACCGCGTTGAAGAAGTCCTGGCCGTCACCTGAGCTGTGGCCGCAGATCCGGCAGAGCCTCGCCGAGGAGTCGCAGCGCTCCGCGGCGGCTCCCGCCGGCGGTGCGTGGCTTCGCCTTCTGACGGCGACCGCGCTCGTCGCTATCTTTGCGATCGCGACGGCCGGCCTGTGGGTCTTCCGCGACAGCGGAGGCCGCGAGCCGCTCGCGACCCCCTGGCAGACCACAAAGGACCCGCTCCTGACCGAGCGCGCCGTGGACGAGGTCGAGGCTGCGGAGGAAACTTACCTCGCGTCGATCGAGAACCTCTCGAGACTGGCCGAGCCGCGGCTCCTCGCGGCCTCTTCGCCCGTCATCCTCAACTACAGGGAAAAGCTCGTCTTGCTCGATTCGGCGATCGCGGATCTGCGGTCGGGCATCGAGGAGAACCGTTACAACACCCATCTCCGCCGGGAGCTTCTCGCCGTGTACCGCGAGAAGCAGCAGACCCTGAAGAACCTGATGAAAGAGGTCCAATCATGATCCGTCCCCTTTCCCGCATCGCCGCCGCCGTCCTCGCGGCGCTCGTCGTGGCGGCCGCTCCGGTCCTCGCCGAGCGGGACCCGCGCTCGAACTTCGACCGGGACTTCTCCCGGACGCTGGCGGTCAAGGCCGGCCAGCGCCTCGACATCGACCACAGCCAGGGCGCGATTCGCATCACGACGCATCCGGCTCCCGAGATTCGCATCAAGGCCCACATCACGGTGTCGTCCTCCGACGCCGACGGCGCCCAGAAGTTCGGCGAGGGCATCGTCATCGCGGTCGAGGACACGGCGTCGGCCGTGGTGGTCCGGACGAAGTACCCGGACAAGAAGTGGCACTTTTCGGGCAGCGGGCACATCTCGTATTCCGTGGATTACGACATCCTCGTTCCCGAAACGATGCCGGTCACGGCGCGCAACAAGTTCGGCGACGTGACGGTGGACGGGCTGAAGGCCGGCGCGGTCATCTCAAACGCCAACGGCAAGGTGGCCTTCCGCGACGGGAAGGGAACGCAGAAGATCGAAAACTCGTTCGGCTCGATCGAGGTCATCCGAAACGCCGGGGCGGTCGAGGTCTCGGGGGCCAACGGCTCGGTGGCCGTGGCGGAGATCGAGGGCCCGGCGGAAGTCCGGAACCGCTTCGGCAGCGTGACGGTGCGAAAGATCAGGGGCAAGACCGCGATCACGGGGTCCAACGGCAGCGTGACCGTGGAAGAGGTGACTGGTCCGGCTACGGTCGTGAATTCCTTCGGGGCCGTCGCTGTCAGGACCGTCAAGGGCTCCCTCGAGGTCGAGAACTCCAACGGCACCGTCACGGCGGAGGGTGTCTCCGGCGCCGCCACCGTCAGCAACACGTTCGGGGCGGTCAAGCTCTCGCGAATCGGAGGCGACGCGACCGTGAACGGGTCCAATTCCGGCGTGTTGGTTCTCGACGTGGAAGGAGCGGCCGAGATCCGCGGCTCCTTCGGCAGGATCGAGGCGGCCCGGATCAAGCGGGGGCTCCGCGTGACGGGAGAAAACTCCGGGGTCACGGTCGCCGACGTCGGGGGCGCGGCCAACCTCCGCA
>JBKJWL010000164.1:0-3308 GCA_046716885.1 Thermoanaerobaculia bacterium | reverse complement strand
AGGCGGAGATGACAGTCGAGTTCGTGCAGGACACCTTCCACGGCACGGGCGTCATTGCAGACCTTTCCCGCCGGGGCATGTTCGTGCGGTCGAACCGCATCCCGGGCACGGGACCCGCGCTCCGGCTGACTGTCAACCTCCCGAATCGCACGAAGATCGTTCTGACGGGAAGGGTCATCCGAACCGTGGCCGACCCATCGAAACCGGGGCCCTCCGGTTTCGGGCTGCGGATCGCCGAGGATTCGCCGGAGTACGAGGCCCTTCTTTCCCGCCTGCGCACCAAGCCCCAGTAGGAAACCCATGCCCGGCCTGAACCTCGAAGACTTCTCGCTTGCGACCATTCTCTTCGCGGTCCTCTTCGGCCTGGTCGGCTTCGCCGCGTTCCGGTACGGAAGGAAGAACGACGAGCAGAGGCCGCTCTTCCTCGGCATCCCGCTCATGGCATACGGATACTTCGTCTCGAACGCCTGGGTGTCGCTCGGGATCGGGGCGCTTCTGACGATTCTTCTGTTCTTCCCCTGAAGGCGTCCCGGCGACGCCCGTCCCGGCGCTCGCCGAGCGCGTCGGGCGGCTTCCCTTCGCTCTACTCGTCGCCGCGGACCGGCGCACGCGCCGCCTTTACCCGCGCGCGCCGGACCTTCGCCACGATGCGGCGTTCCCGAGCCGCTCGGGTGGGCCGGGTCTTCTTCCGCAACTTCGGACGCGCCGCGGCCTGCCGCAGCAGCTCCGCGAGACGGACCCGGGCTGCGGCGCGATTCTGTGCCTGGGTGCGGTGCTCACGGCTGTCGATGAGGAGCACGCCGCCGGTCGACATCCTGCTTCCCGCCAGCGCGGCCAGCCGCGTTTTGACGTCTTCGGGCAACCGGGATGCGGCGACGTCGAATCGCAACTCGACCGCGGTCGAGACCTTGTTGACGTTCTGGCCCCCCGGACCGGACGCGCGCACGAATCGCTCGTCGAGATCTTGTTCGGGGATGGCGATCGCGGGCGTCACGTGAAGCATCAGTGCTTTGCGGGAGATGTCACGAACGGCGCGCCACGTCAAACGGCACGCCGAACGCGGCGCCGACATCGGGCTCCGGCTCGCCGCCTTCTGAGAGCCGGTAAGCGTTTTCGCCGGGGGCGGGGCACTGCCCGCCCCCCTCCGACTTCTCCGGGAGAGAATGTTTCGCTGGCGGCGACTCGCCTATTTCTTCGTCCATGACCGATCGTGAGTTTTCGGACCGCTCCGACGGAGTCGTCGCTAGCGGGTCGCGCTCCGGTTCGGGTGCTTCGCCCTCCCTCTGCGGGAATCGGCACATTCGTTGAATCGTGCCTGCTGCTCGGGAGTGAGCGTTACGAGGATCCGGGCCCGCAGGGCCTCCGAGCTCCCGCGGATCTTTGCCGCGTTCGCTTCCTGGTCGAGCAGGTCCTGGCCGAGGACGCACTTGTCGACGCGTTTTGCGACGTCCTCGCGCAGCTTCCGCTCGCTGGCCTTTTTGGCGTCGACGTCGGCGCGCAGGGCGGCCCGGTGGCTCTCGAGAACCCTCTGGACCGCCGTTTTCTGGTCCACGGAGAGCTCGATCGCCGAGAGACAACGCTCCGTCGAGCCGAGACCCTGACCCGGCAGAGACCCTTTTTCGCCGCGGCCCTGGCCGGCGAGCAGGGACGCCGCCAGGGCGCCGAGCCCGACCACGAGCGTGCCTGAGCGTGAAAATCGTTTCATCTGGATGACACTCCTTTCCTCATTCGGACGCAACGTGATCGCGCCCTGCCGCCGCCGACGAGAACGTGCGGCGTGCCTTGAGTCTTACGGAGGTCGCGGACGAAACGTCGGCCCGGCTCGGCGGCGTTGACGGCTTTTGCAGCCGTCACCCCAGCCGGTACGTGACCGTCACCGTGAGCCAGCCCCGAACGGGGCGTCCATCGTATGTCGCCGGCGCATAACTCCAGCGCGAAAGCCCGGGCGACGGCGGCCGGCGCAGAAGCTTCTCGAGCTCGTCGGCGCGACCGGGAAGGGAGCAGACCGCGAGCACGGCCGTCGCGAGGAAACGTGCCATCCTCGGGCCGCGCCGGAACCGCCCGCGACTGTCGTTGGGCATTGCCGCCGCTTCAGAGTATCAGCGGCGCCCCGTCCCTTCCGGCATAATCGCGGCGCCCGGAAGGAGAGGGCTCACCATGCCGAGGTCGAAACTCGTTTTTTCCGCGTCGGTCCTATGGATCGCCCTCGCCGCGGCGGCGCTGCCGGCGTTCGCGCAGGCGCCGCCGAAGCTCGACCCCGCGCTCTCCGCCGAGGTCGACCGGATCGCCCGAGAGGCTCTCGCCGCGACCGGCGTCCCGAGCGCGTCGATCGCGATCGTGAAGGACGGGCAGGTCGTCTACCTCCAGGCCTACGGCGACGCCCGGCTCGAGCCGCGCACCCCCGCGCGGCCGAGCATGCGCTACTCGATCGGATCCGTCAGCAAGCAGTTCACGGCGGCGGCTATCCTGCTGCTCGCCGAAGAGGGGAAGCTCTCCCTCGACGACCCGGTGTCGCGGTTCCTGCCGGACTTGAGCCGCGCCGGAGACATCAAGGTCCGCGAGCTTCTCTCGCACACCTCGGGCTACCGGGACTACTGGCCTCAGGACTACGTGCCGCCCTTCATGCGGCAGCCCGCGACCCCCGGCCGGATCCTCGACCGATGGGCAAAGCAACCGCTGGATTTCGAGCCGGGCGCCGATTACCAGTACAGCAATACCGGCTACGTCATCGCCGGGCTGATCGTCGAGCGGGCCGGCGGGATGCCGCTCCTGCAGCTCCTCTCGACGCGCGTCTTCACGCCGCTCGGAATGACGAGCGTCGCGAATATCGACCAGGAGAGCCTCGCGGAGACCGATCCGGTCGGCTACCAGCGCTTCGGGCTCGGGCCACTGCGCGTCGCGCCGAAGGAAGGAAAGGGCTGGCTGTTCGCCGCGGGCGAGCTCGCGATGACGGCGCAGGATCTGGCGCGATGGAACATCTCCGTGATCGATCGCCGCCTGCTGAAGCCCGCCTCGTACCTCGAGATGGAGACGGCCGTGCGCCTGAAGAACGGCCTTGGCACCGCGTACGGACTGGGTCTCGTTGTGACGAAGGAGGCCGGCCGCCGCGCCTTGACCCACGGCGGCGAGGTTTCGGGCTTCACCGCGTCGAACATGATCTTCCCGGACGAGCGGGCCGCCATCACCGTTTTGGTGAACCAGGACGCGAGCGACGCGGCCTCGTCGATCGCCTCGAAGATCGCGCCTCTGCTGTTCGGCAGCTCCGCCGCCGCGGCGCAAGAGCGAGCGCGGCGGATCTTCGAGGGGTT
>JBKJWL010000163.1:0-6076 GCA_046716885.1 Thermoanaerobaculia bacterium | reverse complement strand
AACGTCTCGAAGTTGACGATGCCGAAAAGATTCGCGCCGGCGGCGAAGAGCTGCGGGTACTCGGTGAGGCCTGCCATGACCATGTAGCCGCCGTAGGAGCCGCCGATGATGCCGATGCGTCTGGGGTCGGCGACGCCGCGCCGAACGACCGCGTCGACGCAGGCCTGGATGTCCTTGACGCCGTCGAACCGCAGCGCGCCGTTGTCGAGGTTGACGAATCGCTTGCCGAAGCCCGACGAGCCGCGGACGTTGGGCGCGAAGACGGCGATGCCGCGCGAGAGAAGCGCCTGGTACAGACTGCTGAAGATCGGCCGCTCCTGGCCCTCGGGTCCGCCGTGAAACGACAGCACGGTGGGGAAGGGCGCCTTCCCGGTCGCCGGGCGGTAGAGCCAGCCCGAGAGCTCGAGGCCGTCGTGCGCCTCGAAGGGGAGAAGCTCGGGGAGGACGAGCTTCCCGAGGTCGACGCCGGCGTGGGGACTCCTCGTGACCTGGCGAAAGGCACCCGTGCCGACGTTCATGACCCAGATGTCCGCCGGGATCGCCGATCCGGAGGCGACGAGGGCGAGGGACTTCCCGTCCCTCGAGAACTCGAGGCCGCCTGCGAGCTCGGCGGGAAGCTTCGGGCGCGAGATCGCCTTGCCCGTTTGCAAGTTTATGAGCTCGAGCTCGCTTTTTCCGGAGACGTTCCACAGGAGTGCGGCCGTCGTCCCGGCGTCGTCGAGCGTGAAGCCCCCGAGCTCCGCATCGTCGCGCTGTGCAAGGATCGTGACCTTCCCGGGCTTTCCGTTCGCGGAGAGCTCCATGCGCGCGAAGGCGGTCCGGTCGCGGTTGGCGTTCGTCTCGAGATAGACGGAGCGGCCGTCCTTCGCAAACTCTCCCGAGAAGCTCCCGGGACCCTCGTGCGGCGTCAGGAGCGTCTCCTTGCCGGCCGAAAGCTCGACGAGGTAGAGATTGTCGTCGCCGCGATTGACGAGGCGTTCGAGGAGGGCGTACTTCTTGTCGCGCGTCAGGTCCGAGAAGCCTCCGATCCCGCGGTTCTCCGTCACGAGGCGCGTGCTTCCCGCGGCGACGTCGTAGACGTAAGCGTCGATCGCGGCGCCGCTCCGGCGGTTCGAGCCCGTCGCGAGGAGTGTGCCGTCGGAGGACCAGGGGCCGAGCCGATTGGTCTCCTTGCCGCCGTCCGTCAACCGCTTCAAGCCTGTGCCGTCGGGGCGGACGAGGTAGACCTGCTCGTTCATGCCTCCGCCCGGCGCGAGCGTGAAGGCGAGCCAGGCGCCATCGGGCGACCAGTCCACGAACCCGACCGGATCGTCGAAGGTCGTGACGAGCTGAGGGTATCCGCCGGCAGTCTCGACCGTCCAGACCTGCGGCAGCCCGCCGAGGTTCGACACGAAGGCGAGAGTCCGGCCGTCCGGCGAGAATGAAGGCGAGGTCGCGCTGCCGATCTTCGCCATGAGCGAGACCGAGCGCTCGAGCTCATCCGCTTCCGCGCGCGCGAAGCCGGCCGCGGCGAGACACACGAAGGCCGAGGCGATGACCATCCTGAGGCTGCGGTTCATGGGAATCCCTCCTGTCTCTTTTCTAGCCTATGTCGGAGAGTCCGACGCGGCTCTACAATTCGTTCGAACCAAGAAAGGGGGTTCTCATGAAGGGAACGTGCGCGGCTGGGGCGCTGAGCGCTCTGGTCCTCGCGGTCGGCTGCGGCACCTCGCAGCCTCCTTCGCCGGCAGGGGCCGATGGCAGCGGGACCGCCTCGCGCGCACCCTGCAGCGGAACTCTCGGGATCGAGGTCGTGCCAGTCTCGAGTCAGATCCGGAAGACGCTCGCGCTGCCGACCGACTTTCGCGGAGCTGTTGTCAGTGAAGTTTTTCCCGGTGGCCCGGGAGCGGCGTCTGGAATTCGGCCGAACGACGTCGTAGAGACGATCGGTGAGGCGCGCATCGGGAACGACTGCGACTTCGACGCCGCTGCCTACAACCGCTCGTGCGGGCCCGTGCGGGTCGTGGTGCGGCGCGACGGAGCGACGGTCGAATCGACACTCGTGCCGGTCGACCAGAAATCGTTCCTCGACACCAGCTGCGCCGATGGAGTTTCCAGCGCCTGCTTTCGCCAGGCATGGCTGCTCTGGAGGACCGACGGAGCGCGCGCGCTGGAGCTCTACGCCGAGGCCTGCCGGGCGGGTTCCGCCGAGGCTTGCGCGTACGAAGGTCTGCGGCTGATGGACACGGTGGATCGCGCCGGCGAGTCGATCGCCGCGCTCGACCGGTCCTGCGAGCTCGGAAGCGGGGCGGGCTGCGCGCACCTCGCGTTCCTGTATGCGACCGGGAAGCTCGTCAAGAAGGACGATCGCCGCGCCACGGCGCTCTATGTCAAGGGCTGCGACCTCGGCGACGCGCGGGGCTGCTACAACGTGGGCCTGATGGCCGACGAGGGGCGCGGCGCCGCCCGCGACAGCTCTCGCGCCGCCGCGAAGTACGACGAGGCGTGCGAACTGGGAAGCTCGACCGCGTGCACCAACCTGGGCTTTCTCTACGAGAAGGGGCGGGGCGTCAAGCAAGACAAGGGTCGGGCCGTCGCGCTCTATCAACGGGGATGCGACGGCACGAGCTGTCAGCCCTCGAACCTGGGCGGCTGCGTGAATGTGGGTCGCGCGTACCGCGACGGGATCGGAGTCGAGAAGGATGCGGCGCGGGCAGCCTCGATCTTCGAGAAAGCCTGCGACCGGCAGCCCGATCCCGACGACGTCCATTCGGACACGAACAACTCGCGCGCTTGCTCGCTGCTCGGAGGGTTGTATCTCGCGGGCGACGGGGTGGAGTTGGACTTAACGAGGGGACGGGAGCTCTCGGAGCTCGGCTGCGACCGGGGCGACTCGTTCGGGTGCTTCAACGCGGCGGTGGTCTACACGAACGGCTCGGGAGTGGAGGCCGACGCGGCAACCGCGGCTTCCTTCCTGGAGCGAGCCTGCAAGGGCGGCGACGGGGAAGGGTGCTACGACCTCGGCGTCGCGTACGAGAAGGGAAAGGGAGTTACTCGGGACCGGAAACGCAACACCGAGCTCCTGCGAAGAGCCTGCGAGCTGGGTTTCGAGAAGGCCTGCGCGAAGAAAAAGAAGCGCTGACGGGCGAGGTGACCGTTCGGGTGCTTCAGGAGTGGCTACGAGGCCCCGGATGATGATGAAAGCGCGCGGGCACAGGACGTCATCCTGAGGAGCGAAGCGACGAAGGATCCCGGGCTGTTACGCGAAAAGCCCGGGAGCCGCGAAGTTACTTGTAGGCGTCCTTCCTGTGATCAGCCGCTGTCAGGAAAACGACGCGCTTCTTGTCATCGATCTCGTAGAAGATTCGCCAGGTGCCGATCCGGATTCTCCAGGTCGGCGGGTCCCAGTTTTCGAGCCGGGCGGCGGAAGGCGCCTGGCGGGGCCCCGCTCGGAGAACAGGATAGACGCGCTTGGTGAGCGTGTTCTGAATCCGCTTTGCGGTGGTATGTCCCAGGCCGGCAAGATCGCGTTGGAAGCCCGACGTCTCGAAGATTCGATAGTCAGACAAACCGACCCCGGCCGGTCGTCGCCTCCCGGTGCCCTCTCTTCAGACGCCGCCGGAGAGCCAAATCAGAAGAGATCTCAATCATCTCGGCATCGGACACGAAGATCTCCGAGACCGCCCTCTGTCGGGCCGCCGTTTCAATGAAATTCGAAACGGACCGATTCTCGGAGGCCGCCGCGTCGGCGATGAGGCGGTAGGTGGCATCGTCGATCCGAACGGTCAAGGTCTTGGGCATCGCATCACTCCACCAGTACTTTACCATCATAGTGATTCTGCCCCGCCCCGTACATTTCCGCCGCACTGGCCCCTCGGGCTGCAGTTTCCTTGGAGACGAGGTGAAAAGGGGCGGCCTCGCGACCGCCCCTCAACAGGCACTAGTACGGCAGGGTGAATGTCTTGACGAGGAAAACAGCCATCTGCTGGCGGAGGGCGTCGCCCGTCGGGCAGTAGCTGTTGCCGCCGCACCCGCCGGTGATGGCGCGCGCTGCGAGCTCGTAGATCCAGGGCGCGAACGGGTTGGAGCAGGGCACGTCGTCGAAGGTCGCGGTCGTGCACGGGGGAGGAACGTAGTCGGAGCCCTCGAGGGCCTTCAGGAGAAAGACGGCCATCTGCTGACGGTTGACGGCCGCGGTCGGGCAGAAGTTGTTGCCGCCGCAGCCGCCGGTGATGTTGTACCCCGCAAGGGCCTCGACCCATGGGGCGAACGAATTTCCGGCGCACGGAACGTCGTCGAACACCAGCCCGGTGCAGGGCGGGGGCGTATAGCAAAGACCGAGCTTGCCGCGCAGGAGAAAGACCGCCATTTGCTGCCGGGTCACGGGGCTGAGCGGACAATAGTTGGGCCCGCCACAACCGACGGTCAGCCCATTGGCGACCAATCCGCCGATGAATGGCCGGAAGAGGCTTCCGGGGTCGACGTCCGAAAAGAGCGACACATACGCGTTCGGAAGGGTCCCGGAGAGGCCGGACGGGTTCGTCACGACGAGATTATTGATGGATCCCGGGGGAAGCGCTGGAGAGCTCGCCTGGATCACGTACTGCGACTGCCACTGCACGTTCGTGGCCGGCACTCCGCCGACGGTCACGGTCGCACCGGGCTCGAACTGCATTCCCTGGATGAGAAGGAACGAGCCTCCGGTGGGACTGCCCGTCAGCCCGGCCGACGAGAGGACCAGCCTCTGCGAGAACTCGGAGGTGCTCCCGCCCGCGTCCGTCGCCGTGGACGTGACGCGCAGGTCGGTAGCGACGGTGACGGGCGAGAGGAGGACGTTGAAGGCGGCGTGTCCGGAACCGTCGGTCGTGACCTGTGTCGCGCCGATCCACGTCGGTCCTTCCAGGAAGTCCTGCGGGAAACGGCTGCAGGCGGGGTTCTCGTAGAAGTCCAGATCGAAGGTTGCCGAAGCGGTTGTGTCGAGCGTGCCGATGACGCGAACGCCGGCGCCCTCCGGAACCGCCGAAGAGATAATCGGGAAGTTCTGCTGATCGGTGTCCGAGTCCCCGGCGTCGTTGGCGGTGACGCTGTTACCGCCGAGATCGATGCCCAGGAATCGATTGTCGTGGATGGAATTGCCGCGAATGGTGTTGCCGGGGAAGCTTGTAACTTTCACGCCGACGGCGTTGAAGGCAACGACGTTTCCGCCCGGGCCGCCGGGCGCCGCGGTGCCGAAGAGGGTCCCGCTCGAATTGAGGTCAGCCCCGACGCTGTTGCCGAGTTCCAGCGCGCCGGTGGCGTCGGTCCCGATGAAATTCCCCTGGACGGTCGCGTCGGAGGCCGCTGTGAGGCGCACGCCTTCGCCCACGTTGCCGGAGATGACGTTACCCTCCCCCGGTGAAGTGCCACCGATCTTCACGTTGGTCGCGAGGTTGGCCTCGATGCCGCGGTTGTTGGGGAGCGCCGCGGTCCCCGCGGCGTTCGTGCCGATGAAGTTGCCCCTGACGACGGCGGAGGCGCAGCTCTGAAGCGTGAGTCCAGATCCCGCGGAGCCCGAGATCACGTTGCTCTGGCCGGCGCCGCTGCCTCCGACGATCAGTCCGTTTCCATTGAGGCAGTAGACGGCAGCGCCATTGGGGATGGCCGCCGATCCCGTAGCGTCCACGCCGAAGTAATTGCCCCGGATCGTGCCGGTCGAGCCGGACCCCAGGTTCAGGCCGCTTCCGCTGTTACCGGATATGACGTTGCGATCGGACGGGAGCGGACCCCCAATCGTGTTGGCGACCCCGTTGGCCAGGACAACTCCCGAAAAGTTCGGCAGCGCCACGGTTCCCGAGGGGTCGGTACCGATGCGCGAGCCCGTGAGGGTCAGGCCTCCACCGCTCGTGTGGTAAATCGCCGTGCCGCAGCGGTTGATCGCCAGAGCCTTGATGATCGCGGGTGTGAAGGCGAAGTTGAGGCAGAACGCGTTGGTGTCGTCGCGGTGAATCTCGATCAGCGGCGCGTTCGTGTAGCCGGGCTGCGTCGTCCCGTCGATCGTCAGCCCCCCGCCGATGACGATCGTCGGCAGGTCGGTCGCGAGCGCGATCGAGTGCGGACC
>JBKJWL010000162.1:0-3236 GCA_046716885.1 Thermoanaerobaculia bacterium | reverse complement strand
TCGGCATTCGCATGGCGCTCGGCGCGCTTCCCGGCGGTGTCGTGCGGATGGTCCTCCGCCAGGGGATGCGCCCGGTCGCCGTGGGGCTGGCCATCGGTGTCGCGGGCGCGTTCCTGCTGTCGCGGCTGTTCGCGAGCCTGCTCTATGAGACGACGCCGTCCGACCCGGCCACCTATGCGGCAGTCGCGATCGTGCTGGGACTCGTCGCCGCGGTCGCCTGCTTCGTGCCCGCGCTCCGCGCGACCTCCGTCGATCCGATGGTCGCACTTCGTAACGCCTGATGGAGGAGAGGCTCATGAAACGCGTTTTCCTGGCGACTCTGATCCTGGCCTCGACGCTCGCAGCCCTGGCCATCAGCCCGAAAGACTCCCCAACGAAAAACGTGGCCGTTCTGCTGTTCCCGGGCGTCCAGATTATCGACTACACCGGGCCGTGGGAAGTGCTGGGGCACGCGTACGTCCAGGGTCGGCCGGCGTTCCGCATCTACTCCGTTGCCGAGACGACGTCCCCGATCGAGACGGCGATGGGCATGACGGTGATCCCGTCGTACCCGTTCGCGAAGGCCCCGCGACCTGACGTCCTCGTCATTCCGGGCGGAAACGTCGATCCTCATCTCGACAACGCCGCCGTGATCCAGTGGATCCAGGAGAGCGCGCGGACGGCCGAGGTCGTGCTGTCAGTCTGCAACGGGGCGTTTTACCTCGCGAAGGCGGGACTCCTCGACGGGCTCGAGGCCACGACGTTCGCCGGCATGATCGACGATCTCCGGAAAGCGGCGCCGAAGACGAAGGTGGTCACGGACAAGCGCTTCGTCGACAACGGAAAGATCGTCACCGCCGCCGGCCTCTCATCGGGCATCGACGGAGCGCTGCACGTGATCGAGAAGCTCTATGGAAAGGGCACGGCCCAGGTCGCGGCGGTCGGAATGGAGTACGAGTGGCGTCCCGACTCGGGCTGGGCGCGGGCGAGCCTCGCCGACCGTCACGTGAGGCCGGCGTTCGCGGCGCTCGCCGAATATCCGCGCGCCGTGCTCTCGTATGCGGGGTCTCGCGAGCGATGGGAGACGACCTGGCGGATCCAGACGGACTCCCCGCCGCGAGCGGTCCTCGAGAAACTCGACCGGGCGCTTTCCGCCGAAAAGGGCTGGGCTCGGCAGGACCGCCGAGACGCGGCCGGACTTTCGGAGAGTCGCTGGCGCTTCCGCGACGGCGACGGATCCGCCTGGACCGAAGCCACGCGGGTGGAAAAGGTCAAGGGGGAGAAGGGCTGCCGGATCACCGTGACCGTGGCCCGATCGGCAGCGAGCTGATCGCGGGTAACGACCTGGCCCTTCCAGCCGACATGGGGGCGCGAGGCGCGCCGCCGAACTGCGGCGGATCGAAGCTTGCGTCGCGATCATTGTCGGATAGAGTGCCTCGTGGAGACCGAGTTTCGGAAGTGATGTTCTATTCGAACGAACAGGAGGAAGGAATGATCCGATCAATTCCGACGGGACCGAGGCTGCGCGGACTCACCGCCGCCGCGCTGTGTTTGCTCGGCGTAACGGCGGGGACGTCGAACGCTTTGGGCGCCGCGCCCCCAAAGCATCCGCGCCTGACGCCGAAGTTCACGACACCCGTAGCGTTCGATGTTTCGCTCCCCCTGAGCGCCATGGCATGGCAGGCGCCGCTTCGGAAGCTGCCCTCCTCGTCCTCGGACGTTTACATCGAGATCCGGCCGGAGCGAGACCTCGTGGACGTCAAGGACCGAGGGTATGAGGGCGACGGAGCCCTCCAGGGGAGCAGCACACGACTGGGCGCGGCCCTGTCGATCCCGGCTCCGATTCAGAACTTCGAGGGCTTGGCCAACCAGGATAACTTCGACGTGTTCGGGTTCCGCGTGAACCCACCCGATCCGGTCGGGGACGTCGGCCCCAACCACTACGTCGAGATGATCAACCTGGTCTTCGGAGTCTACGACAAGAGCGGAAACCTGCTGCTCGGTCCGGTCGATACCGGCACGCTGTGGGCGGGTTTTTCGGTGCCGGACTGCACCGACCCCTCGGGCGACCCCATCGTGGTGTACGACCAGTTCGTGGACCGGTGGATCCTGTCGCAGTTCACCACCAGCGGCTTCTTCGACCCGACGCGCCCGTTCTGGAACTGCGTCGCGATCTCCACGACCGGCGATCCGACCGGCACGTACTTCCGTTACGCGATCGAGACCGAGAACTTCCAGTTCTTCCCTGACTACCCGAAATACGGGGTTTGGAAAGACTCGTATGTGATCACGACGCGCGAGTTTGGGCCCCTCGGGGAGTACGGCATCGGGGTCTACGCTCTGGACAAGAACAAGTTCGTCGAAGGCAATCCGGACGCACGCGTGGTCAGCTTCTTCATCGACGGTAACAACCCGCTTCTGTTGCCACTGATCGGTGACGGGCTGCTGCCGGCGGACATCGACGGCAAGACGAAGCCCAGGAACGACGCCGTCATCCCCATCGTCGGTACGCAAGACGACGGCGCCGGATACGGAGCGACGTTCGACGCCCTCAACATTTGGGACCTGGACGTGAAGTGGCGATCGACTCCCATCGCGTCCCTGGTGCTCAACACGCAGTTGCCCGTCGCGTCCTTCGACTCGATTTTCCCGTGCGGCGTCGTCCCCGGTACGCTTCCTCCGAGCTCGCGAGACTGCCTCCCACAGCCTGGGATAACCAATGGGAGCCAGTACCTCGACATCCTGTCTTACCGACAGCGGCCGACCTGGCGCCTCGCCTACCGCAATTTCGGGAGCCACGAGGCGCTCGTCACCAACCAGTCCGTCGAGGCTCTTCCCGCCGAGGCCGGCGCGCGCTGGTACGAGATCCGGCGCGTCGGCAACACGTACTCCCTGTATCAGCAGGGGACGTTCGCGCCGGGCGACGGCGTACACCGCTGGATGGGCTCGATCGCCCAGGACAAGAAGGGCAACATGGGGCTCGGCTACAGCGTCGTCAACGGCACGACGGTCTTCCCGGGCATTCGCTATACGGGACGGCTCGCCGCCGATCCTCTGGGCCAGATGCCCCAGGGCGAAGGCGTCGTCATCAACGGCTCGGGCGTGCAGAGGACGACCAACTCCCGGTGGGGCGACTACACCTCGATGAACATCGATCCGACTGACGACTGCACGTTCTGGTACGTCAACCAGTACTATACCGCCGCCGGCCAGGCCTCCAGCCCGGCGGGCTGGCAGACGCTAATCGCTAGCTTCAA
>JBKJWL010000161.1:0-7745 GCA_046716885.1 Thermoanaerobaculia bacterium | reverse complement strand
GGATCGGGCACGCGCAGCTGGCTAATCTCGGCGGCCGTCTGGCCGACCCGCGGCTTGGCGGCGCCGGTGACGGTCATACGCCCCGCCTTGGGGTCGATCGCGATCGCGTTCCCTTCCGGGATCGCGAAGTCCACCGGGTGCGAGTATCCGAGGGAGAAGACCACCGACTTGCCCTTGACCTCGGCCTTGTAGCCGACGCCCGAGATCTCGAGCTCCCGCGTAAAGCCTTTCGTGACGCCCTCGACGTTGTTGGCCACGAGGCTTCGGAGCAGGCCGTGGACCGCTCGCGCGTGCGGCTCGTCCGAGGCCCGGGCGATGCGGACTTCTCCCGCGTCGACCGAGACCGTCAGCCCGGCCGGAATGGCGCTCACGAGCTCGCCCTTGGGCCCCTTGACGCGTACCGACGCAGTATCCACCGAGATCTCGACCCCTTTGGGGATCGAGACGGGCATTCTTCCTATGCGAGACACGGCTGCACTCTCCTCACCAGATGTTGCAAAGCACTTCGCCGCCGAGGCGCGACTGCCGCGCCGTCTTGTCGGTGACGATGCCTTTCGAGGTCGAGACGAGCGACACCCCGAGACCCCCCAGGACCTGCGGAATCGCCTCGGCTTTGGCGTAGATCCTCCGCCCGGGGCGCGAGATGCGCTCGATACCGGACACGATCGGCTCTCCCTCATGGTCGTATTTCAGGCCCACGCGCAGCACGGGCCGGCCGCCCTCCTGCACCTTGCGGAACGAGGCGATGAAGCCCTCCGCCTCCAGGACCTTCAGGACGGCTTCCTTGACGCGCGAAGACGGCACGTCCACCCGCTCGTGACCTGCGCGCATGCCGTTGCGCAGGCGGGTCAGGAGATCGCTCAGGGGATCGCTGGTTTTCATCGGCTCACCACGACGCCTTGATGATTCCCGGGACGTATCCCAACAGCGCGTTCTGGCGGAAACAGATGCGGCAGAGCGCAAACCGCCGGTAGACCGACCGGGCGCGCCCGCAGATCCGGCAGCGCCGGACCGTCCGGGTCATGAACTTCGGCTTTTTCGCTGCCTTGATTCTCATTGCCCTGGTCGCCATCAATCACTCCCCCCTGGGGGTTCGGGGGACCGCAAGATCCCCTGCCCAAAGTTCACGTCCGGGGGACCGCAAGGTCCCCTGCTCAATCCTCACTTGGCGAACGGCATGCCGAGCTCGGCCAGCAGCGCCTTCGCCCGGTCGTCCCGCCCCGCCGTCGTCACGATCGTCACGTTCAAGCCCTTGGACTTGTCCGTCTTCGCGTAGTCGATCTCCGGGAAGATGAAATGGTCCCGGACCCCGAGCGTGTAGTTGCCCCGGCCGTCGAACGCCTTGCCCGACACGCCGCGGAAGTCGCGCACGCGCGGCAGCGCGATGTTGATCAGCCGGTCCAGGAACTCCCACATCCGGTCGCCGCGAAGTGTGACCCGCGCGCCAATGGGCATCCCGGTACGCAGCTTGTACGTGGCGATCGACTTCTTCGCCTTCGTCACCACGGCGCGCTGGCCGGCGATCGCGGAGAGCTCCTCCGCGGCGCCGTCGAGCATCTTCGGGTTGGCGACCGCCTCCCCGAGTCCCATGTTCAGGACGATCTTCTCCAGGCGCGGGACCGCCATCACGTTGTCGATCCCGAACTCCTTCCGGAGCGCCGGGGCAACGTCCTTGGAGTATTTCTCTTTCAGTCGAGCGGCCATGTACGTCCTTCGTCCTTTGTCCCTGGTCCTCTACGCGAGAACGGCGCCGCTCTTCTTGGCGACGCGCTCCGGGTTGCCTTCGCTGTCCCGCCGGCGGCCGATCCGGGTGCGAGTGTTGCGGTCCGGGTCGACCAGCATCACGTTGGAGATGTGGATCGCCGCCTCCCTTTCGGAGATTCCGCCGGCGATGTTCTTGGCGGGGTTCGGACGGGTGTGGCGCTTGATCATGTTGACGCGTTCCACGATGACCCGGCTCTCGGTCGGAAGCACGCGCAGGATCCGGCCCTGGCGCCCGCGGTCCTTGCCGGCGATGACGACGACCAGGTCGTTCTTCTTGAGCTTCGGTTTGTTCGGCATCACAGCACTTCCGGTGCGAGCGAAATGATCTTCATGAACTTCTTCTCGCGCAGCTCGCGCGCCACCGGGCCGAAGACTCGCGTCCCGATTGGCTCGCCCTCGTTGGAGATCAGGACCGCGGCGTTGTCGTCGAAGCGGATGTAGGAGCCGTCCTTGCGCCGGTGGTTCCGGCGCGTTCGGACGATGACCGCCCGGACGACCCGCTTGCCGTGCTTCTCGACGAAGGGCGAGTCCGGTGCGGCCTCCTTTACGGAGGCGGTGATGATGTCGCCGAGCCCCGCATACTGGCCGGCCGAGCCGCCCCGCATGCGGATGCACGCGATCTTGCGAGCGCCCGAGTTGTCCGCCACCTCGAGGATGGTGCCCATCTGAATCATCGCGACGCTCCTAGGCCTGCGCCTTGGTCAGAATCTCGCGCAACCGCCACCGCTTCAGCTTCGACATCGGCCGCGTTTCCTCGATCCGGACGCGGTCGCCCAGGCGGGCCGTATTGCCCTCGTCGTGGGCGTGGAAGCGGCTGGTGCGCTTGATCGTGCGGGTGTACTCCGCGTGCTGCACGCGGCGCTCGACCTCGACCACGATCGTCTTCTGCATTTTGTCGGAGACCACGCGCCCCACCTTGGTCGCCCGGTCCTTCCGATTGCTCGCCGTGTCGTTCACTTGCCCGCCTCCGCCTTGAGCCCGAGGGCCCGCTGGTACGTCTTGACGCGCGCCAGATCGCGGCGCAGGACCTTCAACCGGCTCGGATTCTCGAGCTGCCCGGTCGATTTCTGCAGGCGCAGCTTCCAGCCCGCCTCGATCAGCAGCTTTTCCTTCTCCGCGAGGTCCGCCTCCCCCTGCTGGGCGAGGGCCTCGCGCTCTTTCTTCTTCATCGGATCTCCATCTCGGACTCGCGGGTCACCAGACGCGTCTTCAGCCCCAGCTTGTCGGACGCGAGGTCGAGGGCTGCCTTGCCCGTGACGAAATCCACTCCCTCCATCTCGTAGAGGATGCGTCCCGGTTTGACGACGGCGACCCAGCCCTCCGGCGCGCCCTTGCCCTTGCCCATGCGCGTCTCGGCCGGCTTCTTCGTGTACGGCTTGTCGGGAAAGATGCGGACCCAGATCTTGCCGCCGCGCTTGACCGCGCGGGTCATGGCGACGCGGCCGGCCTCGATCTGCCGGGCCGTGACCCAGCCGGGCTCGAGGACCTGCAGGCCCATATCGCCGAAGGCGAGCGTGCCGCCGCGGAACGCCTTGCCGCGCATCCGGCCCCGCTGCTGCTTTCGGTACTTGACCTTCGAAGGCATCAACATGATGAAAAACCCCTAGGCCGCGCTCTTGCGGCGATTCTTGGCCTTGTGCTGCTCGCCGCGGTAGATCCACACCTTCACGCCGATCTTTCCGAAGGTCGTGTTGGCCTCGGAAAACCCGTAGTCGATGTCGGCCTTCAGGGTGTGCAGCGGCAGGCGGCCTTCCTGGTACCACTCGGAGCGCGCGATCTCCGCGCCGTTGAGGCGCCCAGCGCAGCGGATCTTGATGCCCTGGGCTCCGAAGCGAAAGGCCGACTCGAGCCCCTTCTTCATCGCCCGGCGGAACGCCACTCGGCGCTCGAGCTGCAGCGCGATCGACTCGGCCACGAGCTGGGCGTCGGTCTCCGGGCGCTGGATCTCGATGATGTTGATGTGGACCTCGGTGTTGGTCCGCTTCTGAAGCTCGTCGCGCAGCCTGTCCACCTCGGCCCCGCGCTTGCCAATGATGATCCCCGGCCGCGAGGTCTGGATGTTGACCTTGAGCTTCCCGGCGAAACGCTCGATGTCGATTTCGGAGACGCCCGCATGCGACAACCGACCCTTCAGCTCCTTGCGCAGGCTGAGGTCCTCGTGGAGGAACTTCAGGTAGTCCTTCTCCGAGAACCAGCGGGAGTGCCAGGTCCGGTTGAAGCCGAGCCGAAATCCGTAGGGGTGAACCTTCTGGCCCATGGTGCTATGCCTCTTTCGCTTCGTCCGAGAGCTCGATCGTCAGGTGACTCTTGCGGTGCAGCACGCGAAAGGCGCGCCCCATCGGCGCCGGTCTCACGCGCTTCTCTTGAGGTCCCCTATCGACCGTGATCGCGCGAACGACGAGCTCGTCGACATCGACCTGCGCTTCCTTCTGCTCCGCGTTGGCCACAGCCGAGCGCAGGGTCTTCAGGACGTCGCGCGCGGCGGCCTTGTTGGAGTGGCGGAGGATCGCGACGGCGTCGTTGACCTTCCGGCCCCGCACGAGGTCCACCACCAGGCGCACCTTCTGGGCGGAGCCCTTCATGTACCGAAGTTTCGCTGAGGCTTTCATGCCGATTCCTTACGCCTTGGGCGCCGGGGCGGCGGCCGGAGCCGCGCCCGGAGCGGAGACCGGCTTCCCGGAGACGGCTGCGCCCGCCTCGGCCTTCTTTCCGCCGTGGCCCTTGAAAATACGCGTCAGCGCGAACTCGCCCAGCTTGTGGCCGACCATGTTCTCGGCGACGTAGACGGGAATGAACTTGCGCCCGTTGTGCACGGCGATCGTGTGCCCGACCATGTCGGGGATCACGGTCGACCGGCGGGACCAGGTCTTGATGACCTTCTTCTCCCGGGTGGCGTTCAACGCCGCCACCTTCTTGACGAGGTGGTCGTCCACGAACGGGCCCTTCTTGATCGAACGCGTCATCGCTTATGCCTTCGACTTGCGGCGCCGGATGATGAATCCGTCGGTGCGCTTGTTGTTGCGGGTTTTCATGCCCTTGGTTTTCCAGCCCCACGGCGACGTCGGATGGCGTCCGCCTGAAGTCTTTCCTTCTCCGCCGCCCATCGGGTGATCGACCGGGTTCATCGAGACGCCGCGGTTGTGCGGCCGCCGGCCCAGCCAGCGGTTGCGCCCGGCCTTGCCGATCGAGACATTCTCGTGCTCGAGGTTGCCGACCTGGCCGATCGTCGCGTAGCACTCGATATGGACCTCGCGGACCTCGCCCGATGGGAGGCGCACCTGCGCGTAGTCGCCTTCCTTGGCCATCAGCTGAGCGGCGGCGCCGGCCGAGCGGACCATCTGGCCGCCCTTGCCGCGAGTCAGCTCGATGTTGTGGATCGTGGTGCCGAGCGGGATCGCCCGCAGGGGCAGCGCATTGCCGGGCAGGATGTCCGCCGCGGGCCCCGAGATGACCTTGGAGCCGACCGCGAGCCCGTTGGGCGCGAGGATGTACCGCTTTTCGCCGTCGGCGTAGTGGAGCAAAGCGATTCGGGCCGTGCGGTTCGGGTCGTACTCGATCGAGGCGACCTTGGCCGGAATGTCGTGCTTGTCCCGCCGGAAGTCGATGATGCGGTACAGCCGCTTGTGGCCCCCGCCCATGAACCGGGAGGTCGTGCGGCCCTGGTTGTTGCGGCCGCCCGTCGACCGCAGCCCCACCGTCAGGCGCTTCTCCGGACGGACCGGAGAGATCTCCTGGAAGTCGAGCTTCGTCTGGAACCGCACCCCGGGGGACGTCGGTTTGAATTTTTTAACAGCCATTACACGCCCTCGAAGAACTCGATCTTCTGATCCGGCGCCAGCCGGACGTAGGCCTTTTTCCACGCCTTGCGCTGGCCGAGGAACCGGCCCATGCGCTTCCACTTGCCCTGCCGGTTGGCGACGCGGACGTCGGCCACCTTGACGCCGAACAGCTTCTCGACCGCGCGGCCGACCTCGATCTTGTTGGCCGTGACCGCGACCTCGAAGCAGATCGTGTTCGACCCTTCCTTGATCCGGGTCGACTTCTCGGTGATCAGCGGACGCCGGATGATGTACTGCGGTTCCATCACTCGCCTCCCAGGGTCTTGACGACCCGCGCCAGCGCGCTCTTGGAGAGCACGACGGTCCCGTGGGCGAGCACGTCGTAGGCGTTGACGCCGAGCGGATCCACGAACTTCCAGCTCTTCACGTTTCGGGAAGCGCGCACGAAGTTCTCGTTGTCGCGCACGTCGACGAAAAGCGCCTTGCCTTCGATGCCGAGCGCGCCGACGGCGGCCTTCAGGTCTTTCGTCTTGTGGCTCGGGATCGCCATCTTTTCGACGACGACGATCCGCTCCTCGGCGGCGCGCCGCGAGAGCACGGCTTTCAGCGCGTTCTTCTTCTCGCCCACCGAGAGATCCTGCGCGTAGGAACGCGGCCGGGGGCCGTGGGCGGTGCCGCCGCCACGATGGATGGGCGGCCGCGAGCCGCCCTGTCGGGCGCGCCCGGTCCCCTTCTGCTTGAAAGGCTTCCTGCCGCTGCCGGAGACCTCGGACCGCACTTTCGTCTTGTGCGTGCCGGCGCGCTCGCCGGCGAGGTACCCCTTCACGACCTCCCAAACGAGGTGCTTGCGATAGGGATAGTCGAAGACGCTGGCGGGGAGGGTCACCTCGCCCACCTGCTCCTTCTTCCAGTTCCAGACGGGAATCTTGGACATGCTGTTATGCCTTCTTCGCGAAGCTCGAGCGCACGATCTTCACCAGCGAGTTTCGGGCCCCGGGGACGGCGCCGGAGATGTAGAGCAGGTTCTTCTCGACGTCGACCCGCACGACGACAAGGTTCTTCGTCGTGGACTGGCGGCCGCCGAGGCGGCCGGAGGAGCGCGTTCCCGGGAAGACGCGCGACGGGAAGGCCGACTGGCCGATGGAGCCCGGCGCCCGGTGGAACATGGAGCCGTGCGTGGCCGCGCCGCCGCTGAAGCCGTGCCGGGCGACCACGCCCATGAAGCCCTTGCCTTTGGAGGTGCCGATCACGTCCACGTGGTCCTGCTCCTGGAACGTGTCGCAGAGGACCTTGTCGCCAGGCTTCAACTCGTCGCCCTTGTCGGCCTTGACTTCCATGAGCGTGCGCATCGGCGCGACACCGGCCTTCTCGAAGCGCCCGCGCGACGCCTTGTTGGCGCGGCGGTCCGGGCGGCCTCCGACAAGCCCGATCTGGAGGGCGTCGTAGCCGTCCTTGTCGGCGGTCTTCTTTTGCACGACGAGACACGGGCCGGCCTGCACGACCGTGACCGGCACGACCGTGCCGTCCTTCGTGAAGATCTGGGTCATCCCGACCTTCTTGCCGAGGATTCCGTGTATCGCCATGGCCCTACTTCCCGAACGCCTTGATCTCGACGTCGACGCCGACCGGCAACTCGAGCTTCATCAGCGCATCCACCGTCTGCGAGGTCGGCTCGAGGATATCGAGCAGGCGCTTGTGCGTCCGCATCTCGAACTGCTCGCGCGACTTCTTGTCGACGTGCGGCGAGCGGTTGACGGTGAACCGCGCGATGGTCGTCGGCAGCGGGATGGGCCCGGCGACTTTCGCCCCGGTGCGCCGCGCCGTGTCCACGATCTCGCTCGCCGACTGGTCGAGGATCCGGTAGTCGAACGCCTTGAGGCGAATGCGAATCTTGTCGTTCTTAGGCATTTTTAGCGCTCGCTCGACGCGGGCGGACGAGAGCAAAGGGCCGCTGGGCAGCAGCCCATGGCCGAAACGCTTCGCACCCGCCGGATCGAGATTGCCGAGTCCATACTCCGATTCATCGCTACTCCAGGATTTCGACGATGGTGCCGGCGCCGACGGTGCGTCCGCCCTCGCGGATGGCGAATCGCAGGCCCTTCTCCATCGCGATCGGTGTGATCAGGTTGACCTCCAGGTTCACGTTGTCCCCCGGCATCACCATCTCCACACCCTGCGGCAACTGCGCGGTCCCCGTCACGT
>JBKJWL010000160.1:0-3648 GCA_046716885.1 Thermoanaerobaculia bacterium | reverse complement strand
GCGTCCTCGTCGGGCGGCGGCTTGACGACGATGACGGACGTGGCACCCCCTCGCGCATTCGTGGCGATCGAGCCCTGCCGCATCGCGGAAACGCGGGGAATCGACGGCTTCTCGGGACAGGCGGGTGGTCCGCTACTCTCCTCGTTCAACAACCGGAACTTCCAGATCACCGGTTCCCCCGCGGGCGTTCCCGGTCCGCCCGCCGGGTGCGCCGCCGGCAGCGTACCGTCCGGCGCGGACGCGGTATCGCTCCAGTTCACAATCGTGATCCCTTCCGCTGCGGGCAACCTCGTTGCCTGGAACGCTGGCGGCTCGACGCCGAACGTCTCGGTCCTGAACTGGGACGCGGGGACCATCGCACAGGGTAATGGAACCATCCTTCCCATCGGTGCCGGCGGGGCCATCACGGTTCGATTGAACACCGCAGCGGCCGGGCAGACGGCGCACCTCGTCATCGACGTCAACGGCTACTTCAGCGATATCCTCGGTAACACGGCGAACAGCTTTCTCCTGAGCAGCAATAACAGTAGCTATGCGATCTTCGGGAGCAATGACGGCGCCGGATACGGCGTCCGGGGTTTCACCGCGTCAACCGCTTTAGGCGGCGCGGCGGTGTTTGGCCAAAATGGCTTCATGCTCCTGGGGGAGGTCTACAACGCTGCCGGTGTCCGAGGCCAGGGCCCCACCACCGGCGTGTTGGGCGTTTCGCCTGGCGAGGCCGTGTCGGGTGGCCTCGTCACCCTCGCCGGCGTCGACCGCGGATTTGGTTCTCTCGGTCTTAGCTTGGGGTCGTTGGCCACTCAGGCGTACGGAGTGTATTCCGGAGGGAACTTTGCGGCTACCGGCACGAAGTCCTTCGTCGAGCCGCATCCGACCGACTCCTCCAAGGTCATCCAGTACATCTCTCTCGAAGGGGCCGAACCGGGCACTTACTTCCGGGGCAGGGGCAAGTTCGAGCGGGGCACGGCTCGGATCACGGTTCCCGAAGACTTCCGCATGGTCACGGACGCCGAGGGTCTGACGGTTCAAATCACCCCGATCGGCGGGATGGCGTCGGTCGGAGTCATGAAGGCCGACCTGAACGAAATCGTGGTCCAGTCCTCGCGCAACCTGGAGTTCTACTACCTGGTCAACGGGATCCGGCGCAGCCACAAACACCTGACGTCGCCGATCGTCGAGGGGATCCATTTCATGCCGCGGTTCCCCACGTCGAAGATACCGGCGTACCTGACCGAAGTGCAGAAGCAGATGCTGATCCAGAACGGGACGTACAAGGCCGACGGCACCGTGAACATGGAGACGGCGCAACGCAACGGCTGGGACCGGATCTGGGCCGAGCGCGAGCGGCCGACGCCCGCTCTGTCGCCCGAATAAACCCTCAGGTCCCGAGATTCAAGAGCCGCGGCTTCGGCCGCGGCTCTTCTTTTCCCGACGAGAGACTCGACTACTGGTTTTCGTGATCTTCACTCCCTCGGCGGAATAGGATGGAGCCAGGCGTGTCCCTTACTTTTAGTGGAGGAACAGTAATGAAAAGGCTCGCGGCAGTCGCCTCGGTGGTGCTCCTTCTCGGAGTTGGATCTCTTGCGGCTCAGCAGATCGACGTCCCGGTCCGCAACTGGACGGTGCCGCCATACACGCTTGCCTCGGCGGGCGGCGGCTTGACGACGATGACGGACGTGACGTCGCCCCGCGCCTTCGTGGCCGTCGCCCCCTGCCGCCTCGCGGATACGCGCGGGATCGACGGCTTCACGGGCCAGGCGGGAGGTCCGGGATTGAGTTCGTTCGTAAACCGGAACTTCCAGATCACCGGTTCTCCCGCGGGCGTTCCGGCTCCGCCCGCCGGATGCCCCACCGGCACGGTCCCGCTCGGAGCCGACGCGGTGTCGGTTCAGTTCACGGTGGTTTTCCCTTCGTCCGCGGGAAATCTCGTTGCCTGGCAGGCTGGCGGGGCGACCCCAAACGTCTCGGTCCTGAACTGGGACGCAGGGACCGTCGCTCTGGGAAGCGGGACAATCGTGCCCCTGAGCGCCGGCGGAGCCCTTACGGTTCGGCTGAATACGGCGGCCGCCGGGCAGAGTGCGCAAATCATCATCGACGTCAACGGGTACTTCAGCGAAGCACCCGCGACGCTGTCGAACCGGCTCGTGCTCGTGAACAACTCGAACATCAACACGCTCGAGGTGAACAACGATTCGACGAGCTGCGCGGGTGGCTGCGGTATCAGTGTGACCGTCGCCGGAGGACACGCCATTCAGGCCCACAGCGCCACGACCGGCGTCACGTACGGGGTCTGGGGAAATACTGCCAGCGCGACGAACAATGCCGCGGGGGTCAAGGGGAGCAACGGCGCTCCCGTTACGACTCCCAGCTATAACCCCTCGGGCGTCCGGGGCGAGAGCCAGTTGACCGGCGTGCTCGGAATCGGAGGGGGTGAGGGAGTGGCCGGATCGTACGTGAGCGGAGGCTCCGAGGTCACCTACGGAATCCTCGGTTTCAACTCGACGACCGACTACGGGGTCTTCTCCGGAGGCCCCATCGGAGGAACGAGCGGCAAGTTTTTCGTCGAGCCCCATCCGACCGATGCATCCAAGGTCATCCGCTACATCTCTCTCGAGGGCGCCGAGCCGGGCACGTACTTCCGTGGTAAGAGCCGGTTTCAGCGCGGGATGGCGAGAATCCCCGTTCCGGAAGACTTTCGGATGGTCACCGATGGAGAGGGCCTGACGGTCCAAATCACGCCGATCGGACCGATGGCGACGTTCTCGGTTCTGAAGGCCGACCTGAACGAAATCGTCGTGCAGGCGTCGCGGAACGTCGAGTTCTATTACATGGTCAACGGGATCCGCCGGACGCACAAGCACCTCACGTCCCCGATCGGCGAGGGAACGGAGTACATGCCGCGATCCGCCGACTCGAAGATGCCGGAGTACCTGACCGAGGGACAGAAGCAGCTCCTGATCCAGAACGGGACGTACCGCCCGGACGGAACGGTGAACCTGGAGACGGCGCGGCATCTCGGGTGGGACCGTGTCTGGGCCGAGCGCGAGCGGCCGACGCCCGCTCCATCCCCCGAGTAAGCCTCCAGGGTGTTGTTTGCAAGAGCCGCGGTTCCGACCGCGGCTCTTTTCTTTTCGCGGGCTAGGATTTGCGGAGGCAATACCGCCTAATTTTCTCGAGGTCGCCATGTACCGTCTGCAGACTTCGGTCTTGCTGTCGCTCGTCGTTTCGGGTCTCTTCGCCCAGGACGTGGGCGTCCCGGTTCGCAACTGGACGGTGCCGCCCTATCGCCAGCAGGCGGGCGATATCACGGCGATGACCGACGTGACGTCGCCGATAGTCTTCGTGGGCGTCGCGCCATGCCGCCTCGTCGATACGCGCGGAATCGACGGCTTCTCCGGGCAGGCCGGGGGTCCGGGACTCTCCTCGTTCGTGAACCGCAACTTCCAGATCACCGGTTCCCCCGCTGGCGTTCCCGCTCCGCCCGCTGGATGTCCCGCGGGCACGATCCCGGCTGGAGCGAGTGCGGTGTCGATTCAGTTCACGGTCGTGACTCCCACGGCATCCGGCAACCTGGTTGCGTGGCAGGCGGGTGGCAGCACGCCCAACGTCTCGGTGTTGAACTGGGACGCGGGGACCGTCGCTCAGGGG
>JBKJWL010000159.1:0-5777 GCA_046716885.1 Thermoanaerobaculia bacterium | reverse complement strand
TATTTTTTCGTAATTCCCCCCGCGTTTACAAATTGGGTTATTTATTTTTTAAAATTAAAAATAATTATTACCGGACCCCAGTGGGAGCCTCAAGGTAAAGACCGCCCCTCCCCCCTCCCGATCTGTCACCTCGACGGTGCCTCCGTGGAGCTCCGCGATGCGGGCGACGATGGCGAGGCCGAAGCCCGAGCCCGAGGGCTTGGAGGAGTAGAAGGGGAGGAAGATCTTCTCCCGCTCCGCGGGGTCCACACCCGCGCCCCGGTCGGCGACGGCCAGGGTCACTTCCTTCGCGCCGCGGGCACCCGAGAGGGCCACGGCATCCGCCGCGGAGCGTCGCTCGGGCGGCGTGGCCTCGACGGCGTTGCGCAGGAGATTGGCCACGGCGCGCCGCAGAAGGACGGCCGAGCCCGCCACCAACGGGAACTCGCCCGCGCGCGCGACCGTAACGCCCGGATACGCCCGCTCGGTTTCGGCGGCCGCCGCCTCGGCGACCGCCTCGAGCTCGACCGAGTCGGGCGCGAAGCTCTCGGGCCTGGCGAAGAGCAGAAAGTCGCTGGTGACGCGGCTCATCTCCTGCGCCTCCTGCCGGATCGCCCGCATGTACTCGGCGGCGCGCTCGGGATCCGCGGCGCGCAGCGCGAGGTCGGCATAGCCGTCGATCGCCGCCGCGGCGTTTCGGAACTCGTGGGCCGCTCCCGCCGAGACCTGACCCAGGTCGGCGAGGTGCCGGGCCAGGGCAACGCGCCCCTCGAGCCGCCGGATCTCGGTCAGATCCGAGAAGAGCGCGACCGCCCCCAGAAAGCGGCCGTCGGCGCCCTCGGCGGGCGTGGCGGTCACGCCGATGGCGCGCTCCTCTTCTCTCTCCCGGCGCCATCGCACCTCGCGCCGCCCGGCCACGATCCGCTTCTCCAGCACTTCTCCGACGAGCGCGGAGAACTCCGGGGCCTCGGCCAGGACTCGCTCGAACGGGAGCCCGCGGCTCTCGGGCGGCAGCTTCAGGATCTCGCGCCCCGCCTCGTTCAGCTCCACGACGAGGCCGCTGGGGTCGACCGACAGGAGGCCCGTGGGGAGATTGCGCGACAGCGTACGCGCGGCCGTCTCCAGGTCGTCGGCGCGCTCCTTCTCCCGACGCGCCATGTCCGCCAGCTCCCGTTCCTTCTGGTGGAGCGTGCCGATCGTGCTCTCGAAGCGCGTGATCAGGAACTCGCGCTCGTCGCCGTGCTCGCCGCCGCCAGGAGGCGCCCCGCCGGCCGCCGCGAGGAGGCGCTCGTACGGGGCGAGCAGCGAGCGCAGGTAGAAGCCGGCCAGAACGACCAGGGCGGCCCCCGCCAGCGGCACGAAGAGAGACAGCTTGCCGGCGTAATCGCGCAACGCGGCGCCCGGGCCGGGGTCGAGCGCGATCGCGAAGACGCGCTTGCCGGCGGCGAAGGTCGACAGCAGCAGCGCAGGATTCGAGCGCCACTGGTGGGTCAGGCGTCCGGCCGCGGGCCGCGGCCCCGGCAGCTTCGCGGGAGCCTCCGGCGGGCCCGGGCCGAGCGCGCGCAGCCGGTTGCCGTTCTCGTCGTAGACCGCCACATAGGCGACGTCGGGCTCCACCACGCCCCGCTCCATCGCCTCTTCCATCATCTCCGGCCGCCCGCTCGAGAGAGCCACCCTGCGCAGGATCTCGCCCGCGCGCCGCTCGGCCTGTTCGGTCCCCCAGGCGACGGCGTTGCGAAAGAAGAGGAGCGTCAGGAAGTTCAGAAAGAGGATGAGCAGCAGGGCGACCCACAGGAAAAGACGCGACTCCCGCCGGAAGGACCTCGGCACGGCGACGGCGGCGCGCCCCGTACCGCTCACGGCCACAGCGCCCGGTAGCGCGCGGAGAGCGGATCGGCGAAAAACCACGCCGCGATCGCGCCGAGCGCCAGAAAAACTCCGAAAGGCAGCCGGGTCTTTCCGTCGCCGCCCTTCGACGCGATGAGCGCGACGCCGACGATGCTGCCCGAAAGCGACGCCGCGAGGATCGTGACGAGCACGCCCGTCGGCCCCAGCAGCGCCCCGATCATGCCGAGCATCTTGACGTCGCCCAGGCCCATCCCCTCCTGCCCGGCGATCTTCTCGTAGAGGAAGGCGACGAGAAACAGCCCGCCCGCTCCGAGAGCCGCCCCGAGGAGCGCCTGGAGCGGGGTGCGGGAAAGCGAGCAGAAGGACAGCGCGAGGCCGGCGGCGATGCCCGGCAGCGTGATCGCGTCCGGCAGGATCTGGAAGTCCGCGTCTATCACCAGGAGCGCGAGACACGCCGAGCACAGAAGCGCCCCGGAGAGAAGGTCGCACCAGGAGGGCGCCTGCCGGAAGACGAGGAGCCACAGCACGCCGTTCGAGAGCTCCATCAGCGGGTACCGGATCGAGATCGGCGCGCGGCAGACGCGGCAACGGCCGGCGAGCAGGATCCACGACAGGACGGGCACGTTGTCGAAGAACGCGACCGGCGCCCCGCAGGAGGGGCAGCGGGATCCCGGAGAGACGATCGACTCGCCCCGCGGCAGCCGATGCACGACGACGTTCAGGAAGCTGCCCACGAGAAGCCCCGCGACCGCCGCCGCCGCGAGACCGAGCGGCCCGAGCGACTCGACTTGAGCCATCACGATCGCCTACGCCCGAGGGGGATCGGCTCCCCCTGGTGCCAGAGGAAAAGGAGGACCAGCAGCGCCAGAATCGACACCGCAGCCCCGGCGTAGAACGCGATCGGACGGTAGCGGAAAACCACGCGGTGGGTGCCGGCGGGCAGCGCCACCGCTCGGAAATACCCGTCGGCCCGCAGGATCGGCAGCCGGCGCTCCCCTTCCTCCGCAATCCAGCCCGGATCGTGGAGGTCCGTCAGCACGAGAAGCCCCGGGAAGCTCGACGTCACGTCGGCCACGACACGCTCGGGCCGCTCCTCCGCCAGGCTGGCTACGAGCAGCGGACGCTCGCCGGCGCCCGCCGGGTCGGGATCCGGACGGCGATCGAGGAGGACCTCGCGCGTCAGGTCGACTTTCCCGGCGGCCACTTTTTTCCAGGCGAGGGCAGGGTCCGGCTCCACGCGATAGCCCCGCACGAAGGAGAGCCGCGGCCGATACGGCGCCAGCGGAGCGCGGAAGAACTCTCCCACCTTCCTGGAAGGCAGGCGCGCCGGCGGAAACGGCGTCCAGAGCGCGCGGGCGCTGGCCGCGCCGGCAGGCATCGCGTCTTCGGCCGGCCCGATGGAGCGCTCGATTGCGTCGGCGCCCGCCGTCTTCAGAGGCGCGGCGGTCCGGACTGTCGGCACGCGGCACGTCAGGTTGGTGTAGCCGAGGAGCGCCTCCCGCTGCCGCGCGAGCGTCGCGGCGTCGAAGGACCCGTCGCGCAGAGTCCAGGGCACCAGCGCCGACATGGGCGGCGTCAGGACGCGCCCGCCGATTCGCGAGAGCGGCTCAAGCGTGGGGGGGCAACGGCGCAGCGCCGCCTCGGGCGCGAAACGTGGAAGCCCTCCGAGCCCGACCGTGAGCGCGACGACGAGAGCCGCGCTCGCGACGCCGGCCGAGAGCGCGCCCCAGACGGGCCTGCCTCCGGCGCCGAGCGCCAGCAGGCCCACCGCCGCTCCCCCGACGCCGCAGGCGAGACGCACGGGAAGCGGCAAGGGGGCGAGGGCGGCGAGGAGAAGCGCCGCCAGGCCCGCAAGGCCGAAGGACAGGCGGCCCCGCTTTCCGGCGGCCGCGAAGCGCAAGCCGTCGAGCCCGAGGCCGGCCAGCATCGCGACGGAAAAGCAGGTCAAGCCGAGGAACTTGGCCGGATAGCGCACGCGATCGAAGGGCGGAAGGGCCCGGAGCCACGGACCGGGCGGGCCCTGCATCGCGGCGAGAATCCCGAACAGGCCGAACACGACGAGGAGGATTGCCAGCGGCCGGCGGTGCTCCTCGCGAAAAGCCGCCGCGGCCGCCACCAGGACGAACGGCGGGAGAAACAGCGTCGCGAGGTAGGCCCCGCCGAACCAGGGCGGCGTGAATCCCGCCGTCGACAGCGCGTCGCGCGCGCCGACCGCGCCGATGTCCCGTTCCTCGACGGGCAAAGGCTGGCGCCGGTCCGAGCGCAGCGCCAACTCTCCCATCGGCAGGATCACCCAGGCCGCCAGTGCCAGGCCGAGGCCGAACCCGGCGGCGAGCCGCCGGAACGCTTGCGCCCGGGGCGGCGCAGCGACCGCCTCGGGAAACTCTTTACGGGATCGCCATGAAAGCGCCGCGGCGAGCAGAAGCGTCGCCCCCGACATCTCGGGGCTCCCGGCCATCGCCTGAAGGCCGGAGAGCGCCGCGAGCCCCAGGACGGAGGCCCGGGACCGCAGGCCCGAGCGGGCGACGGCCGCAATTGCGGGCAGATAGGCGAACGCCCCGAAGTGGTTCCAGTACAGCGAGAGGGACGCCGTGAAGCCCGAGGCCGCGTAGACCGCCGCGCCGAAGAGGGCGCCCCCGTCCGACACGTTCTCGTCCTTGAGAAAGCGCCGCGCGCCCCAGGCCGCGATCCCGAAGTGCAGGAGCAGGAAGAGCGCTCCCGCGAGCGCCGGCGATGGCAGGAGGAAGAGGAGGTTTGGGGGATAGAACACGCCCGACTGCCCGTTGGCGAGCCAGGGCTCGCCGGCGCCCGAAAGTGGGTTCCAGAAGGGGATCTCGCCCGCCCGCAGCCGATCGGCCGTGTAGAGCTTGAGCGGATAGAAAAAGTCGCCCTGGTCGCGAAGCGTCGGGGCCTGGCGGCGAAGATAGGCCGGCGCGAGCCAGAAGAGGGCGGGCAGGAGCGCCGCGGCCGCAGAGACTCCAGACACGAGCCCTCGGCGCAGCAGCACGACAGCTATTGTAGCGGCCGCTCGACGGGGCCGACGGGAGCGCAGTGTGGTCCGGAGCTAAAAAGCCACGCCCGGGTTGATCAGAACTGCGTCCCCTCCGGCCACTGAACGAACGTGCCGTTGGTGTAGTAGATGTCGTCGTTGAAGTTGGTCGTTGTGCCGCAGAGAGCCGCTACGATCGTCCTGTTGCGGCCGCCGGACGCGATCGCGTAGGTGTCGTTGGCGACCGAGGAGCCGTAGGCGAAGAAGGTCCCCCAACCGTCGAGTTGCGGTGGCCGCGCGATGTAGGTCGGCGACAGATTCGAGAACGAGCTCGAGGTCAGCGTGACCGAGGTCGTCGTGTAGACGCCGCCGGCACAGGCCGCGGCCGGGTAGCCGCTGTTGTCGATCTGGTAGGCCTCGATCGCGGTCGCCAGAGCCCGCATGTCGCTCATGGTCCGCTTCTGTTTGCCTCGCTGCACGGCGTTCAACAGGTTCGGAATGGCGATCGCCGCCAGGATGCCGATGATCGCGATGACGATCAGCAACTCGATAAGAGTGAAGCCGGCCTCTCGCTTCTTCAGCTTCTTCATGCTTCTCCCCTCCGTGTTCGTCTTCATCCATGACTTCGCAAAGGGAGGGCCAGCATCGGAGCTATCGTAAACCATTGCCTTACAAGAGTTTAATCGATTCACTTGCGATGTAGGCGTCGCAAAATGTCACTTCCGGCAAGCCCCTCTGACACCGAGTGGCCTCATCGACCAAAAGATAAGGCCCCGATCGCTCGGGGCCTGCGTGTCCCAGCTTCCGGCAGACTCTCAGAACTGGGTCCCCTCAGGCCACTGGATGAACGTGCCGTTGGAGTAGTAGATGTCGTCGTTGAAGTTGGTCGTCGTCCCGCACACAGCCGCGATCACCGTCTTGTTGCGGCCGCCCGAGGCAACCACGTAGTTGTTGCCCGGCG
>JBKJWL010000158.1:0-38666 GCA_046716885.1 Thermoanaerobaculia bacterium | reverse complement strand
TCGCGATCGGCGACGCGGTGGCCTTCGTGCAGATCCCCTTCTGGGCGCCGCTCGCGGAGCGGCTGCGCGAGCGCTTGCGCTGGCGCGTCGTCTACGACTGCATGGACGAGTGGACGAACTTCCCGGGGTTCGGAGAGAGCGTCCTGGCGCTCGAGGAGAAGCTCGTGCGCGGCGCCGACGCGACCATCGTGTCCGCCGACCGCCTGCTCGAAAAGTGGAAGGGTGCCGCGCCGCGCCTCATCCTCGCGAAGAACGGCATCGACGCCGAGCACTACCGGGCGCGCTACGGCGCCAACGCGCTTCTCGGCAGCGTCCGCCCTCCCGTCATCGGTTACTACGGCGCGCTCGCCTCCTGGGTCGACGTGCCGCTGCTCGAAAAGATCGCGGCAAGATACCCGGACGCGACGATCGTCCTCGCGGGGGGCCAGTTCGACGTCGACCTGTCCTCCGTCGCCTCGCGCCCCAACGTGCGCCTGCTCGGCCAGCGCCCGTACGACGAGATGCCGCAGCTGCTCTGGAGCTTCGACGCGTGCATCATCCCGTTCCTCGTCAACGACATCACCGAGGCCACCAACCCGGTCAAGTTCTACGAGTACCTGTACGGCGGCAAGCCTGTCGTCGCACCGGCCTTGACCGAGCTTCTCCCGTACGCGGAGCTGTCGTACCTGGCGCGCGGCCACGACGAGTTCCTGGCACAGCTCGATCGGGCGCTGGCCGAGCCGAAGGACGATCCCCGGCGCGCCGAGCGCCGGCGGGTTGCAGAAGGGAACGACTGGGCGCACCGCTACGCGGCGATCGACGCGGGAGTCTCCGAAACGCATCCGCTCGTCTCCGTCGTGATCGTGACCTACGGCGGGCTGGAGCTCACGCGCGCCTGCATCGATTCGGTCCTCGAGCGCGAGACCTGGCCGCGCATCGACGTGATCGTCGTCGACAACGCCTCCTCCGACGGGACCCCCGAGTATCTCGAGGCCGTCGCCGCGCGCGATCCGCGGGTCCGAGTCGTCCTGAACCGGGAGAACCGGGGCTTCGCCGCAGCGAACAACCAGGGAATCGCGGAATCCCGAGGCGAGATCGTGGCGCTCCTGAACAACGACACCGTCGTCCCGCCGGGACTCCTCGGCCGCCTCGTCGCGCACCTCCAGGCCGACGCCTCGATCGGCCTTCTCTGCCCGACCACCAATTTCTGCGGCAACGAGGCTCGCGTCGAGCCGGACTACACGGAGATCGCGGGCCTGCCCGCCTACGCCGCGCGCCGCGCCCGCGAGCACCGGGGCCGGGTGTTCGACATCGGCGTCGCCGCGATGTATTGCGTCGCCGCGCGCCGCGCCGTGCTCGACGAGGTCGGCCCGCTCGACGAAGCCTACGGCGTCGGAATGTTCGAGGACGACGACTTCGCCGTTCGCATGCGCGCGGAGGGCTATCGCGTCGCCTGCGCCGAGGACGCCTACGTTCACCACGTCGGGCAGGGAGCGTTCCGGAAGCTCTCGCCCGAGGAGTACGACGCCCTCTGGAGGAAGAACCAGACCTACTTCGAGAAGAAGTTCGGCGTGGAGTGGAAGAAGCACACCCCGCGCGAGGGCGTGCAGGCGGTCGCGTCGAAGGTGGGAGCGGAATAGGGCGCTAGGATCCGCGCGCCTCGCCATCCAGGCGCAGGACTTCGCGGCTTGTCCAGGCAGCCAGAATGAGGCCCGCCAGGGCCGACACGCCGAGGAGAATCCTCGCGACGCGGCGGACGGCAGGCTCGCCAGCCCTTCGCGATTGCAGAAGACACGGCTGGGGAACCGCGTACTGGCGGAGATCAACGGGGCTCCACGGAGAAACCTCGGAGAGCTCGCGAAAGTTCCAGGGCCGGCCCGGCCTCAAGAGCTCGGGTCCGGAGCTGTGCCCCGTCTTCAGGCGGAGCCACACGTCGAGCAGCAGCGCGTGGAAGCGCACGTGATTCCAGAGAGGGTCGCCCTGAAACGTGCCGATCGTCACGGGGGCCGTCCCGGAGGCCACGCCGGCGAGGGAGCCATAGTAGAAGAACGTACCCAGAAACGAGACGGCGAACCCCAGGACGGCGCAGGCGGCGAGCGGGATCTCGGCCCTGAAATGAAGCGGCCGCGATCGCCGCGCCGCGGCCAGGCAGAGCACGAGCGGCCCGAGGGTGGAATGCAGGTAGCGCGGCCCCCAGGTTTCGTCGGACCACACGTCGAGGAGCGCGAAGCCCCCGGCAAGGCCGGCGAATGTCAGCGCCGCGAAAATCGCGACCGCGCGGTTGGCGGTGAAGGCGCGCGGCAGCGCGAGGAGGCCCAGAACGGCCGCCGGGGCGAATACGAGAAGTCCCTTGTTCGGGGAGCCCACGAAAGCGGCGAGGTGCAGGAACGTCGAGACGATGCTGTCGGATCGCGAGTCGCTCAGATAGCCCACCGTGCCCCCGAGTTTTTCCCACGCGAGGTTGCGTACGGCGGTATTCGCGTAGAAGACGGCCGTGACGATCGCGACGACGGAGGCCGCCTTCCACGGCAGCCGCCGCGCCGCGTGCTCCCGCCGCTCGTCTTGAACGTACCGCCCGATCAGGTATCCCACCGCCGGAATGAGCATGAGCCCGTTCGATTTTGCGCTGACAGCGATCGCCGCGCAGAGCGCCAACAGCAGGGTTCGGCTCCAGCTCCGCGGTCCTCGCGTCTCCAGGGCGAGAGACGCCGCGAGCAGAAGAAAGAGCGACTGGGTGGTCTCCAGGCCGATGTACGCGTACGGCCAGATCAGGGTACAGAAGGCGGCGACGAGGGCGAGAATCCACCCCCACGCGTGGCTCCCGGACAGACGAGAACACCAGACGAAGAGCAAAGTCACGAGCAGGGCGCTGGTCAGCACCGGCTGTAACGCGAGCAGACGATCCCCGCCGCCGGGAGAACCGCCCAGGGCGTCGCCCGCGGCGACGAAGGGGCACTGCAGCAGGAGCCCGACCGCGCCGTTGCGCGGCCATTGCACGGGCCCGGGAGAGAGGCCCGCCAGTTGCCGGCACGCCGTCATCTCCTCGCCCGTATAGCCCATGTGGGCGATGGTGAACGGCGAGAGCGACAGGTAGAGGAGACTGACCGCGAACAGGAAAACCAGCGCGACCCGGCGATCGAACGTCACGTGAAAGCGATGATAGACCGGGAAACCGGGCGGGCCTCAGTCGCGCCGGCGCATCAGGACCGTGTCCTGGTGCTTCTGAATCCTCTGCGGCTGGATGTCGAGGATCTCGAAATACTTCGACCACTCCCGCCGGATGTACGCGTGGGCGTGGAACGTGTTCTGGTAGAAGTCCGGCAGCGAAATGCTCTGCCCGTAATGGCCGTCGGCGTAGAGGAACCCCTTCGTCTCGACGATGGCGCGCAGCTCGGAAGGCAACTGGGAGTAGATCTGCTCGCCGCACGTCGTCATGACGAGGTATCCGCCCGGGCGTGTGATCCGCCGCAGCTCTTCCAGCCATTGAAACTGCATGTCCTCGGGAAGGTGCGTGAAAACGCTGATTCCGTACACGAAATCGAACATGCCGTCGGCGTAGGACGTGGGCGGGCGGTGGGGCGACACGCGGAAGTCCGCGAGCGACGCGTAGTTCTCCTGCAGCCACGCGATAGCCTCGGGATCGATATCGGATCCGTACAGCTCGCAGGCGGGAAGCAGCGTTTTTAGCGCCCGGGTCGTGCGGCCGCAGCCGCAGCCCCAGTCCAGGATCCGCCGGAAATCGGCGAGCGTCCTGCCGGCCGGTTCGAGCGCGGCGTTCAGATCGCCACAGATCGCGAAACCGCTCTCGAGAAAGTCCGGAACGTACCCGCCGACGACCCGGATCTGCAGGTGCTTCGGCGGAGGAGGCGCCGCCGCTGCCTCCCGCCGCAGGATGGTCTGTATCTGGCCGAAAGCAGTCTCGAGGTCGGCCAGCCGCGCCTGGAGCGTCTGCAGCTGTTTGCGGTCTTCCGCCCATCCCGCGGTTTTTTCCTCCACGGACTCGCGAACGATGTTACGGACGGTGACGCCGAACTCTTTCTTGGCGAAGCGGGGGATCAAGGAGCGGATCAAACGCAGAGGCCTCTTTCGCCGGCGCTCACTCGGGTCGTTGACCCACGAGAAGCTGGAAGTCGCTCGGCAGCATTCCGGAGTCGACGAGCCCGTCCTCGACCTCCCAGATTCCCCGCACGAGGGCTTCGGCTTCGGGCTCACCGGGCGTGAAGTTGTGGACGATGCCGTTGTAGAGCAGATGCTGAATCGTTCCGCCGAGGTCCCTCCTGTGGAGCACGCGGAAGTAGAGCTCGAAAAGCGGCACGATCTCGGCGGAGCGGATGGACTCGAATGGGGAGCCGGCGACGACGTCCTCGACCGTCGGTCTGCCCTCGTAGGGCTTGACCGCGTTCCAGCGAAGCATTCGGTAGCGCTCCGGGATGAGGCTCATCAGGGTCTTCGTGACCTCGATCTGGGCGTCGGTCCACTGAAACTGCGTCGGGCCCACGAACTCCTCCAGGATGAAGAGGCCCCGTGGGGTCAGCGCCCGCAGCACCTGCGCCATGACGGTCTCGAGCTCGAGAAAGTGATGGAAGCTGTGGGCAGAGACGATGAGGTCGTAGCGGTCGGGCTCGAGCTCGAGGCAGTTGGCGTCGCCGATGAAGAAACGGCCCGGCACACTCCGACTCTTCCGCGTGCTCTCGGCCTGCTGGATCCGCTCGGCGCTCGCATCCATGCCTTCGACTTCGCGGGTCGCGCCGGCGGAGGAGAGGCGCAAGGACAGCGACCCCGACCCGCACCCGAGCTCGAGGCTGCGAGCGGCGGGGCCGCCGAGGCGCCTCCCGACCCACTCGTACCAGGAGACGCCGTCGAGAAGGCTGCGCGAAAAGTAGTGCGCGCCGATCGACGGGTGGTCGAGCCAGGCATTCATCTCGTGCGCAGCCTCGACCGCGAGATGGCCGCCCCATTTCCTGCTCTCTGCGGACAGTCGCGCGTCGTATGCGGGATCGGTGGACAGGGTCAACGTCAGGCGCTCCGGTCCCATCATACCGACGCCAGGGGGAGCCCGGCCCTCAGGCCGCCAGCTTCAAGGACGGGTCCATGCGCGAGATCCGGTCTCTCAGGCGCCGGTACGCGAGCAGGAGCACGACCGCGGCGGCGGGGGAGATCTGCGCGAGAAGCCTCGGGTAGGCCTGCCGGACGTGGAGCGTAACGTCCCAGTTCGTGAAGAGGAAGATCGCCGCGTACGCCGCGATGGCGGCGGACGTGCTGATCGCGAGCCACGTCTCGCGCCGATCGGGGCTCCACAGCACGAGAACGCCGGCGGCGGCGAGAAAGGCCGGCCAGAAAAGCCCCCATTCCGAGGAGTTGGCCAGAACTTCTCCGGTGAGTCTCGCCACCGGTCCGAGCAGAATCAGGGCGCGTTTGAGGTGGGCTCGATCGATCGGACCGTAGGTCGTCTCCGCGATCCCGAGCCACGCCAGGTACCCGAGTCGAACGGTGGCGAATCCCGCAAGGACGACGAATCCCCTGGAGAAAGCGCGGACGATTCGAGCGGGATCGCGGCGCCCGGGCAGGAGGAACAGCACGGCGCCGGCCGTGGCGAGGAGCGCGAGAACCGACCCCTCCGGTTTGACCGTGCTCAGCGATCCGACCAGCCAGGGGAAGGCCGACCTCGCCGTGGAGTCCTCGGGCGTGCGGCGAAGCGCCGCGGCAACGGCGCCGGCGACGAAGGCTCCGAACGGCATATCCGCGTATCCTCCCGCGCTCGTATGCGTCGAGATCGCCGGGAGCAGGGTCACCAGCAGGACCGCCGAAAGCGCCAGTCGCCGCGGCAGCGCGGCGCGTCCGGCGGCGTAGGTCGAGAGAAGCAGGGAGGCATAGAAGACGAGGAAGACCGGCTTGAACGCGTCGAAGTCGAACCGCAGCCCGATCCGGGCGACCAAGGCCTCGTAGAGCGGAACGAGCGGCGGGTACGCCAGAAGGCGCGCGTCGTACCCGTCGCCGGGGAACCACTGCCGGGTGAGCCCCCCGTGATGGTAGAGGAGCTGCGCTTTTGACGCCCAGATCTGAAACCCGTCCCAGAGGTACGAGTAGCGGAAGTTGAGTGCCGCGAAAGCGGCCGCGACCAGACCGACGGCGGCGAGCAGCGCGATCTCGGCGGGCTGGAGCGGGGCCCGCGGATTGGGGATCGCGCCGGTGCCTTCCCGACGCTTCCTCCCCGCAAAGCGATGAATCACGCACAGCGCGAGGAGAATCAGAATTCCGTTCGAGGCCTGGCGCGGCCAGACGAGCGAGAAGGGAAAAAGCAGCGCGGCGCACACGCCCAGGCCGACGAGAAACGACTCATTCCAGCCCCACGGATCGCGGGACCGACGCCGCAGAACCGTTTCGCCCACGGCCGCGAAGCCGGCAGCGATCAGAAGCGAGATCCCGAAAGCGAGGACGGGAATCCTCACGGCGCAAGTGCGCCGAGGATCATCGGGCCGTCGCCGCCTGGCAGGCCGCCCAGCTCCCGTTGCCAGGCAAACGCGAGGTCTCGAGGAGGGGCCCCGGACCAGATCACGAAGCGGATTCCATACCGCGCGCACGTCCCCGCGAGGCCTTCAAGCGGATCGCCGGGATCCTGCCGGACGACCACCGCATTGCGCGGGTAGAGCGCTCTTTGGAGCAGACGCGGATACCAGAAATCCTCGCGCGTGACGAAAAGGACGGCTTGGCCCGCGGGCACCCCCTGCTTGACGGCATCGAGCTCACGCACAACGGACGCCGGCAGGACCCTCGGGGAAGCGTGTCGAAACGCGAGCGAGAGATCGCGACTCAGACCGCCGATGCCGGTGTAGAGGGAAGCCACGAGGACGAGAGTCGCGAGGAGTTGAGTCGCCGCGAGCGAGATCGTTGCGCGAGCTTGCGGCGCGTTTCCTGTCCGCACGTCGCGTCATGATACACGGCGCGCGTCCGACGATGCGCCCGGCGTCACTCTCCTCTGGCAGGGGCCGCGCGGTAAGCAAAGGGCGGGGAGGGCTTGTCGGGACCCGCGGCTCGAACGAGATCGGGGGCGCCGCCGGAGCGCTCGACGCCCTCGAGGAAGAAGGCGGCGATGCGGCGCGCGTGCTCGTCGAGGCGCTCCCCTTCGATGTTGGAGAGCATGACGGTCACGAGGCGCGCGTGCGGCACGACGACGATCGCCGCGCGGCCGCCGACGCCGCGGCCCGCGTGCCACATGAAGGGCCGTCCGCGAGAATCCGTCTCGACGTACCAGCCGAGTCCGTAGCCCGTGTCGGCGCCCGTGCGCGTCTTGCGCGTGGTGAACATGGCGTCGAGCGACCGGGGCCGCAGGAGCTCTCCGCGCAGGAGCGCGGCGCCGTAGTGCACGAGGTCCTCGGTCGTGGAGAGGAGCCCGCCGGCGCCCCACCGGCAGCTCGTGTCCACCGGTTGCGCCGCGCGCAGGAGGCCGAGAAAGCCGCGCTCGTAGAAGAGCGACCGGCCCGGCAGGAACCGGCGGGGGTCGTCGATCATCGTGGAGCCCATGCCGGCCGGCCCGGCGACGCTCTCGGCGAGCAGGTCGGAGAAGCGCTTTCCACTGGCCGACTCGAGGGCCGCCGAGAGCAGCAGGTATCCGTACCGCGACATGGTCTGCCCGAGCCCGGCCGGTCGTACGAAGGGTCGACCGCGAAGGGTACGCACCGCCTCCCGGGCGCCCGCACAGGGAGCGGCGACCTGCTCGCCCTCGGCGAAATCGCGCGCGCCGGCGAGGTGGCTGGCGAGGTCGCGGGCCGTGATCGGAAAACCCGTGTCGGAGAGCTCCGGGAGATAGCGCTGGATCGGCGCGTCGAGGTCGATCCGGCCCTGCTCGGCCTGCCGCATCAGAATGGTGGCGGTCAGCGGCATCGCCACCTCGTAGATGCGGAACTGCGTGGCTCGCGAAACGGGCTTGTGGCGCTCCACGTCCGCGAAGCCGAACGAGGTGGACCACACGATCTCGTCGCCCACCGCGACGGCGACGGCGGTTCCGGGATAGAGCTGCAACACCTGGCCGAGCATCGCGTGCGACTGCTCGATGGCGCGGGCGTGAGGCGGGCCCGGGGCGGCTATCGCGAGAGCCGGCGCCAGGAGCGCGGCCGCGAAGGCGGGCCAACGGCGGCGCCCCCTCATACAGACTCCGCGAGCGACTGGCTCGGCGCGAGCCGCCGGACCGAAGCCGGCCGCGCCGCCGAGGCCGGGGCCGCATACGCCACCGGGAACGACAGGAACACCTCGAACCCGCGGCCCGGTGCTGCGCCGAACTTGACGGTGTGACTGCCGGCGTAGAGCAGCTCCAGCCGATCCTGAGTGTTGCGCAGCCCCACGCCCTCGCCCCCGTGCCGCCTGCCGGTCTTCGAGGGCCCGGGGCCGTCGTCCGACACCCGCAGCCCGAGCCGGCCGCTGTCGATCCTCCAGGCCCGTACCTCGACTCGCCCGGAGCCGGGCCTGGCGGAGATGCCGTGCTTGATCGCGTTCTCGACGAGCGGCTGGAGGATGAGGTTCGGCACGAGGACGTCGGCAAGTCCGGGCTCGACGTCCAGGCGCACGGTGAGGCGGTCCTGGAAGCGGGTCTGCTGGATCTCGAGGTATACCTGCAGGAGCTCAAGCTCCTTCTTGAGCGTGATGAGGTCACTGCCCTCGTTCTGGAGCGAGAGGCGCAGCAGGTCGGCCAGGCGCACGACGGTGCGCGAGGCCGCCTCGCGGTCGCGAAAGACGAGCGGCAGGATGCTGTTCAGCGTGTTGAAGAGGAAGTGCGGGTGGAGCTGCATCTTCAACGCTTCGAGCCGCGCGCTGGCCAGGCGCGTCTTTGTCTGCGAAGCCTTCAACTCGCGCTCCCGCGAGAGGCTCGAGTAGCAGAAGATCCACGTGGCCCCGACGATCGCGCAGAAGGTCAGGAAGTGCGTGGGGAAGAAGAGCGGCAAGAGCTGCGGCAGCGCCGCGAGCTGTGTCGAGACGACCAGCGGGAAGCCCATCAGGAGCGGATAGGCGAGCTGGTAGACGACGCAGTGCGCGATCGGAAAGACGACGGCGGCCGTTGCCAGGCGCGAGACCGCCGCCAGCCAGGGCACGCGCGTGGGCATCGAGCGCCGAGCGATCGAGACAACGAGGGGAGTGAGGGCCGCCCAGATCGTCGAAGACAGGAGATTCTGGGCGAGCGCTTCCCAGGCGCCGAACTCAAGGCGCTGGAGCTGGAAAGGGTCGCTGAAATACCGGTCCGCGGCGCGGAAGAGCCCGACGAGCGTCCACGCTGCGAGCACCCAGCCCGCAGACCTCCAGCGCGGACTCGTCACGCCGCCCCCGCCGCCGGCGAGCGCGCGTCGGCGATTTCCGAGAGGGGGAGCGTGATCCGTACGTCGTATCCCTCTTCGAGCCGGTCGGAGATCGTGACCTCGTGCCGCCCGGTATAGAGCAGCTCGAGCCGCAGCCTGGTATTCCGGACGAAGGAGTCGTCGATCGGCACGGAGGCGGGCACCTCCGCCGGGACGGCCGCCGCCTCTCCCACCTCGAGCAGCAGGGTGTCCTGCCCGGCGCGCGCCCGGATTGAGACTCGGGCTCTGCCCGGTCGTACGGACACGCCGTTGGCGATGGCGCTCTCGATCAACGGCAGCAGGATCAGGTTCGGAACGGCCGCGTCCAGAGCGAGGGGGTCGATCGCGAACTCGACCTCCAATCGGTCCTGGAGCCGAGTCTGCTCGATCTGGAGATAGAGCCGGATGTACTCGAGCTCGGTCTTCAACGGCACGAGACCCGTGGCGTCGTTGTGCAGGGCGAGGCGCAGGATGTCGCCGAGCTGCACGACCGTGCGCGCCGCCGCGCGCGGCTCGCTGTGGATCAGGGGGAGGATCGTCGCGAGCGTGTTGAAGAGGAACGGGGGATGGAGCCGCAGCTTCAGGGCTTCGAGCTGCGTCTGAGACAGCTTCCGCTCGAGCTCCGAGGCCTGGATCTCCTTCTCTCGGTAAGTCCGGTAGTCGTCGATGCCCCAGGTCACGCCCACGATGCCGCAGTAGGCCCCGAGCCGGGCCGCGCCGCCGAAGGCGAGCGTCGCGAAGAACATCGCCAGGAAATCGCCGGCGCTCTCGCGATCCACCACCTGCCAGAAGACGTTCGTCGCGAGCAGATGGAGGAGAGCCGCGGCGAGGCCGGCTGCGAGCAGCAGCGGCACGTTGGAGAGCGCCGTCCCGCGCCGGGGGCGCAGACGCCGCGCGGCGCGCATGACCGCCGGGGTCAGGATGGCCCACAGGTACGCCGTGACGAGGCTCGCGGCGAGAGACTCGCCCCACGGAAGGGCCAGGCGCGGCTGCAGGGACGGCCCGCGCAGGTAGCGCTGCGCGGCAATGAAGAGGCCGACGCCGGTCCAGACGAGGAGAATCCCGAGCGCCTTCCGGCCGCGGGTTGTCGGGGGCGGCGCCGGATCGGCCGACTCGTCGCCCTCCCGCCGGAGGATCGTGGACACGGCGGGACGCGGGGGCTCCAGGGAGTTCCCTTCGATCGGAACCGGAACCCGGCTCCGCGCCGCCGCCTGCCTCATCCGGTGCCCGGGCCCCGGGCTAGACCGCCAGGCGCCGGAACTCCTTCAGACGTTCGCGGTACGTGCTCGACAGCGTCAGCTTGGTCCCGTCCTTCAAGGTCACCGCGTAGTCGCCGTTGAACCAGGGGTGCATCTCCTTGATCTTCTCGATGTTGACGATCGTGGAGCGGTGGATCCGGAAGAATTCCTTCGGGTCGAGTTTCGACTCGATGCCCGTGGTCGTCTCGTGAAAGAGATAGATCTCCTTGCCCACGTGGAGCCGCACGTTGTTGCGCGAGGACTCGATCCAGTCGATGTCGGCGACGCGCAGAAAAACGCTGCGGTCGTCTTTCTTGATCAGCAGCCACTCGGGGTAGGCCCGCTCGCGCTGGATGTCCTCGAGGAGCGCATGAAGCGCGGCCTTCAGCTGGCGCGAGGAGCTGCGATCGACTTCCGTGCGGGCGCGCTCGACGGCCTCGTGGAGGCGCTCGCTCGAGAAGGGCTTCATCAGGTAATCGACCGCATGAGCCTCGAAGGCCTTGAGGGCGTACCGATCGAACGCAGTGACGAAGATGACGGCCGGCAGGTCCTGCGAATCCAAACTCGCCAGCACGCCGAACCCGTCGAGGCCCGGCATCTGCACGTCCAGGAGCACGAGGGCGGGCTTCAGCTCGGTGATCGCCTTGACGGCCTCGAAGCCGTCGCCGCACTCGCCGATGATCTCGATGTCGGCCTCTTCCTGGAGACCGTTGCGCACCCACTCCCGCGCCAGGGGCTCATCGTCGACGATCAAGGTTCGGATCTTCATCCCTTGCCTCCCGCGTTTTTTGAGCAACGCTGCAGTGCGTAATACGTAAAGAAACACAAGGGGTTACGAAAAATGCCGAGTCGACTCGACCCAAGATTCCGGACGAAGTGTCCAAGAAACGGAATGCGGGTTATTTTGCGAGGACGAAGCCGTATTCCTCGAGGACGGATGAATCCCGGACGTGGACGAGTCCTTTTGTCACAGGGAGCGCCGCCCTCGTTCGTCCTCAGAAACTTGCTTTTTCGGCGCGGCCTCGATACCACTGGACGCGCAACGTGAGTGCCTGATGGTTCTTCCGCGCCTCGGAATGGGTCTCGCCCTCGGTTTTCTTCTGCTGCCGGCCCGGGACTGCGGCGAGGGGGCGGGCACCCGAAACTCCGGGCCGCCGCCGCTTCCGGCGTCCGCGGTCGAAGCCACCGCCGGCCCGGCTCCTGCGTCGGCTCCAGCCGTGGTCCCGGCTCCGGCGCCAGCGCCTGATGCGTTCGCTACCTCCGTGCGCCCGGTCCTCCAGAGCCGCTGCGCGCCGTGCCACGAGCCGGGGGGCCAGATGTACGAAAGGCTCCCGTTCGACGACGCTCGGGTCATCGCCAGCCATCCGGAAGGAATTCTTAAACGGCTGAAAGACGGAGAACGGGAAGCGGTCGAGAAGTGGCTCGCGAGCCTCCCTTCCGGCACCAGTCGCTAGCGCGTCCTCGGCGCGTAGTCTCCGTCGAAAACGACTTCCCAGGTCTTCCCACCGTCTTTCGTCGAGTCCCAGAGCTGGCGCACGTGGCCGCCCGGCAGCGGAGACCACGTGATGCGGTGCCGGAGCCGAGCTCCGCCGTCGCCCGGCGCCTCCCCTTCGAGCAGCATCCGGTTGCCCTTGCGTCCCCCCGTGAGCAGGAGCACGTTGCCCTTGTCGTCGACCCACGTCTGCCGCCACCGTCTGGCGGCGGCGTCCCACATGTTGAGGCTCGTTCCGTGGGTGCCGCTCGCGCCCGCCCACTCCTCGCGCACGGCGCAGCCGTCGAGGATCCGGGTGATGCGGTTCGTGCCGGCCGCCTTGCGTTTCTCGGTGACGTCCCACTCCCCGAGCCAGAAGTCGAACTGGCGGTGCTCCGGAGCCGCGCAGGGCTTCGGCGCGGGCGCCGCCTTCGCCACCAGGGCCAGGGCCGGGCGCATTTCCGCATCTCCGATCGTCAAGGCGAGGAGGCAGATGAGGGGCAACGTCGCGATCGCCATGCGGCGACCATAGGGGCAAACCGCGGCGCGACCAAGCGGCCCCGGACCAAAGGGTCGTTTTCGCTAGCAGGTTGCTGAAAAAAAGTGCGGGATGGCGGGGGCCTTTGCTGCTTGGTCAGGAGCGCCGTTCGCCAAGCTCATGCCAGAAGTCTTGCTCATGGGCCCTCGTACCAAAGGCTCTCGGCCGCCGTTCGCGCAGCGAATGCCTGCGGCCGAAAGCTACCGAAGGCGCCGGAAAGCGTGGGTTTTCACGGCGATCCAGACCTCGGCGCCGGGTTCGAGCCCGAGCTCCTCCGCGGCCGAGGCCGTGACGCGCGCCGTCCATTCTAGACCGGACGCGCCGATCCGGATCCACGCGCTCGCTCCCGATACCTCTCGCGACATCACCTTCCCCGGATGGACGTTGCGGGCCGAGATTCCCTCGAGCGGCCGCGTCGACACGAGGACGTCCTCCGGGGCAACCGAAAAGACGGCGCGACCGGCTGGCTGGGCCGACTCGTTCGCGGGCACGGCGAAAGCGCCTCGCCCACGCGGAGCGAGCCAGTTTCCCGTCGGCCGCTCTGCTCGCCGAGCGGGCCCGCGAGGATGTTGTCGAACCGCGCCTCCGGATCGACGAGCGACATGGAGCGAAGGGCTTCGTCGGGCGAGCCGGCGAAGACGACGGTTCCCTCCCGAAGCACGATCGCTTCGTGCGCCACCGCGCTGGCCTCGCCGGCATTGTGCGTGACGTAGAGAAACGGGATCCGCAGAGTGTCCCGAACGCGAAGCAGGTACGGAAGGATCCTCCCTTTCAGCTCCGGGTCCACGGCCGCGAGCGGCTCGTCGAGAAGCAGAAGCCTCGGCTCGGTGGCGATCGCCCGCGCCAGGGCCACCCGCTGGCGCTCGCCGCCCGACAGCGTGGAAGGGTAGCGACCGAGCAGGCCGTCGATCTCGAGGATCGCGACAGCCTCCCGAAAGAGAGGCGCCCCGCCGGCCCGGCTCTTCATGCCGAAACGCACGTTGCCCGCCACGTCGAGATGCGGAAAGAGGCACGCGTCCTGCGGCACGTAGCCGATGCGGCGGCTCTCGGGGCGACGAAAGGCGCCCGCCGCTGTGTCCATCAGCGTCTCGCCTCCGACCGCGATCCGCCCCGACGCCTTCCGCCGCAGGCCGGCGATCGCTTCGAGCAGCGACGTCTTGCCCGAACCGGAGGGCCCCAGAACCGCCACTGTATCGCCCGAGAGCTTCGCGGCGACGCGCAGCGGGAAGCGGGCGAGCGGCAGGGTGATGTCGATGTCGATCATGCGGCGGTCCGCCGGCCGCGCCGCCGTGTGAGCAATTCCGTCGTCCAGACGGCCGCGAAGGCGAGCACGACGACCACGCCCACGAGCCGCATTGCCGAGGCATCCTGGCCGATCTGGGTGCGGTGGAAGATCGCGAGTGCGAGAGTCTGCGTGCGCCCGGGGATGTTGCCGGCGATCATGATCGTCGCGCCGAACTCGCCGAGAGCCCGGGAGAAGGCGAGGAGAACGCCGGCGACGATTCCGCGCCACGCGAGCGGCAGCGCGACGCGGCGAAAGACCTCGACGGGCCCCCGGCCGAGCGACCGGCCCATCGCCAGGAGACGGGGGTCGATCTCCTCGAAGGCCGCGCGCACCGGCCGGACGAGGAGCGGAAACGACATGACCGCCGTCGCGATGACGACCGCCTTCCAGGTGAAGAGCACCTCGACGCCCGCGCGATCGAGAATCCGGCCGATCGGACCGGACTTTCGTAGCGCTTCGAGAAGCAACAGGCCGACGGCGGTCGGCGGCAGGACCAGGGGCAGAGACAGCAGGGTCTCGACGAAGGTCCGGCCGGGCCACGGCCGGGCGAGAAGCCAGGACGCCGCGATCCCGAACGGAAGAATCAGGAGCGTGGCGATCGCAGCCACGCGGAGCGTCAGAAGCAGGACCGAGACATCGTCGGGCATCACGGCGAGCTACTTCGCGTCTCGGATGAGGAATCCGCGCCTGCGGAACTCGGCCCGCCCTTCCTCGCCGGCGAGGAAACGCACGAACTCCTCAGCGGCCTTCCGGTTGACCGACGCCGCGAGCGGAGCCACCGCGTAGGCGATCTCCGGCCCGTGGGAGACCTCGAAAGCCACGCGGGCGGACTTCGCGACCGCGGCATCCGTCCGGTACACGATCCCGGCCGACACGGCATCGCTATCGACGGCCGCGAGCGTCGACCGGACATCCAGGGTCGGCACGAGGATCGGCCGGATCTTCTCCCAGAGGCCGAGGCCCTCGAGCCACTTCTTCGCATAGATGCCGACCGGCACCGACTCCGGGTCGCCCACAGCGAGGCGGGGGAGGCCGCCGAGGTCCTGCGGGGACCGAATCCGGCGCTTCGAGGAAGCCGGCACGATCACGACCAGGATGTTCGACAGGAACTCCTGCCGGTCTTCCGCGCGCACCAGTCGGGCCTTCTCGAGTGCGTCCATCTTCGCGGTGTCGGCCGAGAAGAAGACGTCCGCCGGCGCGCCCGCCTGGATCTGCCGCGCGAGGTCGCTCGAGGCGCCGAAGGAGAACGTCACGGGCTGGCCCGTCTTTGCCTCCCAAGCCTTGCCGAGGTCCTGGAGCGATTCCGTCAGGCTCGCCGCGCCGAACACGAGGATCTCCGGCTTCTCCTGCGGGCCGGCGCCGAGGGCCGCCAGAGCCAGTCCGATGAGCACGGCGAGTCCGCGGACCTGTTTCACGCTCGTATCACCATGACTTCGGTGGCCTTGATGAGCGCGTAGGCGGGCGAGCCGGACTTCAGGCCGAGCTGGCGCACGGCGGCCTTCGTGATGATCGCCGTCAGCGTCTGGCCTCCGACGTCGAACGTGACTTCCGCGAGGAGGCCCGATTCCCGAACCCGGGTGACGATGCCGAGGAGCTTGTTCCGGCCGCTGATCGCGTCCATCCCGACGGAAGCGCCGCCCTTCGGCAGGGGAGAGCCCGCCAGCCGTTGAACCTCGCTGCGCGAGATCCGGTGATGGCCGCCGGGCGTTCGGACCGAGCGGACCCGCTTCTTGTAGATCCACTGCTTGATGGTCTGGTGGCTGACGCCGAGGAGGCGGGCCGCTTCTGCGGCGGAGACGGGGCCTGTCGGGTCCTGGCGCATCGGCGTCGATTCTATACGGTTTAGTACGATTCGGTTGCAATGGATCGTCACAAACGCAATGCTCTCCGTTGTGAAGCGCGCGCGCGGGGGACCCCGCAAGGACTCATGAGTTCCGGGCGAAAACGCCGGGGTACCGGCGTTCCCTACTGGGGTCTGCCTTCGGTGGCCGGGTCACCCCTTGACGCAGATCACCTGCTTCAGCCGCGCCACGACCTCGACCAAGTCGGACGAGTTCTCGATCACCTCGCCGATGGGCTTGTACGCGGACGGAATCTCGTCGAGGACCCCGGCGTCCTTCCGGCACTCGACACCCTCGGTCTGCCGTGCCAGATCCGCCGTCGTGAAGGTCCGCCGCGCCGCCCCGCGGCTCATCTTCCGACCCGCGCCGTGCGGCGCGCTCTCGAACGCCTCGGGATTGCCGAGGCCGCGCACGATGTAGCTGCCGGTGCCCATCGAGCCGGGAATCACGCCCATCTCTCCCTTGCGCGCGCGGATCGCTCCCTTACGCGTGACGATGACGTCCTCGCCAAAGTGGCGTTCCCACGCCACGTAATTGTGGTGGCAGTGGATCGCCTCCGCCTGCTCGAAATCTCCGACCTCGTGACGCAGGTCCTTCAACACTTCCTCGAGCATGATCTGCCGGTTCCGCAGGGCGAATTCCTGGCACCATTGAAGGTCGGCGACGTACCGGCGGAACGGCTCCGAGCCCTCGGAGAGATAGGCGAGATCGGGATCCGGAAGCGGAGTGGAGGTCCTGCGCATCGCTTTCTTTGCCTCGTCGATGTGCTTCTCGGCCGTGACCTTCCCGATGTTTCGCGAGCCCGAGTGCAGCATGACCCACACCTTCGCGTCGTTCTGGTCGACACAGACTTCGATGAAGTGGTTCCCGCCGCCGAGCGTTCCGCACTGAAGCGCCGCCTTCTTCCGCTCCCCCTCGGAGGAGACGAAGGGGAGGCGCGCAGATCCCGCCTTCGCCAGGAACGCGGCGGCCCGGGGGTGCGGTTCCCGGCGCTGGTGGAATCCAACGGGGATGCCCCGCTCGATCGAGTGCCGCAGCTTCGAGAGCTTGCCGTCGAGGCGTCCCGCGTCGAGGCTGGTTTTGACAGCCGCCATGCCGCATCCGATGTCGACGCCCACCGCGGCCGGACAGACGGCCCCCTTCGTCGCGAGCACGGTCCCGATCGTCGCCCCCATGCCCCAATGCGTATCGGGCATCGCGGCGACGTGCCGGAACACGAAGGGAAGCGCGCCGGTGTTGACGAGCTGCCGGCGCGCCGACTCCTCGAGGTCGTCCGTCCAGACCTTGACCGGCACGCGGGATTCGAGGACCTGGCGAATCGGCATCCGGTTCAGCTTACGCCGCGCCGAAGGATCACGGCCGCTGCCGAGAGCCAGACGAGCCACCCGGCGGCGCTCACGGCCGCAAACCGCGACAGATGGGGAAAGCGGAAGGACGCCTCCATGGCGTATTCACCGGCCGGGAGCAGCCATCCGCGCCAGATTCCGTTGACGCGACGGGCGCGAAGGGTCGGAGCCGAAATTCCCCGGCCCGACAGGCGCGCGCTCCATCCCGGGAAGAACGTCTCGTTCTCGACGAGCAGAGCCCGCCTCTCGAGACGCACTCTGTAGACGATGCGGTCCATCCCGTACTCCAGTTGCCGGACCCGCGGATCGGGAGCGACGGCGCAGAGGCGCGCCCGGAGATCCCGGACCTCGATCGCGTCGCCGGCCACCGCGGAAGCTGGCGGGGGCTCCACCAGGATCGGGAGCCATTCCCGGCGCATGAAGTCGAGGTAAACGGAGTCGGGCAGAATCTGCCAGACGGCCCGCAGGTTACCCCCGCCGAAGTCATGGATCTCGTAGGAGCCGGTGAGGTAGCCGGCGGCCCAGTAGCGATGGTCTCCCTCCTTGCGCGCCGGGCGGGCCGGCTTGGGCTCGCGGAACACCGCAGGATCGAGGACGAGACCGGCGTCGGCGAGGCGCGCCGGGGTCGGATAGAACTCCTGGCCGAGTCCGATCAGGTCTTTGACCGACCAGGTTTCCATCCGGGAGAGAACACGCCCCCCATCGAGCGAGGCGACGACGAGAAGGATCGCCGGGGGCGCGAGCCCTCGCCGACGGGAGCCGCGCCAGAAGACGAGGGCTCCCACGCTCAGGACCAAGCACACGAGAGCGAACGTCTGTTCGGGAGATGCGGAGTGCGGGCCGCGAGCGATCTCGAGTCCCCAGGCGGCGAAGAGCGCCAGAACGATGAGCCGCACCGTAAAATCAGCCGCGATCCGCCGCTGACGGCGCAGGTCCCGCCACCCCCAGGCCGCGAGAATCACCAGAAGCACCGCCGCGAACCCGCGGTAGTCGCTTGACGGAAAGCGCGAGTAGGCAAGGGGAGGAACGAGCCCCCGCAGCCACGCGTGAATGGGGAGGTTGTCGCCCGCGGCCATCGCGGTGGCCAGCAACAGCAGAAGCGCGTAGGGCCAGAGCCGCCGGAGAGAGCGCCGGGAGAGAAAGCAGAATCCGGCGAGAACCAGGAAACCGACGAACGTCGAGCTCATGCTCGGATCCCCCGGCGTGTCGCGGCTGGAGAGAAAAAGGGCCGGCACGTGCGCAAGCTCCAGCGACATCCGGCGGATCGTCTCGGTCTGGTGGTAGCGCGAAAGCTCGGCGCGAAAGAGCCAGGCCGGGCCGAGCTGGATCGCCGCCATGGTGAGCCCCAGCGCCACCGCGCCCAAAGCGGCCGCCGCCCAGACAACGGCCGGACGCCGAAAGCGGCGAGCCGCCAGCACGAACGCGGCGAACACGGCGAGAAGAAAGAGCGCCGCGATGAAGTTGCCCGGGTAGCCTCCCGTCGCCGTTGCCCAGACGAAGAGCGGAAGGAGCGCGAGCCTTCGGGGAACCGCGCTCTCGCCGCGCCGGGGCGGCGTCAGGCACCAGAGAAGCCATGGAGTGAACGCGAACGAACGAATGATGTCGACGTGCTGGGCGTTCGAGTAGAAGCCGCCGAAGAGCTGGAAACAAAAGGCCCCGAGGAGAGCCTCCCGGCGCGACCGGACGATCGCCCGCAGCAGCACGTACATCCCGAACGCTCCGAGCAGAACGTGAAGGCACTGCACGACGACCGCCGCGTGCAGGGTATAGGGGATCTTCAGAAGTGGGAAGAACCACAGCGGCGCGTACCACAGGCTCGTCTGAAGGTTGATCGGAAACGGATAGCCCATCGACTGAAAGGGCATCCACATCGACAGGCCGCCGCGCGCGACCGCCGTCGTCCAGTAGGCGGTGGAGGCGTAGTAGGAGCCGTTGAAGTCCCAGGGAAAGCCGTAGCCTGCGAAGTAGTGACGGTCGAAGATGGCGAGGTTCTCGAGGACGAGCGCGACGCCGGGAAGCGCCCCGTAGAACCAGCGGCGCCGGTTTCCTCCTGACGTGACTCCGCTGCTCATCCGGCTCTCGATCAGCGGCACCCGAAAGGCCCGCCGTTAGGGGCCATCGGGGAGCGTGTCGTCCAGGGTGTAGGCGTGGTTTGCGCCGACGATCTCGAAGGAACCGGTGGCGCTGCGGTGCCCGTCGGGCATTTCGAGGCTGGTCATCGGCCGTTCCTCCTTGCGGACACGGATGCGTCGTGGCCGGGCTCAGAGATGATTCGTTGGAGCCGACGACCGGACTTGAACCGGTGACCTGCGGTTTACGAAACCGCTGCTCTACCAACTGAGCTACGTCGGCTCGGAGCCGGAGCGGCGGATCTTACGGAATGCGCGGCCCGGCGTCAAACGCCGAGGCTAGTCGAACTTGACCGAGACGATCTTCGAGCAGCCCGGCTCCTCCATGGTCACGCCGTACATGATGTCGGCGGTTTCCATGGTCCGCTTGTTGTGCGTGATGGCGATGAACTGGGTCTCTTCGGTCATGTCGCGCAGGAGGCGCGTAAAGCGGTCGATGTTCGCCTCGTCGAGCGGCGCGTCGACCTCGTCCAGGATGCAGAAGGGCGACGGCTTGTAGCGGAAGATCGCCATCAGAAGCGCGATCGCGGTCAGGGCCTTCTCTCCGCCCGAGAGCAGCAGGATCGACTGGTTGCGCTTGCCCGGCGGATGGGCGTCGATCTCGATGCCGGTCTCCAGGATGTCGGTCTCGTCAAGGAGCTTCATTTCGGCCGCGCCGCCCTGGAACAGCCGCTCGAACATCTCCTTGAAGTTCGCGTTGATCGCGTGGAACGCCTCGGCGAAGCGCTCCGAGGAGGTCGCGTTGATCTTCCGGATCGACTCCTGCAGCTCCGCGATCGAGCGGAGGAGGTCGTCGCGCTGCGTCGTGAGGAACACGAGACGCTCGGACATCTCCTTGTGCTCCTCGAAGGCGAGTACGTTGACGGGCCCCAGGCGCTCGATCGAAGCGGCGAGCTCGGCGACCTCGGCCCCGAGCGCCACGATGGCCTCGGCGGAGGTGTCGGCCGGAGGCTCGAGAGCCTCCGGAGCGACGCCGAACTCCTCCCGCGCCTGCGAAATCAGGTGCTCGAGGTCGGAGGCGCCGCGGGTGGCGGTGACCTCGGCCTCGAACCGCGCTTCTCGCGCGGCATCGAGCGCGGCGCGGTCGGTCCTCGTGGACGCCTCGGCCGCCTCGACGCGCGCCGCGGCGTCCCGCGCGGTCTCGACGGACGCTCCGTGCCCGGCGGACTGCGTTTCGCGGGTGTCGAGGTTGTACTTCAGGCGCTGCCGCGCGCCCGTCTCCTCCTCCCCGAGCTCCGCGGCGCGGGCGGCGATGCGCGTTTCTTCCTCCGAGGCCTCGACGAGCCGGCGCTCGAGCGTCGAGTGCGCCTCGCACAGCATGTCGCGGGCCGCCTCCATGGCGCGGCGCCGCTCGGCGGCGACCTCCGCTTCGGTGCGCCGGTGCGCGAGCTCATCGGCGGCCGACATGGCGACCGATCGGGCCTCCGACAGCGACGCGGAGAGCATTGCGACCTTCTCGTGCGCGGCCTCCTCGGCGCCGGCCCGGCGGCGCTCCTCCTCCTCGAGGCTGCGGCGCCGCGTGTCGAGGCCCGCCGCCTCGTCCCCGAGCGCGCGCTGTTCCTCCGCGAGAACGTCGCGCTCTCGGCAAAGGCGGTCGCGCTCCGCGAGCCTCTCGTCCAGCCGCGCCGCGAACGCCCGGTGCCCGGACTGCGCCTCGCGCTCCTCCTCCCGCAGCGGCGGCAGCTCCGCGTCCCGTGCCTGGCGCGCGGCGCGGAGCTCCTCGAGGCGCCCCTCCGCCGCCTCGAGATTCCGGCGGGACTCGCGGAGTCGGTCTTGCAAAACGTTTTCCTCGCGGCGCAGGGCGAAGAGGCCGGAGGCCTCAGCCGAGGGTCCCGCGACACGCACGACGGGTCCTCGGACCACCTCCCGTCCGCGCGTGACGAACGTCGTACCCGGGTGTCGCTCCGAAAGCGCCAGCGCATCCGCAAGCCGCTCGACGAAGGCCGTGGGCGGCAGGGCGGCCTTCGCGGCGTTGGAGAGGCTCGCGTGGCCCTCGAGCACGTCTTCCCAGCCGAGGCAGCCGCCGATCTCCGCCCGCCGCGTGTCCTGCCGCCAGTCGGCGCGAACGATTCGCGCGGCCGAGAGCGGCCGCATTGCCTCGACCGCGCGCATCACGTCGCCGGCGGCGAGCAGGGCGTCCGAATCCATTCCGAGTACGAGGCCGACCGCGTCCTCCCATCCCGCGTGAGGCCGGATGCGATCCGAGAGCGCGCCCTGCTCGGAGAAACCCGCTCCCCGGAGCGCCGCGCGCACCTCGTCCACGCCGAGCTCGCGGGCGCGCAGCGTCTCGAGAAGCGCGGCCAACCGGTGCTCGAGCGCTCCCGCCGACGCGCGGACCGCCTCGCGCAAAGTCTCGGCCTCCTCCAGACGAAGAGTGATGGAGGCCAGAGCTTCCTCGACGTCGGCGACTCGTCGGGACGCGTGTGCCGCGGCCTGGAGCAGGCGCGAGGCCTCCGTTTGGGCCTCGGAAGCCTCTACCTCGCGGCCCGCGAGCACCTCGGAGATCCGGGCGGAGGTCCCGAGGAGGCGCGAGAGCGACGCGGTCACGCGCTCGGCCGCGAGGTCTACCTCGTGCCGTGTGTTGCGGATCGCGACCCGCTCGCCTCCCGCCGCCAGGGCGAGGTTGCGTGTTTCCTCGAGCTCCCTCTCGCGCGCCGCGCACCGCAGGGCGGCCTCGGAGGCTCTCTGGTCTGCCTCCTCGCGTGCGAGCGACTTCGCGCGGGCTTCGGCGACGCTGCGCGCCAGGCGCTCCTCGAGCTCCGACAGGTCCCTGGCCGCGCGCGCCTGCTCGGCGGAGAAGTCGCGGCCTTCGCGCTCGATCGCGGTCCGGCGGGCCGCGAGGTCCATCGCAGCGCGCCGGTTGGACTCCAGGAGCGCGTCGTCCCGCGCGATCGCCGATTCGAGCGACGCGAGGGTTTCTCGCAGCGCATCGCGCCCCGCCGCGGCATCCGACGCCTCCAGCCGAGCCGCCGCCAGCCGGGACTCCGCGCGGGCCAGAGCGGCCGCGGCCTCGGCTTCGCGGTCGCGGCGCTCGTCGCGAAGTCTCTCTGCCGCGGCGAGCGCCTCGCCCGAGAGATCGGCGCGGGCCCGCAGGAGCGACGCCCGGCGCTGCCGCAGCAGCTCCGACTGCTCCTTGTAGCGCGCCGCCCGCGACGCCTGCCGCTTCAGCGACGTCACGTTGCGCTCGATCTCCGCGATGATGTCGGAGAGCCGCAGCAGGTTGCCTCTGGTCTCCTCGAGCTTGCCCTCGGCCAGGCGCTTCTTGAGCTTGTATTTCGTGATTCCGGCGGCCTCCTCGATCAGGCGCCGGCGGTCCTGAGGCTTGGTCGAGAGAACCTGGTCGATGCGCCCCTGCTCGATGACGGAGTAGGCGCGCACGCCGAGCCCCGTGCCGAGGAGCTGGTCCTGGATGTCGCGCAGGCGGACCTGCTTGTCGTTCAGGAAGTACTCGCCTTCTCCGTCTCGGTAGACGCGCCGCCCGACGCGGAGCAGGCCGTTGTCGTCGCCTTTGTCGCCGTCGCCGTTGGACGCCGAAAGCGTCAGGATGACTTCGGCCATGCCCAGGGGGCGCCGCTTGCTCGAGCCGTTGAAGATGACGTCGTCCATCTTCTCGCCGCGCAGCGCCCGCGCGCTCTGCTCGCCAAGCGCCCATGCCACCGCGTCGCAGATGTTGGACTTGCCACAGCCGTTGGGCCCGACGACGGCCGTCACGGCGCCCGGGAACGTGAGATCCACCTTCTCGTAGAAGGACTTGAAGCCCGAGATTTCGACGCGTTTGAGCCGGAGCATCTGTAAAGGAATGTAGCAAATGGCCCCGGGGATTAGCCACAACTTATTGGGGTGCCTATGCGGCCGGAGCACAACGGGTAGCCGGCCCCGTGGGTCCCCACGCCCCGGCGTGACGCTCGGTGTTGCTAGGATCGGGCCCGCATGAAGTCCGCCATCGAGATCGCCCAGGAAGCGAAGTTGCGTCCCATCGAGGAGGTCGCGCGCTCCGCGGGAATCCATCCGGACGACTTCATCCCCTACGGCCGGGACAAGGCGAAGGTCTCGGTCGCCGCCATCGCGCGCGCCGAGGGGCGCCCGGAAGCGCCGCTCGTGCTCGTCTCCGCGATCACGCCGACCCCGGCGGGGGAGGGCAAGTCGACTACGACCGTGGGCCTGGGCCAGGCGCTCAACCGCCTCGGCAAGCGCGCCATCATCGCGCTGCGCGAACCGTCGCTGGGCCCGTGCTTCGGCATCAAGGGCGGCGCCGCGGGCGGCGGCTACTCGCAGGTCGTCCCCATGGAGGACATCAACCTCCACTTCACCGGAGACTTCCCGGCGATCACGGCGGCGCACAACCTGCTGGCGGCGATGATCGACAACCATCTGCACTACGGCAACCCGCTCGGCATCGACCAGCGGGACATCCCCTTCCGCCGGGTGCTCGACATGAACGACCGCGCGCTGCGCGACATCGTCATCGGGCTCGGGGGAAAGATCAATGGCGTGCCCCGCGAGACGGCGTTCGACATCACCGTCGCCTCCGAAGTCATGGCGATCCTGTGCCTCTCCCGGGACCTGAAGGACCTGAAGGAGCGGTGCGGCGCGATCGTGGTCGGCTACACGCGCGAGGCCGAGCCGGTGCGCGCCCGGGACCTGAAGGCCAATGGCGCCATGGCGGCCCTGCTCAAGGACGCCATCCATCCCAACCTCGTCCAGACCCTCGAGGGCACCCCGGCGCTCGTGCACGGCGGCCCCTTCGCCAACATCGCGCACGGCTGCAATTCGATTCTGGCCACGCGGATCGCGATGCGCTACGGCGAGATCGCGGTCACCGAGGCCGGCTTCGGCTTCGACCTGGGCGGTGAGAAGTTCCTGGACATCAAGTGCGCGTACGGGGACATGTGGCCTTCGGTCGTCGTGCTCGTCGCGACCGTGCGGGCGCTAAAGATGCACGGCGGCACGCCCAAGGACGCCCTCGGCGTCGAGGACCTCGCGGCCCTCTCGCGCGGCATGCCGAATCTCGAGCGCCACCTCGACAACGTCCGGATCTTCGGCCTGCCGGCGGTGGTCGCGATCAATCGATTCCCGGCGGACACGCCGGCGGAGATCGCGTTTCTCGAGAAGCGGTGCGCGGAGCTCGACGTCAAGGTCGCCGTCTCCGAAGTCTTCACGCGCGGCGGCGCGGGCGGCGAGGACCTCGCCCGGGCCGTGCTCGCCGAGATCGCGCAGGGCTCGGCGCGCTATCGGCCGCTGTATCCGTGGGACCGGCCTCTCGCCGAGAAGATCGAGATCATCGCCCGGCGGCTCTACGGGGCCGGCGGCGTGTCCTTCTCGAAGGAGGCGGAGCAGAGGCTCGCCCGATACGAGAAGCAGGGCTTCGGGAACCTCCCCATCAACATCGCCAAGACACCGTACTCTTTCTCGGACGATCCGCGGAAAGGCGGACGGCCGTCCGGCTTCACGCTCCACGTGGACAAGACGCGCCTCTTCGCCGGCGCGGGCTTCGTGGTTGCGATCTGCGGGGACATCATGACGATGCCGGGCCTTCCGAGGAAGCCCGCAGCCGAGACGATCGACGTGGACGCCGACGGCAGGGTGTCCGGCCTCTTTTAGAGCCGCCGCGATGGCGTTGGCGTGCGACGCGGTCGGCAATGTGACCGCGGGTCGCGCAGAAGCCATAGATAGTGTTGCACTCGCGGTCAGTAAGTGTGTAACGTCAAGTGTGTAACGTTCACCTCTTAGGGAGTTCCTCACTCATGTTGACACTCGAAGTTCGCCGACGGCCCGGTGCCGGGGCCGAAATGTTCCGGGTCACTGGCCCGACCGCAACCGTCGGCGCCTCGTCAGGAAACGAGATCGTCGTTCGCGCCCGCGGCGTCTACGGGCGGCACCTGAGGCTCTTCGAGCGCGAAGGGGCCTTTCACATCGACCTGTTCAAGGGGATCGAAGCCGTGCAAGTCAACGGGCGCGAGTTCTTCGGCGGCGCCATCTCTCCCGGCGACCGCATCACGATCGGTGAGGCGACGCTCACCGTCGTCGAGGCGGCTCCGGTGATACGCCCCACGCCGATGAGGGAGCTTCCGAAGGGCGACACCGCAGTCCCGCCTGCCGCAGCTGCCGATCCCGGTCCCGCGCCGGCCATCCTGCCCGCGCTGCCGATCACCGAGGTGGAGTACCGCGGGCTTCGGTTGGCCGCCTATCGTCTGTGCCGTGCGGCCCGCTCTCCCGAGGACCTCGCCACCGAGCTGACGGACTTTCTCGACCGCGAGCTGCCCCCGTCCGAGTGGGCCGTGGGGGAGTTCTCGGCGAGCGCCGGATTCCGGCCCCTCGCGTCCACGTTCCGCGAGAACCCGATGCTTCCGCCGCGGATGGTCCAGGAGCTGCGCTCGGGCGAGCGCCTGTCGCGCGCCGAGACCGTGACGGGCGTGCTCACGCTGATCATCGAACCGACCAGCGACGGTGGCGGGTGCGCCGGGATTCTCGTGCGCGAGTCGCCGCGCCTCGCCGCGCGCGCCGTGCTCTTCCTGGAGGAGCTCGTGCAGGTCGCCGGGATCGTCTTCGCCGGCGTCACGAGCGAGGCGGGTAGTGAGCCCGCGATCCGGCAGACGGTCGAAGTGCCGACTCCGCCGACGGGCCCGGTCGCCGAGCCGAGCCTCGCCGAGACGGTGCTCCGCCAGACCGACGACCTGAAGAAGATTGTGGAGACGGTCGAGCGCGAGGTCATCGACCGCGCGATGCGGAGGGCCGAGGGCAACCAGAGCCGCGGCGCGCAGGTGCTCAACATCTCCCGCGGTTCGCTCATTGCGAAGCTCAAGGAGTTCTCGATCCCCGACTACCGGTATTTACGGCGGGAGCGGGGCCGGCGTTAAGGCGGGCACGATCCCGCCACTATGCTCGGGCGGGCCGCTGCGGCCGCCCGTCCGTCCGCCCCAGTCCCCACCACAGCGCGAACGGCGCGGCGAAGCGGCCGGCGATCTCGTAGAAATGAAAGCCCGCCGCCCAGAAGTTGCGGGCAATGGCGCCGTAGTGGGCCTCGCTCCACGGCCCCAGCCGCGTCGCGTAGAGCGCCTCGATCTGGAAGACGAGGGCCAGGACGTGGATTGCCCATAGCGCCGCCGCGGCCACGCAGAAGCGGCCGACATTCCGGGAGGAGAACGGGTCGCGGCCGAGCGCGAAGAGCGCGGTCAGAAGCACGAAGTTGAAGTGCAGATCGGCCGCCGGGAGTCCCGGACGCGGTGAATCGGGAGGGAAGTCCGCGCGGTCGACGCGGAACTCGCCCGGCCAGACCGAGAGGCGAGTGATGGCCGGGCTCTCGAACGCGCGCAACAAACGTCCGGCCGGCGCGGCGACGGCGCGCGCGTAAGGTGTCGAGAACGCGAACCACACGAAGAGACCCGCTCCGAACCCCAGCGCGAGACGCAGGACGGCCCGACCGTCGAGCCGGACCGGGGGAGCGCCCCCGTCAGCGGCTCCGCGTCCGGCCATCTTCCGCAGCGACGGCCGCGGGCCGTCTCTGTTCGCGCGAAGCCCACAGGAGGAAGAGCAGGACGCCGCACAGCACCACGATCGACTGCCAGAGCACCGTGTGCGAGGAAGAGAAGAGCGCGGGCCGGTGCGCGCCGATCCAGAAGAGCGAGACCACGCGCACCAGGTTGATGGCCTGGATCGCGGCAAAGCCGAGAAGGAGCCCGAGGAGGCGGCGCTTCCACGGAGCCGGGAAGGCGAGCACCGCGGAGCCGAAGAGCAGGGCCGTCTCGACTCCGTTGCAGCCGTTCTCGATGTTCACGGCGAACCGGGGGGAGCGGATCTCCGTGCCGGACACGGCGACGCCTTCGCCCAGCAGGTCCAAAACCTCGGCCGAGACGCTGGCCACGCCGGCGGTGAAGGGCACGATCACAGCATCGTTGACAGGCCGGGAGGCCACGAGGAAGTAGGAGGCGACGAGCAGGGCGAGGAACCTCGCGAGAAACCCGAGGGAGCGGCGGTTGGCCGACGCGGCGGGTTTCTCCTTCGTCATCGCACCGGATCGTCCAGAGAGTCCTGGTACTCGAGGATCGAGGCGCACATCGCCCGCAGCCCGGCGGGCAGCGTCAGGAGCAGCTCGCCCGCCGCGTTGACGACGACCTGCTCGGTCTCGGCCGAGGCCAGGAGCGCACCCGTCTCGCTCCGGATCTCGTAGTCCATGACAAAGCGCGCGACGCTCGGCGCCTGTAGGCGCGCCGTGACCCGGAGAGTCTGGTCCGGCCGCGCGGGCGCCCGGTACTTGAGCGCGAGGCGCGTGATCGGCACGCGGTAACCCATCTCGAGCGCGCGGGCGGCCGTGAAGCCGAACTTTCCGGTCAGGGCCTCGCGGGCGTGCTCGAGGTAAAGCACGTAGTGGCCGTGCCAGACGACGCCGTACGGATCGCACTCGGCGAACCGCACGGGGATATCCAGGGTCAGCCCCTTCAGAGGCGCCGCGGCGCGGACGGAGGCGGTCACGAGGCCGATTCCATCACGGCCGCGAAGAAGTTTCCGCCGGCGCCGAAGGAGTTGACCAGGGCGCAGCGGCTTGAGCCGCCCGCCAGGGCGCGGGCGGCCGCCACGAGCTGGGCCCCTCCGGCCGCCGCCATCTCGCCGATCGCGTCCTTGACGGCGATCGCGCGGGGCACCGCAGCGCCGAAGATCGCGCTGATGGCCGAGGCCTCCGCCCGGTCCATCTCCGCGACCCCGTCGCGGGAGGGAAAGGTGAGATCGACCTGCCCGGGATCGACCCCGGCGTCCTTGAGCGCTCCGCGTATCGCGCGCTCCATCGCCGCCGCGTCGGGCGCGAAGCGGTAGGGCTCGGAGGGCACGCCCGCGGTGCCGAGTCCCGAGAGAAGTGCCAGGGGCCTGGCGCCGCGCGCGAGGGCCGACGCCTCCTCCTCGACGAGGACGACGAAGGCGCCCTCGCCCTGCACGATGCCCGAGGCGCGTCTCTCTCCGCGCAGCGCCCCCACCCGGTCAAACCCCATCGCGTAGTACTGGTTCCACTCGTCCACGGCGCCCGCGAGCATCGCCTTCGCGCGGCCAGAAGCGAGGGCCAGCGTCGAGAAGAGCAGGGCGTTCAAGGCCGAGGGGTCCTTCTGCGTAATGGTCACATTGGGGCCGAAGATCTTCAGCTCGATCGACACCTGGGAGGCCGGGGCGTTGGCCACGGTGTTGGGGAAGTGAAACGGCGGCGCGGCTTCGGGTGACTCGAGGATCAGGACCTTCAGAAACTCGGTCAACGCGCCGGCCCCGGCGGAGCCGGTCCCCATCGCGATTCCGATCGACTCCGGGGCGTCGCCGACGCGGAACCCGGCCTCCGCGACGGCCTGCGAGCACGCGATGAGCGCGAACTGGCTGCCGCGATCGAGGCGTCGCGCTTTCATGGCCGGGATTTCGGGCTGGGGAGAGAAGCCGTCGTAGCGGGCGACGTGCGTGGCCTGCAGGCTGCCGCGCTCCTCGGCTCGGAACGGCCGGATCGCGCTCTCGCCGGCGCACAGGCGGCGGAAGAACTCCTCCGGCGTGCGGCCGAGCGCAGAGACCGCGCCGGTCCCGGTCACCAGCCCGCGGGAGGCCATCAGGGCGCGGAACCGTCGTAGCGCGCGAGCACGACGACCGAGCTGTTGCCGCCGAAGGCGAAGGAGTTCGACAGCGCCACGTCCACGGGCATGTCCCGGGCCGTGTTGGGCACGTAATCGAGGTCGCAGGCGGGGTCGGGGTTCTCGTAGTGGATCGTCGGGGGAACCTTTCCATCGCGGACCGTCAGCGCCGTGGCGACCGCCTCGATCGCGCCGGATGCGCAGAGGCAGTGGCCGATCATGGACTTGATAGACGAGATCGGGATCTCCCGTGCGCGCCCGCCGAGCCCGGCCTTCAAGGCCGCCGTTTCGGCCGAGTCGTTTTGCGGGGTCGCGGTCCCGTGCGCGTTGACGTAGTCCACGTCCTCTGCGTTGAGCCCGGCGTTCTCGAGGGCAGCCCGAATCGTACGCCCGCCGGCCGCGCCCGAGGGATCGGGCGCCGTCATGTGGTACGCGTCGGAGGTCACGCCGTAGCCGCGAAACTCCGCGACGATCGGGGCGCCGCGCCGGCGCGCGCGGCCGGCTTCCTCGAAGACCAGGATGCCGGCGGCCTCGCCGATCGAGAGCCCCTTGCGCTCGCGGTCGAACGGGCGGCAGGGCTCCGGGTCGACAGAGCGCAGGGAGTTGAAACCGCCGTAGGTGAGCCGCGCGAGGACGTCCGAGCCCCCCGTGACGACGACGTCGGCGAGGCCCGCCCGGATCGCGTCGAACGCGTAGCCCAAGGCGTTGGCAGACGACGAGCATGCGGTCGTGATCGTGGATTTGATGCCCTCCAGGCCAAAGCGCTGCGCGACCCGGTCGGTGATCGAGTCGGGAAGGTGGTTCAAAATCTTCGACGGCCGCGCCTTGCGGCCCCGGAGGTACAGCGCGAAGAAGGCCTCGGAATCGATCAGACCGGAGGTGCCGCCCCCGAGGATCACGCCCACCCGCGCGGGATCCTCCCGCGCCAGGTCGAGTCCCGAAGCCGCGATCGCTTCGCGCGCGGCCGCGACCCCCATGCGGTCCGCCCGCGACATCCGCCGCCTCTCTGCGGGCGTCAGGAACGCGTCCGGGATCTTCGTGACCTCGGCGGCCGTCTGCGTGCGGTAGGCCGCGGGGTCGAAGAGAGAGAACGGACGGATTCCGCACGCGCCGGCGAGGGCCTGCGCCCAGAAATCATCCAGCGAGCCGCCGATCGCGGTCACCGCTCCCATTCCGGTGATGACGACACGGCGGTTTTCGGTCACGGCACGATTCTGACATAGGGGACGGAGCTCTGCGGGCGGCTGTCGAGGCCGTGTTGACAGCTACGGCATAATCGCGCCGATGACGGACGAACGCGTCGACTGGCACACCTACTTCATGAACATCGCGCGGCAGGTGTCCACACGCTCGACCTGCCCCCGCAAACACGTCGGCGCCGTGATCGTGCGCGCCAAGACGATCCTTTCGACCGGCTACAACGGCTCGATCCGCGGGCTCCCGCACTGCTCCGACGTCGGGTGCCTCATCGAGGACGGCCACTGCGTCGCGACGGTCCACGCCGAGGCCAATGCCATCATCCAGGCCGCCAGGAACGGCGTCTCGATCGAGGGCGCGGAGCTCTACACGACCGCCAGTCCCTGCTGGCCCTGCTTCAAGCTCATCGCTAACTCCGGGCTCTCGCGCGTCTACTTCGGCGAGTTCTACCGCGACCAGCGCTCGATCGAGGTCGCGAAGAACGCCGGCATCGCGCTCGTGGACCTGTCAGCGGCCGGCGTCTGAGCGCCCGCTGCGGTTGAGCCCGGGGGCAGCGCCTGCGGATCGAGAGCTCCGACGGCAAGTCGTGGGTCTTCGTCGTCTCGACCCGGAGTGGGTGAAGGACGAGCGCTCGCCGTTACGGCTCGGCGGGCGTCTCGCCGGGCGCCAGGATCCGCAGGCACTCCTCGAGGTAGCCCTTGGAGGTTGCCGAGAGCTGGAAGAAGCGGCAGCCGAGGCCTCGGTCGGGATCCTTCCCGATGCGCACGATCATCGCCTCGGCGACGACCGTGCGCACGCCGTGCTCGACCGGCACGTCGAACGAAACCTCGAGACGAGCCCCGATCGGCTGCCGGACGTCGGTCCGCACGAAGAAGCCCCCCCGCGAGAGGTCCCGGATGGTCCCGGTGTGCTGGAGCCCGTCGCGCCAGAAGGTGACGGACCAACCCACGGCCGAGCGCGCCTCCTCGCGCGGCAGGACCTGCAGGTAGCGCCGCAGGGTCGCGAAAAACGCCTCGGGGTCGAGCGGGGTCGCGAGGCTCGCGTCGGCGCCGGCCCGGCGGGCTTTGTCTTCGATCCCGGGCGGGCCGACGAGGACGATGGGGGTGCGGGCAAAGGCGGGGTCGGCCTTCAGCACCCGCGCGAGATCCAGACCTGTCATCCCCGTCATCTGGGCGCTGACGACGACGAGCTGAGGCCGCTCGCGGCGCGCCAGATCGAGGGCCTCGGTCCCGCCGGCGGCGAACAGAGCTTCGCAGCCTGTCCGCCGGAGAACCTCCTCGGCGGCGCCGCGGAAGAGCCCCTGGTCGTCGACGAGGAGAATCGCGGGCATCTGTCGAGGAATTATACGAGACGGTCGAGCGTCGAAAAAGGGGAGCGTCGCTAGGCCACCCGGGGCCGCAGCACGACCTCGCCGTGGATGACGTTGGGCGGCGAGGTCAGCACGTACATCAACGCGCGCACGACGTCGTTGGCGTCGAGCATCCGGGAGCGTTCGATCGTCGGGCGGAACCGGTCGAAGAACTCGGTGTCGACGGATCCGGGGCAGATCGACGTGGCCCGAACGTTCGCGTCCTTCAGCTCCGCCGCGAGCGCGCGCGTGAAGCCCACGAGGCCCGACTTGGCAGCGCAGTAGACCGTGCCCTCGGCAAACCCCTCGAGGCCCGCGATCGACGAGATGTTGACGATGTCGGACGGCGCGCTGCGCAGGAGCGCGTGCAGAGCCGCCTGCGTCAGGTAGATGGCGGCGTTCAAATCGGTCTCCAGCATCTCGGCGATCTCCGAGCGCTTGGTCTCGAGCAGCGGGGCGCGGTAACCGACACCCGCGTTGTTGATCAGAATGTCGATGTGCTTGTACCGCGCGAGCACGACGTCCACCAGGTCGTAGAGCGCCGGCACGACCCGCAGGTCGCAGACATGGTAGGCGGCCTCGCCCCCGGAGTCCGCGATCTCGCGCGCGGCTTCGCGCAGCCGGTCTTCGCGCCGGGCGACGAGGAAGACGTTCGCGCCCGCCTCTGCCAGTGCGATCGCGAACGCGCGTCCCAGGCCCGAGGACGCGCCCGTGAGGAGGGCGACCTTGCCTTTCAGGGATTGCCCGGTCACGGGGAGACGCTATCATTCCGCCCTCGCATGGACACGATCTCCCACGGCTTCGCGGGCTCCGTCTTTGCCCGCGCCCTGGCGCAGCGCCCGGGAGCGCGCGCCGCGCTCATGCTCGGGGCGGCCGCCGCGATGATTCCCGATCTCGATTTCCTCTTCTTTTCCAGCCGCCTCGACTATCTGAGCGACCATCGCGGCTGGACGCACTCGTTTCTCGTTCTGCCGTTCCTGGCCCTGGCCATCGCCCTCTCGGCGAGGCTCTTCCTGCGGCAGGCCCGGGTGCTCACGCTCTGGGTCTTTTCCGCAGTCGGCCTGGCGTCGCACATCGTTTTCGACTGGATCACGTCCTTCGGCACCATGTTCTGGACGCCGATCTCGCGGACCCGCTATTCGCTGGACTGGGTCTTCATTCTCGACCCCATCTTCACGTCGCTCGTTCTCGCGGGCATGGTCCTCGCCGTCGTCTTTCGTAGGCACGGGCGGCGGATCGCGGCGGCCGGCGCCGCAGCCCTCCTCGTCTACCTGTGCTTCTGCGCGATCCTGCACGCGCGGGCGCTCGCGATTTGGGAGCGCATGGATCAGCCGCCGCCCGGGGTCCGCGTTGCCGTGCTGCCGCAGTTTCTCTCGCCCTTGCGCTGGATGGGGATTTCCGAGCACGACGCGGAGATCCACGTCGCCTTCTTCGACATCGGGCCCTTCGCGCGCGGCGCGGAGAATCCGCAGCCTCCGAAGAAATGGACCGAGATCGTCCAGAGCCTGTCGGACTACTACCCGCCCCCCGAGCGGGCTCGGATCCAGCGGTTCGCGCGGCCCCCGGGCTCGCCCGCCCTGGCGGCGGCGCGCGCGCTGCCGGACTGGAGCGTCTACCTCGCCTTCGCGCGGTTCCCGCTCGAGACGGTGTACCCCGGCAAGGACGGGGGCGCCGAGGTGATCGTTCAGGACCTGCGGTTTCTTCCCTGGTTCACCGGACCCTGGGAGCGGGGAGGCAACGAGGGGATCCGACGGCAGCCCTTCGTCTACCGGGCGCGCTTCGACTCCGCGCTAGAGCCGCTCGAGAGCGGCTTCGTCCGCGACGGGCGGCGTTGAGCCCGCCACGTACGAGTACTCCGGAGACGGCGCCCGCGTCAGCGCCTCCGACACGGCCGCATAGTAGCCGACCTTGATCAGGAGCCGCGCGAAGACGAAGACCTGCTGCGCCAGGATCAGCGGCACCAGGGCGAAACTCGCCTCTCCGCCGGCGGAGGGATCGAGCACCAGCCAGATCGCGTACAGACCGGCCGTCACCGCGGCGTAGAGCCCGAGGATGCCGAGCAGCTGCAGCGGCCGGGCCAGCGCCCCGCCGATCCCGAAGAAGAACCGCGATACGGGCGGCAGGTCCGGGCGCACGACCCAGACGGTGCGGACGGTGTCGGCCAGCAGCTTAATGATCGCGAGCGCCAGGAGGAGGGCGGCCAGGCGCAGGGCCGTGACGGCGAGGGCGGCCTGTTCTGTGTGGAGCTCCCGGACCCGGTCGCGAAGGGCTTCGCCGGATCTCACGTAGATCCACTCGTACGCGGCGAATGCGGCCCCGAAGGCCGCGAAGGTGAAGACCAGGAAAGCCGGCATGCGGCGCATCCCCTCCCGCCCGAATGTGACGAGGGAGCTGTGCGGTTCCTTCAACGCGCCCAGCATGCCGCCGAGCCCGAAGGCGTTGAGCACGATCGCCAGCAGGGCCAGGGAGACGGCCGTCGCGCCGACGCCCCGCAGGCCGGACAGCTCCGACCAGCGGATGCCCTCCGACGAGAGCAATCGCGTGGCGAGCTCGGGAAAGTTCCCGAGGAGATCGGGATGCACCCGCCGCACGGTTTCCCACCATCCGTAGTCGGGATTGGCCACCATCGTGTCGGCGGCCGGGGAATGGTCGAGCAGCGCGTGGAGGGCGTTGGAGATCGGCAGGATGACCGCCGCGGCGAGCATGAGCTGGATGAGCCAGAGCGCCAGGGCGAGATAGGGCTTGCTCAGCGAGAGCTTCAGGCCCCGGAGGAAGCAGGCGGCCGCGCGGGGCCCACGGCTCACCAGGCCACCGTGAGGAAGTCGATCATGTTCTGGATCCAGAAAACGGCGCGCGAGGTCCAGCGGGTCGCGGCGCGCGGGTCGCCCACCGGCCTGCGGCCGTTGTTGGTCCGGTCGGTGTCGAGAAGGATTCTCTCCTCGGAATCGACGATGGCTTCCGTCAGGCGCGGCCCGTCCTCGACGCGCAAGCGCTTCCACCGCGCCTCGCCGTCCCAGCGCGAGCGCCACGTCGCTCCCCCCGCGAACCGAAGCACGACGTCAACCGGCATGGCGACGTCGCCCCGGCGCACGACCGTCACGAGGCTGTCCCAGCCGCGGGCCTTCGCGCGGGCGGGCGGCGGCCGCTCGACGAGCCTGCCGTCGGCTTCGAAGAGGCCGCGGGGCGGTTTCGCCGGATCGCTGGTCGCTTCCGCCACGGCGTAGTCAACGGCGCCCGAGGAGGAGAACGTACGATCGAAGAACCAGCGCCAGTCCTGTCCCGTGGTCTCGTTGACGGCCGCGAGGAAATCCCTCGTCGTCGGATGCCGGAACCGCCAGCGGTCCGCATAGAGGCGTAGTGCCCGATCCATCGCCGGCCGGCCGAGGAGGCGCTCGAGTGTCGCCATCGTCAGCGCGGTCTTCGAATACACGTGGGCGCCGTAGGACTTGCGGTCGCGGAACTTCCATCCCACCGACGCGAGCACGTCCCAGTCTGCGACTTCGAAGTACCGGCGATTCGTGTCGAGCGGGTAGTGGATGTCGATCCCGAGCGGGACGTGCATCCCGAAGACCGAGAGCGCGACGCGGTTGTTGCCGTAGGCGGCCTTGAGGACGCGATCGCACATGTAGGTGTTGAAGCCTTCGTCGAGCCAGGCCTCCTCGAACTCGTTCGAGGCGATCAGGCCGTACAGGAATTGGTGCCCCGCTTCGTGGACCGTGACGCCCTCGGGCCGCAGGACGCTGGCGGGCGCGCTCCAGGAGGTCCCCGCGGTGATCAGCGTCGGATATTCCATGCCCGCGGCTCCGCCGGCGCCCCAGGGCGGGTCCACGATGGTCAGCGTGCCGTAGGGGTAAGGCCCCAGCACACGGCCGTATCCCGAGAGCGCGACCTTGGCGGCGCCGAAATGGCGTCCCGCCTGGCTACCGTGCTCGGGCTGGAGGAGCAGGATCAGGCGCACGTCGCCGATCCCGGCCTCGCGGAACGTGTCTTCCAGCACGACATAGGCGGGATCCGCCGTCCACGCGAAGTCGTGGACGCCGTCCTGCCGAAAACGGTAGAGCACGCGGCCGAGCGAGGTGTCCCGCTCGTCCACGAGGCGGCCCGTCGCCCCGACTTTGCCCTTGTACCGCGCCGGCACGTCGATCGAGACGTCGTAGTTGCCGAAGTCCGCGAAGAACTCGGTCGCCGCGTGGTACTGGTGGCAGTTCCAGCCCTCCTCCTCAAAGACGCCGAGCTTCGGAAACCACTGCGCGACGAAGAAGAAGTCGCCCTTGTAGCCGGTGCGGACGGAAACGCGCGGCAGCCGCGACAGAAAGTCCATCGACACCGCGATCGTCTCCCCCGGCTGGACGGGTTTCGGCAACAGGACCTCTGCGACGGTCCGGTCGTGCGGGTTCCCGTCGTCGGGGGAGACGTAGCGCAGCAGCGGCAACAGGTCGGCGCCGTCGGATCCGGTCATCCGGAGGATCTCGATCGCGCCCCAGGAGTCGGGAATCTTGCCGTCCCGGTGCTCTCCGCGCGCCTCCCGTTGGAACGTGGAGAGGGAGTTGCGAAAGGCGTTCAGGTAGAGGTGAAACCGAAGGCTGTGGGCGGCGCGCGAGGTCGTATTTTTCCACGTCAGGACCTGCGTCCCCTCGACCGTCCTTTTTTCGGCGTCGAGGCGGCAGGTGATTTGGTAAGAGGCGACCGGAGGCGTGAAGTCCTGGGCCAGGTGCCGGGCCGGCGCCGCCGCTCCGAGGAGCGCGAGGGCGAGCGCTCGCACTTTTGCCGGAGACATTGCGGTGACTGTAGCATGCAGCCGTGCCGAAAAAACCCGACCCGGGGAAGGCGGTCGAGGACATGCGCCGTGCGATCCGCCGCCACGAGCGCCTGTATCACGTCGAGAGCCGGCCGGAGATCACGGACGCCGAATTCGACCGTCTCCTGCGCGAGCTCATCGCCCTCGAGGCGGAGCATCCCGAGCTCGCCTCACCGGACTCGCCGTCGCGCCGTGTGGGCGGGGAACCGGCCGAGGGGTTCGCGACGGTCGCGCACGCGAAGCCGATGCTGTCGCTCGAGAACGCCTACTCCTCCGACGAGGCCCGAGCCTGGCTGGCCCGGGCGACCCGCGTTCTCGGCCGCGAGCCGCGGGGATTCGTCGTGGAGCTCAAGATCGACGGCCTCTCGATCTCGCTCCGCTACGAGGGGGGCGCGCTCGTGCGCGGCGCGACGCGCGGCGACGGCGTGCGCGGAGAAGACGTGACGCCGAACGTGCGGACGATCCGCTCGATCCCGCTCCAGATCGCCGAGAAGACGCCGCTCGAGATTCGCGGGGAGGTCTACTACTCGAAGAAGGCCTTCGAGCGCGTCAACGCCGAGCGGGAGGCGGAGGGGCAGCCGCTCTTCGCCAACCCGCGCAACGCCGCCGCGGGAACCATGCGCCTGCTCGACTCCCGCATCACGTCGAAGCGCCGCCTCGACGCCTGGCTGTACTCCATGGTCGAGGGGGCGCCGATGCCGGAGAGCCAGTCGCGCGCGCTCGAGAGGCTCCGGGCGCTCGGGTTTCCGGTCAATCCCCACTGGCGCCGGTGCGAGACGTTCGAGGACGTGCGCGCCTTTGTCGGAGAGTGGCAGGAGAAGCGGCACGCTCTCAACTACGAGATCGACGGAGTCGTCATCAAGGTCGATGACCGGGCCGAGCGTGAGAAGCTCGGCTCTACTGCCAAGTCGCCCCGGTGGGCGCTCGCGCACAAGTACCCCGCGCAAGAGGCCACGACCGTCGTGCGCCAGATCGGTGTGAACGTCGGGCGCACGGGGACCCTCACTCCCACGGCGCACTTCGACCCGGTCCTGCTCGCCGGCACCACGGTCAGAAAATCCACCCTCCACAACTACGAGGACCTGGCGCGCAAGGACGTTCGCGTGGGGGACACGGTCGTCGTCGAAAAAGGGGGCGACGTCATCCCGAAGGTCGTGCGCGTGGTCCTGGAAAAGCGCCCCAGAGACGCGAAGCCCTTCGCGATGCCGGAGACGTGCCCGGTCTGCGGCGATCCGGTCGTGCGGGAGGAGGGCGAGGTCGCCCTGCGCTGCGTCAACCCGGCCTGTCCCGCGGTCGTGCGCGAGGCGTTGCGGCATTTCTGCGGCCGACGGGCCATGAACATCGAGGGGTTGGGAGACAAGCTCGTCGATCAGCTCGTCTCGGCGGGTCTCTTGACCGACGTGGCCTCGATCTACGACCTCCGGCCGTCGGACCTCGCGGCGTTGGAGCGGTGGGGCGAGAAGTCGGCTTCGAACCTGGCGGCGGAGATCGAGAAGAGCAAGGCCAACGACCTATCGCGCCTTCTCCTCGCTCTTGGGATCCGCCACGTGGGAGAGAAAGCGGGCAGCACGCTGGCCGGCCACTTCGGCTCTCTCGACGCGCTCGCGGCAGCCACGGCCGAGGAGCTCGAGTCCGTCGAGGAGGTTGGGCCCAACACGGCGGCCGCGATCGCGGCCTGGTTCTCCCACCCGAAGCATCGCGCGCTCGTCGAAAAGCTGCGCAGGCACGGCGTCAACTTCGAGGGCGTGCGCCGTGCGCGGCCGGCCGCCGGCCCGCTCTCAGGAAAGACGGTTGTGATTACCGGTACCCTGCCGGGGATCTCCCGCGAGGACGCCGCCGAGCGCCTCGCGGCGGCGGGAGCGAAGGTCTCCGGGTCGATTTCGAAGAAGACCGACCTCGTGGTCGTGGGAGAATCAGCCGGGTCGAAGCTCGAAAAGGCGAAGGCCCTGGGGATTCGGACCGTGACGTGGGAAGAGTTCCAGAGCCTGCTCGAGAAGGAGTGAGCCCCATGCCGTCGAAAGTCATCGTCTTCTGCCCGATGCTCGATTTCAAGAACAAGCCCGCGACGCTGATGACCATCTCGCCGCACGGCTACTACGAGTGCCGCGTGGACATGTCCGCCGGCAATCACACCGTGTATCTGCCGGTCGGCGGGACCGCCCTGATCTTCCAGGAGCCGAATGTCACCGGGGAGATTTCGCCCGACGTCGAGAGGTACGGGTAGGGACTTTCGCTGCGCTCCTCGGGTGGACAACGCCGGCGAACGCCTCGCGCGCGCTGAACGGAATCGGGATGACTTGATGCAGACAGATCATGCCTGCGTTCCACTGCGGCCACAAGATATCTACGGCTTGCATCATGCCTGTGATGAACCACATAGTACGATCAAACCGCAGGAGCGATCCAGCAGAAAAGGAAGGAGTCTTCCATGAAGGTGGGTAGAACGATCCCGATCCTCCTCGTTTCTTTCGTCGGCGCCGTGACCCTGTGGGCGCAGCAGCCGACGCCTCCGCCTCCGGCCGCGCAGAAGATGGAGATGCCGGGCAAGCCGGGCATGATGGACGAGAAGATGATGGAGGA
>JBKJWL010000157.1:0-3884 GCA_046716885.1 Thermoanaerobaculia bacterium | reverse complement strand
GCCGCCTCATCCCCGCCGGCACGGGCATGGAGTACTACCGCAACATCGTGCTGGAGCGGGAAGAGATCCCGCAGGTGGAGGAGCCCGCTCTCGAGGACTTCCTCACCGATCCGGCCGAGGAGCTGGCCCTGGCCGAGGCGGACGCCGAGGTCGACGCGAGCGACGAGGAGTAGGGTCGAGCTTTCGCGTCCTTTCCCGGGGCCCGGCGACGGGCCCCGTTTTCTTGCTAGCCGGTCTCTCGCGTCGGGCCAACCTGAACGCGGACGCCGGGGCGGGGGGGACGGGGAGGCGGCGTCGGCTTGCCGGCCGGGCTCAGGAAGACGGGCTGGCTCAGCCGATCGTTGAACCGAAGTGCCGCCTCACGAACCGCCTCGATCCAGCCGCGGGGCTTCGGGGGGACTGGGGTCATGTCTCTTCCTCCTCGTTCGACACGCGTGGCGGCTGGGAAAAGGGATCATCGCGATCGCCCGGGCGCGGCTCCCGGGTAACTATCGGTTCTTGAGGGAAATACGCCCTTGGCGTAGAGGTCCCGTCCTGTATACTCCCGCTCCCCGGGCGCAGCGAAGATCCGGGGGACCTCGGATACGGGTTTGGATCGGGGGGAAGTCGCTCTGGGTCAGGGGTTTTCGCTTGACACACCCCCCTCCGGCGCGTACGATTCGCGGGTTTTTCCTCTGGATTCGGGCGAGTCGGTGGGACTGTCTCGCCCGGTTCCAAGTAAAGCGGTTACGGTCGATCTCGGGTCCTTCCACGGCTCCGGGGGACACGGGGAGACTTCAGGAGAGTCGATGCCGACAATTTCTCAACTCGTCCGCAAGGGCCGCGAGCGGCTCGCGGTGAAGACCGCTTCGCCGGCGCTCCAGCGCTCCCCGCAGAAGCGCGGAGTCTGCACGCGCGTTTACACGACGACTCCGAAGAAGCCGAACTCGGCGCTGCGCAAGGTCGCGCGGGTGCGGCTGACCAACGGGATCGAGGTGACGACCTACATCCCGGGCGTCGGGCACAACCTCCAGGAGCACTCGATCGTCATGATCCGCGGCGGACGAGTCAAGGATCTGCCCGGAGTGCGCTATCACGTCATTCGCGGGACGCTCGATGCCGTCGGCGTTGCCAACCGCAAACAGGGGCGTTCCAAGTACGGCGCCAAGCGCCCCAAGGCTTAAGACCATGCCCAGACGCCGAGTCGTTGCCAAGCGCGAGATCCTTCCGGATCCCCTCTACAACTCCCAGCTCGTCACGAAGTTCATCAACTCCGTGATGACCCAGGGCAAGAAGTCGACGGCGGAGGGGATCCTCTACGGCGCCCTGAACAAGGTCGCAGAGAAGACCCAGGACGATCCGATGAAGGCCTTCAAGAAGGCGATCGAGAACGTCAAGCCGGCCCTCGAGGTCAAGTCCCGCCGCGTCGGCGGCTCGACCTACCAGGTGCCGGTCGAGGTGCGGCCGAACCGCCGGACCTCGCTGGCGATCCGCTGGATCATCGAGTACGCGAGCCAGCGCGGCGAGAAGACGATGCGCGAGAAGCTCGCGGCGGAATTCCTCGACGCGTCGAACCTGCGCGGCGGCGCCGTCAAGAAGAAGGACGACACGCACAAGATGGCGGAGGCCAACAAGGCCTTTGCCCACTACCGCTGGTAAGTCCGAAATCCAAACGCCGAAATCCGAAATACCTGATATGCCGCGCCCGCATCCGCTCAAAGACCTCCGCAACATTGGGATCATGGCGCACATCGACGCCGGGAAGACCACGACCACCGAGCGGATCCTTTTCTACACGGGCGTCAATTACAAGCTCGGAGAGGTCCACGACGGCACCGCGACCATGGACTGGATGGTCCAGGAGCAGGAGCGCGGGATCACGATCACCTCGGCCGCCACGACGTGTTTCTGGGGCGACTATCGCATCAACATTATCGACACGCCCGGCCACGTCGACTTCACGGCGGAAGTCGAGCGGTCGCTGCGCGTACTCGACGGCGCGGTCGCGGTCTTCGACGCCGTCGCCGGAGTCGAGCCGCAGTCCGAGACGGTGTGGCGCCAGGCCAACCGGTACGGCGTGCCGCGCATCGCCTTCGTGAACAAGATGGACCGCGTCGGGGCGAATTTCCCGCGGTGCGTCGAGATGATGAAGACCAAGCTGAACGCGAAGCCCGCGCCGATCCAGATCCCGTGGGGGACCGAGGCCGAGCACCGCGGCGTCATCGATCTCGTTAACCTGCAGGCTTTCGAGTTCCACGACGACGCGACGGGCTCCAAGTTCGACACTCTCGAGATTCCGGCGGACATGAAGGCCGAGGCGGACAGATACCGGGAGATGCTGATCGAGGCCGTGGCGGAGTCAGACGATTCCCTCCTCGAGCGGTACCTTCACGGCGGCAAGGTCGAAGCCCAGGAGATCAAGGACGCGCTGCGCCGCGCGACGATCGCCGGGCGCGTGCAGCCGGTGGTCTGCGGCTCGGCCTTCAAGAACAAGGGCGTGCAGCAGCTGCTCGACGCCGTCGTCGACTATCTCCCGTCGCCCCTCGACATCCCGCCCATCAAGGGTCATGACGACGTAGGCGCGGAGCTCGAGCGGCCGCCCACCGACGACGCTCCCTTCTCTGCTCTCGTCTTCAAGATCATGACCGACCCCTTCGTGGGGCAGCTCGCGTTCTTCCGCGTGTACTCGGGCCACATGGACGCCGGCACGGGCGTCTTCAACTCGACCAAGGACACCAACGAGCGCGTGGGCCGCATCCTCAAGATGCACGCGAACAAGCGCGAAGAGTTCAAGGAAGTCTGGGCCGGCGACATCGCCGCGGCCGTGGGCCTGAAGAACGTGTCCACGGGCGATACGATCTGCGACCGGGAACAGCCTGTCATCCTCGAAGCGATGAACTTTCCCGAGCCCGTCATCGCGGTCGCCATCGAGCCGAAGACCAAGGCCGACCAGGAAAAGATGGGCATGGCCCTCGCCAAGCTCATGCAGGAAGACCCGACCTTCAAGGTCCACACGGATAAGGACACGGGCCAGACCATCATCCGCGGCATGGGGGAGCTTCACCTCGAGATCATCACGGACCGCATGGTCCGCGAGTTCAACGTCGGCGCCAACATCGGGAAGCCCCAGGTTGCCTATCGCGAAGCCATCACGAAGGAGGCCCAGGGTCACGGGCGCTTCATCCGCCAGTCGGGCGGCCGCGGCCAGTACGGCGAGTGCAAGATCCGAATCAAGCCGGCCGAGGAAGGCCACGCCTTCGTCTTCGACAATCAGACCTTCGGCGGCTCCATCCCGAAAGAGTTCATCAAGCCGATCGAGCAGGGGATCAAGGAAGCCCTGGAGACCGGGGTGCTCGCGGGATACCCGACGACGGGCGTCCACGTCGAGCTCTACGACGGCTCCTACCACGACGTCGACTCGTCCGAGATGGCCTTCAAGATCGCCGGCTCGATGGCGTACCAGGACGCGGCCAAGAAGGCCCGCCCGATCATCAAAGAGCCGATCATGGACGTCGAGGTCACGGTGCCCGAGGACTACATGGGTGACGTCATCGGGGATCTCTCCTCTCGCCGCGGCCACATCAAGCATATGGAGCCGCGCGGGGGGATCCAGGTGATCACGGCCCGCGTGCCTCTTTCGGAGATGTTCGGCTACTCCACGAACCTGCGGTCGATGACCCAGGGCCGGGGCAACTACTCGATGCAGTTCGCCGCCTACGACGAGGTTCCCAAGTCCGTGAGCGAAGAGATCATCGCCAAGGTCGGCAGCAAGTAAGAGGGGGACATGGGTAAAGAGAAGTTTGATCGCAGCAAGCCTCACGTCAACATTGGGACGATTGGGCACGTGGATCACGGGAAGACGACGTTGACGGCGGCGATTACGTTGATTTTGTCGAAGAAGGGGT
>JBKJWL010000156.1:0-63323 GCA_046716885.1 Thermoanaerobaculia bacterium | reverse complement strand
CTTCGCAATCGCATTCCGCGCGGAGGTCCCGATGCGCCGTCTTCGTCTGGTGTCGCTCTTCCTCTCCCCTGTCCTCTTCGGTGCGCTTCTCACTGCCTCGCCAGCCGACCGCAAGGTCGTCGAGATCGGGACGGCGCGGGGCGTCGTCGGGCAGACGGTCCGCGGCTCGCTCAAGGTGGCCGAAGCCGCGGACGGCTCACCCGTCGCGCTGCCGATCGCGATCGTGACGGGTCGGGAGGCGGGGCCGGTTGTTTGGGTGGAGGCGAGCGCGCACGGCGACGAGTACGGCGGGCCGCGGGCGCTCCAGGACGTCGTCCGGAGCCTCGATCCTCAGGCCATGGCGGGCACGGTCGTCGCCGTCATGATCACGAATCCCCTCGCGTTCCGGGCCCTCCAGCGCGTCAACCCGAATCTCGACGATCTCGCGGACTTTGGAGACGCGTTTCCCGGGCGGGACCGGTTCGCGACCGAGCGGATCGCCGCGGCGCTGTCTGCCGAGGTGCGGCGCGTCGCCGAATACTTCGTCGACATGCACACCGGCGGCGACCGCTTTCGCCAGCATCCCTTCGTGTTGTATTCAGTGACGGGCACGGTTCCGGCGGCCCGCTACGACGAGCTGGCGCGGGGCTTCGGCGTCCCGACGCTGTGGCGGGACACCGAGAAGATCTTCTCGCACGACGCTGTCACGGTTTTCAGCGCAGCCGGCATTCCGTCCTTCCTGCTCGAGGTCGGCGGCGGACAGCCGCTCGACCCGGCGGACCTGCGCTTCCAGGCCGATGCGGTGCGCAGCTTCCTTCACAAGGTTGGCGTCCTTCCGGGCGAGGCGCCCCGGCCGGCCGCCCACACGATCGTGACCGGTTACCGCATCGTGACGAATGCCCGCGGCGGCTTTCTCGACGTCGCGGTCAAGCCCGGCGACCGCATCCGCGCGGGGAGCGTGCTGGGGAAGGTCCTCGATGTGTACGGCGACACGGTCGAAACGATGACGGCTCCGCCCGGAGCGGACATCGTGCTCGGCGTCAGCACCTACCCCGCCGCGGCGACGGGAGGGTGGCTCTTCGAGCTCGGCACGGGGTTGCGCGAGGTTCCGGCTTCCGCGACGAGCCTGGAGGCGCCGAAGAAAGAGCGGTGATGGCACGGGGCCGGCTCGGGTCCGGCTTCAGGGGCGTCCTCGTCGATAGACGTCGCCACGGTGTCCGATTCGCAACACGAGATATCCGTCTGCCATCCGAGCGTAGATCACCCGGTAGTCCCCGACCCGGAGTCGGAAGAGACCCGCGAACTCACCGGCCAGGGGCTCGCCGGATCGGCCCTCCTCGGCGAGCGTTCTCTCGATCTTCTTGAGGATGCGAAGCGCTACCGCGCCGTCGAGCCTATCGAGGTCTCCGGCGACCGAGAGCTTGTACTCAACCTTTGCGGCGGCCAATCCGCTTCCTCAGGTCGGCCGAGGAGACGATGGGGTCGTCCTTGTCTCTGAGCCTGTCGAGCGCGACCTGGTAATCGGCGTGCTCCGCGAGATAGGACTCGAGCGCCTTTTCGATGAAGTACGTCTTGGGACGATCCGTCGCTTTTGCCAGATCCTCGAGAGCCCTGGCGGTGGCGTCGGCAAGTCGGATGGAAACGGAGGTCGACATGATTGCCTCACTAGTAATACAAGCAATGCAAGTATAGCACCGAACGGGAACCGCACAGGACGGCTTTCGTGGTGCTACTGCTTTTCCCGGCCGTCGGAGGCGGCCAACCGTTCGGGCGCTTTTCGTAACGGCGTAGGGTCAGTAGCCGCTGAACGATTCGAACCGCACGTTGTCGCGGCTGACCCCGCGGTCGAGAAGCAGCTTCTTCAAAGCCTCGACCATGCCGGGCGGGCCGGCCAGGTAATAGACCGGCTTCTCGAGGTCGGGCACGTGCCTGGCCACCATGGCCTCATCGACTCGGCCCTTTTCATAGCGCCAGTCCGGGTCCGTCGAATCGGTAATCGTGGGAACGAGCTGGATGTTCGGGTTGCGCTTGCTCCATGCCTCGAGATCGCCCAGAAAGGCCGTCGCGGCCGGGGTTCGATTCGAGTAAAAGAGCGTGAACTTGTGCGGGAGCTTCTGTTCCGTGGCCCACTCGAGCATGGCGCGGAAGGGCGTGATCCCGATTCCGGCGGCGAAGAGGACTGCGGGCTTGCTCGGGTCCTCGTGAAGGACCATGTTGCCGCTCGGGCCCTCCACCTTGAGCTTCGTGCCCAGCGGAACGAGCCGCAGGCTGTCCTTGAAGGCGGTCGGCCGCATGCGGGTCGCGATCGTGAAGAAGTCCCGGTGATGGGGCGAGCTCGCGAAGGAGAATGTCCGTACGTTTCCCTCGGCGTCGGTCTTCGGCGGATCGATCAAAGTGAAGTCGGCGTTCTGTCCGGCCTCGAAGGCGAAGTCGGAGCCGGACGTGTCGAACCGGAAGGCCATCGTGCCCTCTGCGACTTCCTTTCGGTCCGTAAGCGGGAAGATGTGCTCGGCCATCAGGTCTCCGCCGGCACCTCGGCGAGCGGCAGCGGCTGCATCGCGGGGCCGCGAAGGACGGCTCCATCGGCAGCGAAGCGCGAGCCGTGGCAGGAGCAGTCCCAGACCTTTTCGTCGCCGTTCCACTCGACGTCGCAGCCTCGATGGGGGCAGACGCTGCTCATGGCGTGCAGATTGCCGCCCTCGTCCCGGCAAAGAGCGATGTGTCGGTCGGCCAGAAGCTTCCCTTCACCCTTCGCCAAGTCGTCGTGTCCTGTGCTCATCGCTCGGTCCTCCTCCAATCAGTCTACGTTGCCGTCGCGGAGCGAGAGTGAGGAGTACAATCAAAGCCAAGGGGGCTCGTGGTGAACAAACTTCCGGGCGTCGTTTCGGGACTCGGTATGGTGATCGCTCTCGCGGGCATGCAGGCGCAGGAGAGAAGCGCGCCCACACCGACACCGACGCCGCAAGCGAACCGTGCTACAAACTTGAACAGTTCCAGGTCCAATCGAACGGTTGAGCGTGACGCGAAGCCCACGCCGAAGCCGGAGGAAGGGCGGGCAGGGGATACGTCCATGAATATCATCCAGAACATCAAGGCCAGGTCGGGTCAGCCGAGCCCGAGCCCGACTCTTGGTGGCCGGATGGCGGCGACGATCACACCCACGGCTGGCCCCCAGGACGCGACCAACCTCAACAGCTCCAAGTCCAACCGTCAGGCGCAGCCCACGCCCACCGTCCCGCCGCGGTAGGTGTACCGCGCGCGGCAGCGCGAGCCACGGTTGGACGGTCCGGCCTCAGGGACGTCCTCGTCGATAGACGTCGCCTCGGTGTCCGACTCGCAACACGAGATATCCGTCTGACATCCGAGCGTAGATCACGCGGTAGTCTCCGACCCGAAGTCGGAAAAGGCCCGCGAACTCACCGGCCAGGGGCTCGCCGGATCCGCCCTCCTCGGCGAGCGCTCTCTCGATCTTCTTGAGGATGCGAGGCGCTACCGCGCGGTCGAGCCTTTCGAGGTCCCCGGCGACCGAGAGCTTGTACTCAACCTTTGCGGCGGCCAATCCGCTTCCTCAGGTCGGCCGAGGAGACGATGGGATCGTCCTTGTCTCTGAGCCTGTCGAGCGCGACCTGGTAATCGGCGTTCTCCGCGAGGTAGGACTCGAGCGCCTTTTCAATGAAGTACGTCTTGGGACGATCCGTCGCTTTTGCCAAATCCTCGAGGGCCCTGGCGGTGGCGTCGGCAAGTCGGATGGAGACGGAGGTCGACATTATTGCCTCACTAGTAATACAAGCAAGGCAAGTATAGCACAGAACCCGACACCAGCGTCCCCCGCGTCGTCGAGTCAGCTGGCGCAAGAGCCACCGGATCCGGTCCGCGGTGGCGGTGACGCGCTGGTTCGAGAAGCACCTGAAGGCAGGCCGTAAGGCCCTCGAGGGAGTGCCCGGGCGCTCGGTTACTTCGCCGCCACCGGTTTGAGATCGAACTTCCCCCCGCTCTCGATGAAGAGCAGGCATTCGGTGGCCTCGTCGCAGGCCGAAATGTGCTTGTAGCTTCCTCCCGGCTGGAACGCGTAGGAGCCTGGCCCCATCCGCATTTCAGCCTTTCCTTCCGGAGTCTGCATGTAGGTGCCCGAGACGACGACGATCTTGATGGCGTTCGTGTGCGTGTGGAAGGGGGACAGGAAGCCCGCCGGAAACGTGAGAAACGCGCCGAATCCGCCCTTGGTATGGTCGCCCCAAACATCCGCGATCTTGATTCCCGGCGCACCCTTGGGATCCAGATCCGTCCACTTGAGATCGCCCGACGGCGTGAAGACGGGGATCCCCGCCTTGATCACGGCTTTCGCCTTCGACTCTCCAGGTTCTTGCGCGAGAACCGCCGCCGCCAGAACGAACGACACCGCAAACGCCACAATGCGCTTCGTCCTCATCGATTCCTCCTTGTCATTGCGTGCTCTTGAGCCGACGCTATCACCCAGGCTGTCATTCCGAGCGCAGCGAGGGACCCCGACCTGGTCCGGCTTACCGGTCGTCCCGAGCTCGACGCGCCGTCCGAGCGCCAGCCGCTTGCCCGCACGGCTTGAAGGTCTCCCGCTGGATTCGCGACGGGCGCTGTGGCGATGACGAGCGGCCGGAGACAAAGAAAAAGGGGCGGGAACGTATCCCGCCCCGACGCAACGTAGCCGAGTGCTGCGGCTTACTGCTTGTCGTACACCGCGGTGTTGTTCATCGCCGTCGCCTTCGGGTCGGACGCCGTCGTGGTGACCGTCCGCGATTTGCCGTCGGCGGACACGACGATCTTGCCGGTCGCCGTGACCGTGCCGGCCTTCTTGATGGTCATCTCCAGCGTGTTGGCGTCACTCTTCGTGTACGCCCGGGAATCGTAGCTCGGCTCTCCGGTGACCTTGTAGTCCTTGCCGTCGAACTTACCCGTCCACTCGTTGTGCACGGCCTTACCGTCCTTGTCCACGCCGTCCACGGTGACTTTCACCATGTCGCCGGCGGGAGCGTAGATGACTGTGTGGTTCTTCGTCGCCCCCGGGCTGAACTTCGACTTGCTCTCGTTCAGTTTCCAGGTCCCCGTGTTGGGATCGGCGGCGAAACACAGGGCGAGACCCGCAAAGAAGCCCGCAACGGATGCTAGAATGGTGCGCGTTTTCATATCTCCTCCAAATAGCTCGAAGCAACTCCGAAGCTTCGACTCGAAGGGGGATCCTATCCCGAGCAGCACTTCGAGAGACGACTTTGTGACGCGGGCGCCGGCCTCTCGAGCTACCCGCACCTCTTCGACTTACGACCGCCTCTCCAAGCGCACGGCCGTCGTCAACCGCGGTTCGGGGGGCGATTAGGGTCGTCGAGAAAGAATTTCAAAGCCGGCGATACACGTCGCCCCGGCGGCCAATCGTCACGATCAGGACGACCAGAACATCATCCGAGACCAGGTAGACGACGCGGTAGTCTCCCACCCTGACGCGATAAAGATCCTCGACCCCGCCGAGCTTCTCGCAGCCGGAGGGGCGGGGGTTGCTTGCGAGCCCATCGAGGCGACTCCCGATGCGGGATCGGATCTGGGCGGGCAGTTTTCGGAGCGCGCGTTCCGCGGAGGGCTTGAGGCGAACCTCGTAAGCCATGCGAGAGCAGGATCAGAGGCCGAGCTCGGCCTTGACCTTTTTCCAGGGGATGCTGCCCTTTTCCTTGAGAGCCTTCTTTGCCTTCTGAAGATCGATACGATCCTCAAGGGCGCGGATCAACTCGAGGTCGCCCATGGAAACGATCGCCGCAAGATCGCGGCCTCGTCGGGCCAGGACGATTCGCTCGCCGCCGTAGACGACGCGGTTCAGCGTGTCCGAAAATTCCTGTCGGGCCTTGCTCGCGCGAAGTCGAGTCATGGGTGGATTGTACAATAGGTACGTAATGTACACAATGGCCCAGGGCGGGGAGGAGGAGCGCTAGCGAGTCGAGCTCGGGATGAACGCCGCGCTTCGCGCGACGTGGGTTACCGTTGGCCTTCGGCCAGCGTTGTCTACTGCGGTGGGCTTGCCTCTGACTCGCCTACTGCCGTGAGTCTGCCGTTGGTGGTCGGCTGTTTCGTCGCTTCGCTCCTCAGGATGACCGGCAGTAGTCGCGTGACAATCGCGGGGAAATCAGCTGGGTGAGCTGCTACGGCTCCCACCAGTACCTGGCGCGCTTCCTTTCTCGCGCGCCGGTCTCATTCAGCGTCGCGGCGTCGTAGAGCCGTCCGTTGACCATGGTCCAGACGACCTTCTCGGACTGGCGGATGTCTTTTAGGAGATCGCCGTCGATCACGATCACGTCGGCGAGTTTGCCCGCCTGAAGAGTCCCGATGTCGCGGTCCATGCCGAGGCTCTTCGCGCCGTTGGCGGTGGCGCAGCGGAGGGCTTCATGGGGGGTCAGCCCCCCCTGCACGAGCATCCAGATCTCCCAGTGGAGGCCGAGGCCCTCGCGCTGGCCGTGGGCTCCGGTGTTGACGAGGACGCCGGCCTTCTCGAGGTCGGCGGCGATCTTCGCGATGTTGAAGTGGTTGAACTCGTCGTCGGGGGCCATGGTGCGGCGGCGGGAGCGGGGATCGAGGATGAAGGGCGGCACGAACTTCGACAGGCGCGGGTTCTCCCAGACATTCGTCTTCTGGTACCAGTAGTTCTCGCCCCAGAGGCCGCCGTAGCCGACGAGGAGGGTCGGTGTGTACGCGACTTTCGTGGGCGGCCAGAGCGACATGACGTCCTTGTAGATGTTGGGAACGGGGATGGTGTGCTCGATGGTGGTGTGGCCGTCGACGACCATGGTCATGTTGTGCTGGAAGAGCGACCCGCCCTCGGGCACGACCATGATGCCGACCTCGCGCGCTCCGGCGAGGAGCTGCTGGCGCTGCTCACGTCGGGGCTGGTTGTAGCTCTTGACGGAGATCGCGCCGACGGCCTTCATGCGCCGCAGGTGGCTGCGTGCGTCGTCGAGAGTCTCGATCTCCGCCCTGAAGTCGCCGGCGGCGCCGTAGAGGATCGTGCCGGTCGAGAAGACGCGCGGCGCGCGGATCATGCCGGCCCGGGCGAGCTCGGCGGCCGAGAAGACTTCGCCGGTGTCGTTCGAGGGGTCGTGCGCGGTCGTGACGCCGAAAGCGAGGGAGGCGTCGGTCGCCCAATTCTGCTGCGGGAGGATGCCGTCCGATCCGAAGGAGCCGTGCCAGTGGGCGTCGACGAAGCCAGGCAGGACGGTCTTGCCGGACGCGTCGACGGTCTTCGCGCCAGCGGGGACGACGACCTCTCCCCTCTTCCCAACCGCCTTGATGCGGTTGCCTTCAACGACGACGACGCCGTCCTCGATGACCTCGGCGCCGTTCATGGTCACGACGCGGCCGCCGGTGAAGGCGAGCGTTCCGGAAGGCGCGTCGACCGGCGCGTTGAAGCCGATGGCAACGCTCGACGCGGGTGTGTCGGGCAGCTTCTCGGGTGAGCCGGGGAGGAACGCGAAGGCCTCTTTCAGGTCGCGCTGGTAGAGCTCGGGTCCGTACGCCCAGTAGAGGCGCGAGGAGTCGCCCGAGAAGTGGAGGTACTCCCCCGCGTCTTTCGACACGCGCGTGACCGGAACGGCCTTGCTCTTGGGGCCGATGTCGACGCGGCGGCCGGTCTCGACGAACGGAGTGACGTACGCGTTGAAGCCCTCGCGGAAGGCGAGCCACCGGCCGTCGGACGAGATCTGGAACTCCTGGGCGAGCTCGGAGAGGTAGTGCTCGCGCGGGTCCGAGCCGTCGAGCTCGATCGAGGCGAGGATGCGCTTGGCCGGCGCGATCTGGTCCTCGCCGCCCTCGGTCTTGACGAAGAAGACGCGGTCGGAGGCCTTGCCGAAGCGCGGCCTCACGCCGTCCTCGGTGATGAGCGTGGACTTGCCGCCCGCGCCCGTGGCGGCCACCCAGTAAAGGCCGGGGCCGGCGGACCAGGCGGGCGAGCGCAGGTACCCGCCCGTCTCCTTGCGGTAGACGATCTTCGTACCGTCGGGCGAGAAGACGGGGCTCAGGTAGTGGCCGGGCTTGTCGGTCACGGCGCGGGAGGCGCCGCCGGGGACTGCAGCGACTCGGATGGAACCGAGAGACTCGTCGTTCCAGGTCGAGTAGACGAGGGACTTCGAGTCGCGCGACCAGGACGGGAAGTATTCGAAGTGGTCGGTCTGCGACGTCAGGCGCTTCGGCGAGCCGTTGGGAAAGTCCCGGACGTAGATGTAGCCGAGGGCCTGGTAGGCGACGCGCTTGCCGTCGGGCGACACGCAGACCCAGCGGAGCATGCGGACGGGGAAGTCGCCGGAGGGGGTCCGCTTGTGGACGTAGGGCGAGGCCGACGCCTGCATCACTCCCGTCAGGACATCGACCGGGAAGCGCACAGCCGTCGCGGCCTTGCGCGTGTCCTTGACGCGGAACGGGATCACGGCGACCTGCTCGCCCGCAAGGTCCGCGCGGCGGATCATCCCTCCGGACCAGAACACGACGGACCTGGAATCCGGCGTCCACGCCATGCCCGGGTAGACGCCGTGGATTGCCCAGGTCTCCTGCATGTCGCGCTCGAGGCCGTCCCAGATCGGCCGCTCGACGCCGGACTCGACGTCCTTGACGAAGAGCGTGGACTTGTAACGGACGCGGCGGATGAACGCGAGCGACTTGCCGTCGGGAGAAGGAGTCGGCCGGACTGAGCCGCCCGGCCCCGTCACGAAGCTGATGATCTTCCCGGTCTGACGGTCGAGACGCTTGATGACGTAGATCTGGGTATTGGGGTCCTTGTTGTACTCGTAGAGCTTGCCGGGTGTCGAGTCCTCGGACCAGTAGAGGTAGCGGCCGTCTGGCGAGAAGGCCGGCTCGCCGTCGTCCTTCTGCTCGGTCGAGCGCTTGGTCATCTGGAGGCCTTCTCCGCCAGAGCGGTGGTAGATCCAGATCTCTCCCGCCCCGGCCGAGCGCGTGCCGGTGAAGTGCTTGCGCGCCGCGATGAACTGCGAGTCCGGCGTCCAGGCCGGACTGTTGGGGAGTCGGAAGGCCTCCTTGCTGACCTGCTGGGGGTTCTTGCCGTCACGCCCCATGACCCAGATGTTGTCGCCACCGGAGCGGTCGGACGTGAAGGCGATCGACTTGCCGTCGGGCGAGTAGCGAGGCTGCATGTCCCACGGGATGCCGGAGGTCAGCGACCGCGCCTGCCCGCCAGCGATCGGCAGCGTGTAGAGATCGCCCAGGAGGTCGAACACAATCTCCTTGCCGTCGGGCGAGACGTCGAGCGACATCCAGGTGCCGGTGTCCACGTCGAGCGGCACGTCCACGTCGTAGGGGTAGGGCGGATTCGCGACGTCCCACTTGGGCTTTTCCTTCTCCTTCTCCTTGTCCTCCTTCGGGTCCGCGCTGGCCGGAGCGGCCGGCGGTTTGTCGATGGGAGGCCTGGGCTGGTCCTGAGCGGCGACGGAAGCCACGAGCATGCAGGCGAGGACCAGGGGCAGGAGGAAGACGGAGGCGAGGCGGGTCTTCATTCGGAGCAAGTCCTTTCCGTTAATCGGGCGGCCAGGCGGGGGGATCTTACCGAAGCCCACGAAGGGCTCAGCTGTCGCACCCGAGCGCGAAGGCGAGGGCCGTGCAGACTTCCTTCATCCGGCGGGCGTTCAAGCGGGCGACTTCGCGGCCGACGCGCTCCCGACCGACGGTGACGACATTGTGGAGGTTGGCGGCGCAGGGCCGCCTCATACCGTCTTCCGGCCCCAGGGTCACCTCCGAGGGCACGCCGCGGATCGTCGAAGTAATCGGTGCGACGGTCACGCGCGACAGGTAAGCGATCGCACTCGAGCGCGTGAGGATGAGCACCGGACGCTCCTTGTCCGGAGCGGGAAATCGACAGAGGCGCACCTCGCCTCGCTCTACTCGTCCGGCCAATCGGCGACCTTGTCCCAGGCTGCAGGCTCGTCGAGCGAATCCGGGTATCGCAGGTACCCATCCCGGTCGCGAGATTCCCTTTCGTGCATCTCGAGCCTTTTCAGATGCGCTCGGAGGGCCTCGCGGAAGAGCGCCGAACGGTTGATCTTGCGCCTGCGCACGACCCGGTCCGCCGCTTTCAGCAGATCGGGTTCGAGAACAACCTGGATCGTCGCCATATGTGGAGTATTTTACACACCGGATTCCACAGTCAAGACTCCGTGGGAGACTTCACGGCCGGAGGAACCGCTGAGATCCGTCTTATCCGCCCTGCTGGTTTGCGCTCTTGCGCACGCGGCCCACGGGCTCACGGGCGCACGCGTTCCCATAGCCATCACCCACGTCACGGTCATCGACACGGCAGGCGGGCCGGCGCGGCCCGAAATGACCGTCGTGATCGAGGGCGATCGCATCACCCGGGTCGGACCGGCCGCCGGAACGAAGGTCCCCAACGGAGCGCAGGTGATCGACGGAGCCGGCAAGTTCCTGATCCCCGGCCTCTGGGACATGCACATCCACACGTTCTTCGGCGACTGGGTGCCTGGCGGCCGTGAAGTCACGCTGCCTCTCTTCATCGCGAACGGCGTCACGGGCGTGCGCGACATGGGGAGCGACCTCGAGCTGATCCTGAAGGCGCGCGAGGATGTTGCGCGAGGTCGTCTGCGCGGTCCGCGCATGGTCGTCTCGGGCCCCATGCTCGACGGGCCGAAGTCGCAGTTCCCAGCGTCGATCTCGATTGCCACGCCCGAGGACGGCCGCCGCGCCGTCGCGATGCTGAAGAGCCGCGGCGTCGACTTCATCAAAATTCAGTCGTACGTGCCGCGCGACGCCTACTTCGCGATCGCGGACGAGTGCAGGAAGCAGAAGATCGCGTGCGTCGGACACGTGCCGGATGCGATCCGCGCCTCCGAAGCGTCCGAGGCGGGCCAGGTGAGCTTCGAGCATCTGATCGGAGTGTTCGAGGGCAGCTCGACGGTGGAGGACGAGCTCCTCAAGGGACCGAAGGGACCGGCTCGGTTCCTCGACACCTATGACGCCGCCAAAGAGGCTTCGCTGATCTCACTCCTGGCGAAGAATGAAACCTGGCAGTGCCCCACTCTTTACTGGGAGCGCGGGCAGTGGCTCGTGGATGGGATCGATCTGACGAAGAACCCGGACGCGAAATACGCGCCCGCTTCCTGGCGCGAGAAGAGCTGGCCCAAGTTCACGGCGGGAATCCTCAAGGACCTGGCGACGGATCCGCTGCCGATCCGGAAGAAGTTCGTCGCGCACGAGCTCGGCATCGTGAAGCGGCTGTCCCAGGCCGGCGTTCCCTTCCTCGCCGGCACCGACACCCCGGCCGGCGTCGACGTGGTTCCCGGATTCAGCCTGCACCAGGAGCTGCAGCGCTTCGTGGATGCCGGCTTCACCCCCATTGAGGCCCTGCAGACCGCGACGATCAACCCGGCCCGGTTCCTCGAGAAGGCGGACAACTATGGCACGGTCGAGAAGGGCAAGGCCGCGGACCTCGTCCTCCTCGACGCGAACCCGCTGGACGACATCCGCAACACGCGAAGGATCACGGCCGTCATCGCGAACGGGCGCTATTACCCGCGCGCACAGCTGGACCGCATCCTGGCGGACATCGCGACCTATGCCAGGACGCGTTAGAGCCGCCACAGAGGTCATGAGTATGAATGTCCGCCGCCCACAACTGTCCCTCTTCGCGCTTCTTCTGCTCCTGCTCCCATCCTCCGCTGCCTTCGCCCAGCCCGAGCGAAAAGTGGCGCTTGTCGGCGGCATGCTCCTCGACGGGTACGAGGGGCCGCCGCTCCATCACGCCGCCGTCTTGATCGAAGGCAACAGGATCGTGCAGGTCGGCCGCGCCGGCGAAGTGACGATCCCGCCCGACGCCGAGGTCATCGACACGAGCGGCCGCGTGATGATGCCCGGCTTGATCGACCTTCACGTTCATCTCCAGATCCTGGGGCACGGCGACTACGACCGTTGGGACCCGTGGATCGCGGAGAACAAGCTCGTCGAGCGGGTCTCGGAGATCTCGGCGAAGCAACTCCTGATGGCGGGCGTGACTTCGGCCGTCGACCTCGGCGGAACGCTGAAGGAGAGCCTGAGGGTGCGCGATCGAATCCGGAGCGGCGCCATTCCAGGGCCGCGCATGTGGATCAGCGGCCCCTGGATCACGCGGGATCTCGGCGGCTACTCCCCGGCGCTCCCCAACCAGATCCTGGTGGATACGCCCGCGGAGGCTGCGAAGGCGACGGAGGATCTGGCGCGGGCGGGTGTGGACGTCATCAAGGCCTACGTGAAGCTCGGCCCGGCGCACTACAAGGCGATCGCCGACGCGGCGCACAGGCACAAGCTCAGGGTCCATGCGCACGTGTACGACCCGATCAACGTGCGCGAAGCGCTCGAGGCCGGGATCGACGTGCTGACGCACGTCGGCTCGGCCGGGATGCCGACGTACGATCCCGAGCTCGTCACGGCGATAGCGGTCAAAGGCACGCCGGTGGTCGTCACCGCCGCTCACCGGGCGTTTCTCTTCCCCGCCACGGTCGACTTCCCGGAGCGCCTCCAGGATCCGCAGTTGAAGGAAGACTTCGGGCCTCCGATCTGGAGCGAGGTCCAAAAGTCGCTCGAGAACTTCCACCGCCTTTCTTACTTCTCGACGACGGACCAGGAGATGCGCTTCTCGAGGGCGTCGCTTGGGCAGTGGATCGAGTCGAACGCGACGATGGGCATGGGGACCGACTCGGGCACGCCGATGAACTTCCACACCGAGGCGCTGTGGCGCGAGATCAAAGCCCACGTCGATGTCGGGATGTCGCCCCAGCGGGCCATCACGGCCGCCACGCGCATCAACGCCGAAATCCTCGGCAAGGGCAAGGAGCTCGGCACGATCGAGCCCGGAAAGCTCGCGGACGTCATCGTCGTCCGGGGCAATCCAATATTCGACATCACGGCCCTGTCGAATGTCGAGGTCGTCGTCAAGGATGGAGTCGTCTACAAGGGCGGAACCCGGCGCAAGTAGAGCGGAGAGCGCAGCCCTCGCCGCGCGCGGGATGCCAGGGCGGCCTGCCCCGCTACTTCAGCATCCGCGCGAGCTCGTCCGACTTGCGCCCGGTCATCTCCCACCGGATCAACGAGGCCGGGATGAGGCCCGCCGCGTTGAAGGCGTCCATGAACTGCTTCATTCGGAACTTGTCTTCAAGCTGCTGCCTGCGCTCGGCCAGGAGCTTCTCGATCTCGATCTTGCCGATCAGGTAGCTCGTCCCGTAGCCGGGCTGCTGGAGATAGAGATGCTGCTCGCCGCGGACGAGGGCTCCATCCATGCGAAGCCAGCCGCGCGGCGTGTTGGCGCAGGCGAAGGCCGCGGCCTGCTCGAGGGTCATCTGGTTGCTCACCATGAAGAGCTCGCCCAAGGCCCGCGCGGCCCGCTGGGCGACGAGGATGTACACGAGCTCGCGCGAGCGCGGCCGCGCGTCGAACATCCCGGCCTGCATCATGAGCTCTTCCCAGCCCGTCGCCAGACCCTCCGTGCGCGTGTTGTCCTGGTTGTAGAGACGCACTTCCCGGCGGATCGGGCTCGCAGGGGGCTCGTTCACCATCCAGGCCTTGTCGAACCAGTGGTACCCGTGGGTCTGCATGACCTCGGGGTCGCGGTATTCGACCTCCCCGAAGAACTCGCGCGGACCCGGGCGGTAGCTGCCGATCCGGGCGCGCAGAGCGGGACCCATGTAGTCCTTGACCGTGAGGATTTCGCGATCGCGGAGAAACGTCATGTACTCCGTGACCGCGGCGTCGAATCGCCGCGAGTATTCGTCGGCGCTCGCGACCGGTGTCTCGAGCGGAAGCTCCGCGTTGCGGAGCTCCTCCATGGCGAGAAGCGCCCGGGAGCGCGCGAGCTCGCGCTCCATGAGCGCGACCTCCTGCTGCCACGTGTAAGGAACGAGCTGAACGTTCTTGAGGTACCAGTCGTAGTTCTCGATGCCGACACCCGACGGCCCCGTCTTCGACGCCGCCTTCGACTCGAGCCATGCAGCCAGGTCGTCCGTCGCCTTCCGGGCTCGCTCGACGTCGGTCTTGAGATTGGCCGGGGCGCCGCCGAGCTTCAATGCGAGCTGCGCGAGGTCGGCGCTCTGCTGCTTGATGCTCTTCGTGCCGAAGATCCAGAGGTCCCGGCCGCTGCCGGTCAGATTGGTCTTCGCCTGTGCGAGGAGGCCCGGGATCGCCCGGACCCCGGCGTCCATCTCTGCGGCGCGCTCCGGAGCCAGCGGAAACCGGTAGCTCCAGAGCTCGACCGCCCCTTCGGCAAACGGCCCCTCGCGCTTGGGCTGATCGCTCTCCTCCGGGAAGACCGTGACGTAGAAACCCGGGTTGTTGGCCCACGGCTTCAGAACCCGGTGATCGAAGTCGAGACCGTTCAACTCGGCGCGCACGATCTGGTAGTCGACCTGCTGCGGGATGGGCCAGCCGCTGAGGTCGAACGCGGCGAGGCGCCTCCGGTAGGTCTCGAGCTCCCTCTGCTGCGCGGCCATCGCGGCGGCGGTGTAGTTCGGAACGCCCTCGACGAGCTTCGGCTTCTGGAACGCTCGCCAGTCCCGAAAGAACGTGACCAGGTCCTCGTACCGCGTGCTCCCGGGAACGGGTGACGCATGCGCGGCTCCGCCCCCAACGACCACCCCTGCAAGGAGACAAGCGGTTATCAGAAACACCGACGGATCGCGTGGAATCATGCCCGGGATTGTATGTGAGGTGCCCGAGGGGCTGCTCTTGACGGAACCGAGACCGGACCAGGGCTCGCGGGCCGCTGAGCGGAGTCGATCAAATTCTCACGACCTTGACGGAGCTCGAGCGCAGCGGCGATGTTGACCGCAGGGACGTCCTGGCACTCGCGCGACGGAGCTTCACGACCGTGTTTGGCCCCGCCGGACGCGAGAATGGCCTGTACGCGGGCCTGGACCGAGACACTTGGCCTCAGATATGAATAGACTCTGGTTGTTCCGACCGATTCGGGCCGGAAGAGGCTAAGGAGGACAACATGCCCGATTGGGATCCCAAGAAGCCCGATTTCTCGGATGTGGTGGGCGGCAGCTCTTCGACGGTACCGTCGACAAAGGGGCGGCCCGGATCGTCGGTGCCCGGAGGGACGGCAGGGACGGGACGGCCGGGAGGCGCGACACCCGCCGGGACCGGGAACCAGGCGGACGGTTTCAAGGACGTCGTTGGCGGCAGCTCCTCGACGGCTGCGTCGCCGACGGGTCAGTCCGGAGGAGAGGCCCGGACCTACATCGTGGAGTCGGGGGACAGCCTGTCGAAGATCGCCAAGAAGTTCTACGGGAACGCCAGCGATTGGCGGCGGATCTTCGAAGCGAACAAGGACCGCATCAGCAACCCGGACATGATTCAGCCCGGCTGGGCTCTTAAGATTCCGGAATAGAGGAGAGAAAACGATGAACAGGAACCTGCTTCGCGCAATCCCCGCGGCCCTCTGCGTCATCCTTGTCCTTGCGGTTTCGCCCATCGCGTGCAAGAAGCGCGAAGTGGCGGCGCCAGTGGTGGTCGAGCCGACCGCGCTCCCCATGCCAACGGCTGCGCCCGCGATGACCGTAGTGGACGTTTCGCTCGGCAAGTCGCTGGGGGCGGACAAAAAGGTCGCGGCTTCGATGGACACGTTCAAGCCCCGGGACACGGTCTTCGTGGTGGTGCAGACCGACGGGAGCGCTGCCTCCTCCACGATCAACGTCAAGTGGATCTACCAGGACGGGCAGGTCGTCAAGGAGGACTCGCGCACGATCACTTCCTCCGGGCCGGCGACGACGGAGTTCAGCATTCAGAAGGCGAGCGGCTGGCCGAAGGGCGACTACAGGGTCGAAATCGTCGTGGACGGCCAGCCCGCGACGACCAAGTCGTTCAAGGTTCAGTAAAGCCGTCATCCTGAGCGCGGGTAGCCGTCATCCTGAGCGAAGCGAGGGATCCCGGACTTAGTCAGCCGTGTAGGCAACCGGGTTTGGGATCCTTCGTCACTTCGCTCCTCAGGATGACAACGGTATGAAAACACGCCCCCTCGGCAGCACGAACCGCCAGGTCCATCCCGTCGGGCTCGGGTGCATGGGCCTCTCGTGGGCCTACCACGAGCAGGCGGTGGACGAGGCGACGGGAGTCGCGCTGATCCACAGGGCGATCGAGCTCGGCGTGGATCACTTCGACACGTCCGACGCTTACGGTCCGCATACGAACGAGGAGCTGCTAGGGAGGGCGATCGCGGGGCTGCGGGATCGCGTCGTCGTCGCGACGAAGGCGGGGCTCACCAGCGACGGCGGCGACTCGAAGTACAAGTACAAGCGAAACGGACGGCCCGAGTACATCCGGGCGGCGTGCGACGCGTCGCTGTCGCGGCTCAACATTAACGTCATCGACCTCTACTACCTGCACCGGATCGATCCCGAGGTGCCCGTCGAGGACACCTGGGGATCGATGGCGGGGCTCGTCGCCGCGGGCAAGGTACGGTGGTTGGGGATCTCCGAGGCGAAGATGCCGGAGCTCGAGCGGGTCGCGAGGATCCATCCGGTCACCGCGGTCCAGTCGGAGCTGTCGCTCTGGACGCGGGACTACCTGGGCGACGTCGTGCCGTGGTGCGCCGGGCACGGCGCGTCGTTCGTGGCCTTCTCGCCGCTCGGGCGCGGCTTCCTGACGGGTGCGATCACGGCGGATACGGAGTTCGGCGCCGACGACTTTCGCTCGACGCTGCCGCGCTTCTCGGCGGAGGCCGTGGCGGCGAATCAGCAGATCGTGGACGCGGTCCGGGCGGTCGCGGAGCGGCGCGGCGTCACCCCGGCGCAGATCGCGCTGGCCTGGGTGCTCGGCCAGGGCGAGCACGTGCTGGCGATCCCGGGGACGCGCAAGGAAAAATACCTCGAGCAGAACGTCGCGGCGGCGGACATCGAGCTGACTGGCGGGGAACTCGCGGAGCTCGACGCGTTGCCGCTTCCGGTCGGCGGGCGGTACTGACGAGTCTCGAAGGAATCACCCATCACGATTGGTGAGTTGGTGAGTTGGTGCTAAACTGCCGCCTTCACGGAGGAACCGCCATGCCGCGACTGACAATCACACTTCCGCCGGAGAAGCACCGGGCGCTCAAGGAAGCATCCGTGCGCCAGGGGAAAACGATCCGGAGCCTCGTTGAGGAGAGCCTCGACGCCTACGGAATCAAGACGGCGAGTCAGGCGGCAGCTCTGGTCGCCCGAGCGCGAGAGCGGTCCGGAATGACTGAAGCCTCCGCCATGAAGCTCGCGGTTCAGGAGACGAGGGCGCACCGCCGCCGTCGATGAGCTCCCGCCTGGCCGTGATCGACACCAAGATCGTCGTGAGCGGGGTTTTGACCCGGCTCGCGGTGTCCCCCACCGCGCGAATCTTGGACAGGATGCTCTCCGGACGATTCCGCTTTCTGCTCTCGATCGAGCTGCTCGCCGAGTACCGAGAGGTCCTGCTCCGCCCAAGGATCCGTCAGCGACACAGGCTCTCCGAAGCGGAGGTGGACGTGCTCCTGACGGACATTGCCGCAAACGGAATGGCTCTCGAGGTCAAGCGACCCCCCAGGGAGCGCCGCAAGGGAGGAGACGACCACCTCTGGGAGCTTCTCGCGGCGGGCCCGCCGGCGTTCCTCGTAACGGGCGACCAGAGGCTCATCGGCAAGCCGGCCGAAGGGGCTCAGGTGATGACTGCTCGGGCGTTCGCGGAACTGCTCGAAGACTGAGGGAGGGCCGGGCTACTGATCACCGACGTGCGCGTAGAAGTCTGGGACTTGTCGGGCTGCGGCCCTCGGGATGACGGCTTTCCTAGGCCGGCTCTCCGCGGCCGGCCTCCTCGGACTCCAGCGCCGCGGCTTCGTGGCCAGCGTCCGCGATGGCTCCCCTCCCGCGCGGGAACCAGGCGAAGCCCGCGGCGAGCACGAGCGCCAGGAACATGATGGCGGACGCCAGGGCCAGCCGAATTCCTTCTACGAAGTCCCGGTCGGCCGCCTTGACGATGCCCTCGCGCGTCCCGGCGTCGATGTGCCAGATCGGCCGGCCCGGCCCGATCTCGGCGGCGTAGGCGCGCGGGTTGGCGTTGGCGATGATCGACGCGGCGACTTCGCGGGTCTCCGCCTCATCGGTGAGAAGAGGCGCGAGATGGGGCTCGAGCGTCATTCCCAGCCAGGCGGCCAGGATCGAGCCGAGCACGGCGAAGCCGACCGTCGAGCCGAGCGCGCGCTGGGCGCTCATGATGCCCGAGGCCATGCCCGCGCGCTCCGGCGGTACTGCCGACATGGCGAGAGACGTGATCGGCGTCAGGCACAGGGCACACCCCACCGCCGCGAACACGAGGCCGACGACGACGACGGGCATGCTCGCCCCCATTCCGGCGACCATGACGGCGAATCCGCCGATCAGAGACCCGAGCCCGGCCAGGATGAGCCGCCGCGACCCGACGATCCCCATCAGGCGCCCCACCTTCAACGACACGAGCGCGACCGTGGCGCTGTACGGAAGCAGCAGGAGGCCGGCCTCTGTCGGCGAGTAGCCGCGCACGTTCTGCAAGTACTGCGTGGTGACGAGCAGCATCCCGTAGACAGCGAAGAGCACAGCGAAGATGGTGAGGATCGCGAGCGAGTAGGTCCGGTCGCGGAAGAGCGTCAGGTCCATCATCGGGTCGGCGCTGCGACGCTCCCAGAGCACGAACGCTGTCAGCGCGCCTCCCGCGAGCGCGAACAATCCCAGGATCTCCGCTGACAGCCAGCCGGCCCGCGGCCCTTCGATCACCGCGTAGGCGAACGCGCCGACCGCCGCGATGAACAGGAGCTGGCCGGGGATGTCGAAGCGGCGCGGGCGTTCGTCCCGCGACTCGGCCACGAAGCGCCACGTCAGCCCGAGGACGGCCAGCCCGACCGGGACGTTGACCAGAAAGATCGTGCGCCAGCCACTGTGCTGCACGAGGATGCCGCCGACGGTCGGCCCGATCGCCATGGCGGTGCTCCCGATCGCGGTCCAGATGCCGATCGCCCACGCCTTCAGTTTCAAATCGGGGAACGCGGCGCTGACGAGAGCGAGCGAGGTCACGTTGACCGCCGCGGCCGCCACGCCCTGGACCGCGCGGGAGAGGTTCAGGACGTCGAGCGAACCGGCCATGCCGGAGGCAATCGAGGAGGCCGTGAAGAGCGTGATGCCGGCGAGGTAGAGCTTCCGGCGGCCGTGGAGATCCGCCAGCGTCGCGGCCGACATGATCGCCACCGCCATGCCGAGGCTGTAGGCCGTGACCACCCACTGCAGGCCCGACTCGCCGACCCTGAAGTCGGTCTGGATGGAAGGGAGCGCCACGTTCACGATCAGCGTGTCCAGAAAGATCATGAACAGCCCCAGGCCGGTGGCAGCCAGGGTGAAGCGCTGCGTTTTCGTCATCGAGGCTGACGAAAGCCTCTCACATGCTCGGGCGGCGCCAGGCCGTTGAGCCCGCGCATTCCTTCACGAAGGCCGCTACCCGCGCGTTTCGAGGAAGCGGCGGGCCTCGGCGAGCTCGGGCCGGGGCGATCCTTCGACGCACTGGCCGACGAGCTGCCCGTAAAGCTCGCGGGCGCGGTCGGGCTTCTTCGCCAGCTCGGCCGCGCGCGCCCCGCCGTACAGGCTGTTGAACCGGCCCGGCGCCTCGCGCAATGCCGCCTGGTATTCGACCAAGGCCTCGGCGGGACGCCCAGCCTCCAAAAGCATGTCCCCGAGGAGCTCGCGTGCGGGGAGGGCCGCGCCAGGGGTCACGGGGTGCTTCCCCGTCTTATCTTCGAGATCCGCCGCAGCGCGCGCCATCTTGAGAGCCTCGTCCTTCTTACCCTCTGCGTACGCGAGCCACGCGCCCGCCGCCAGACGCACGGCCTCGACGTTGGCGGCCCAGTCGTAGGGCCCAGGGACGGGAGACTCCGCGAGGCCCGCCTGCAGCTCCTGGAGCTTCGCGAGAGCGGCACGCGCGCGGTCGAGCTGGCCTGTCCGCGCGGCTCCGAGCGCCTGGGCGAAGTAGGTAGTCGAAGGCGCGTACGGGAATCGCTCCCACGGCAGGTTGCCGCCCGGAAGCTCCAGCGCCGCCGCCGCCTTCCAGTCCCGCCGCTCGAGCGTCCAGCGCGCCGGGATCGCGGCGACCGCGTAACCCGCGGCGAACTGGGGCTCGTCGAACTTCTTCGCCGTCGCCGCCTCCTCGAGAACCTTGCGCGCTTTGTCCTGGTCTCCGACCTGCAGGTACGCGTACTCGAGGTAGTCCAGCGCGTGAAGCGCGTCGAAGGACGCCGCGCCGGGATGGCGTTTGGCGACGAGCTTGCGCCCCGCGTCGGCCGAGTCGATGTTGGAAGCGATCGACTCCCGCCAGAGTCCCAGGCGGATGAAGATGTGCGAGGGCATATGGAGAGCATGAGGCGAGGACGGTGCGATCTTCGCGTACGCGCGCGCCGCCGGCAGAGCCTCGGCCGCCAGCGGTGGATAGTCGAACGCGTGGATCATGTAGTGCGCGATTCCTGGATGACTCGGTTCGACGGGAAGGAGTCCGTTCAGGATCCCGGCCGCCTTCTTCTGGTTCGCAAAGGTCGTGTCGCTCGCGGGAGCCGAGCCGAGAAGCGAGAGGGCGTAGAAGATCGTGGCTTCGTGGTCGTCGGGGAAGCTCCTGGAAAGCGCCTCGATGGCGTCTCCGTAGGCACGAGCCCGCGGCCCATGGGGGAGCGTCTCGGAGTCGCGGTAAAACGCGCGGACGGCGGCGATGTACCCGCGCTCCCGCTCCGTCTTGCCGCCGAGCTCCATGGCTTTCCCGGCCGCGGTCTTGCCCGCGGCGAGCTCCTCGCGCGCCGGCGGGGCCCAGATCGGGTGGTAGTAGGTCATGGCGATCCCCCAGTACGCCATGGCGCAGCCGGGATCCTTCTGCGCGACGATCTCGAAGGACCGGCGCGACTCCTGGTACCCGAAGGAGTGCAGGAGAGCGACCGCGCGGCTGAATTCGGGCGCGACCACCGGACTGCACGAGGTCGGGAAGTTGACCTTCCCAAAGGCCTCCTCTTCCCCGTGCGAGTGCTGGTGATCTTGCTGAGCCCCGGCCGCGGACGCCAGGGCCATCGCCGTGAACGCGATCCAGAGAAGGGGTCCCTTCATCGCTACCTCCCGTCCGCGAAGGCCTGGGTGATACGGCCGTCCCGCAGCACCATGTCTTGATCCTTGGCCTCGGTTGCGCCAGCGGCCAGAGTGTTCATGCCGGACTTGTACGCGGGCACGGCGTGTCGAGTCTTGGATGAACGCCGAGCTGCGCTCGGCGTTGCCTCCTGGTCAGGGTCTGCTGCGGCGGCCGGCTATTCCGCTTCGCTCAGGATGACGGCGCAGCTGCCGTCACTTCTTGCCGGGCACGAACATGAGCACCAGGCCGACGACCGCGAGGCCCGCGCCCACCCAGCGCATCACCTCCCAGCCCTCCTTCTTGGAGCGCTCTTCCGAGGAGAACGTGGTCTTGATGGCGCCTTCGACCGAGTCATAGCCGCCACGCTGACTCGACCCCAGAACGAAGCCCGCGAGCCCGATGACGAGCAGTGCGATACCGATGCGTTTCATAGCTGCACCTCAGTAGTTGTCTGCATCTCTTAGCCTGCTTCGCATGTTAACGGTTTCCGCGCGCGGTGTGTGATCCGTCACATCGTTTCCGAGGCCAGGGCCCCACACTGCCTTTCCTCATGGTGGAACCAGTCGACCTCAGCGAGACCGAGCTCGAACGGTGCGGCCTCGGCGTCATTCTGCGGCGCTCGCCCGCTGGTCAATCCGTGACGCGCATCTACTGCCTGCGCTGCGGCAGCCAGGTCGCTCCGGAGCGGCGCGACACCGATCCGAGGGGCTGGTGGGCCTGCGCGCGGGGCTGCAATACCCGCTACGCCGCGATCGGTCCCGCTCCCTCGGCCCGCCCCACGACCTGACCGGAATCCGGCCACAGGCCCGCGACGAGAGCGGTACAGTACCGCGTGTGATCCTGCAGTCGCCGCGAGAGATTTCGAAGATCCTCGCCTACAACCGGTGGGCGAACGCGAAGATGCTCGAGCCGGTCGGCGTCGTCTCTCCCGAGGAGTGGGACCGCGAGGTGGGAGGCAGCTTCGGGTCGCTCCACGGCACGCTCCTGCACCTCTACGGCGCGGAATGGGTCTGGCTCGAGCGCTTGCGCGGAAATTCGCCGGGGAGCCTGCCGGCCGGCCGCGACCTCCCCACGTTCGAGGCACTGCGGGAGGCGTGGAGCGCGCTGGACGGAGAGCTCGCTTTACTGGCGGATGGCCTGACCGCGGAGCGGCTGGCCTCGACTCTGACCTACGCCAACTTCCAGGGCGAGACGTGGACCTACACGTTCGCCGACATTCTGTTCGATCTCGTGAATCACTCGACGTATCACCGGGGACAGGTGGCGACTCACCTCCGCCAGCTCGGCAAGGCGCCCGTCTCGACGGACTACGTGCGCTTCCTCGATACGGGGATCGCGGAGCCCGAGCGGGCGCCGGAGGAGATTGCGCGGCTCTTCGCCTACAACCGGTGGGCGAACGGTCGAATGCTGGGCGCCGTGTCGAAGGTTTCGGAAGAGCAGTACGGGCGCGCGGTGGGCGGCAGCTTTTCGACGCTGCGGGACACCCTGGGGCACCTGTACGGGGCGGATTGGGTCTGGCTGGAGCGCTTCGGCGGGCGCTCGCCGCGAGCGCTGCCGTCGGGCCAGCAGGCGCCGACGGCAGAGGTTCTGCGCGAGAAGTGGGGGACGGTCCAGGATGGATGGGCCGCGCTTTCCGGCGGACTCGAGCCCGAGCGGATGCGGCGGTCGCTCGAGTACGAGAACATCAAGGGCGACGCGCTCAGCTACCGCACCGGCGAGGTCCTCGTTCACCTCGTCAACCACTCGACGTATCACCGCGGCCAAGTGGCGACGCTGCTGCGCCAGCTCGGCGCGAGTCCCGCCTCCTCGGAATACTTGATGATGCTGGACGAGGGGGCGTAGAGGGCACGCACCGCCGCAGACGGAAAAACAAAAGGCGGGGGCTTGCCCCCGCCTCCTCAGACAGTGCTTGTCGTCGCGATTACGAGCGGTTCATGATCGGCGGCTGCGAGGGCTTCGGCGACGGCGCGGTGCGGTCGAAAATCGAGAGGCTCTCGTCGTTCTTGCGGCGCGCCATCAGCCAGATCACAAGGCCGACGCCGCCGAGCGCCAGGGCGAGGATCACCCAGTTGCTGATGCCGGCGGGTTTCGTCTCTTCGGTCGTCTCGAGCTGCTGAGTCGTCTGGGCTGCCGCAACTTCCGACGCGGGCGCAGGCGGCACGGCCGCAATCGGCTCGGCGGCAGTGGCGTTCGTTGTCCCGGCCGGGCCCGTCGGAGGCGTGCTCGACGGCGTGTCGGTGGCGATCTGGGCCGCCGCGGCCGCTTCCGCGGCCTTCTTCGCATCCTCGTCAGCGATCTTCTCGGTGGTCTTCTCAGTGGTCTTCTTCTTGGTTTCGACCACGGCCTTCGTCGACTTCTTCACCTTGGGTTTGGCGGCCTGCGGCGCGGGCTCGACGGGCGCCGGTGCGGGCGCCACGGGCGCCGGAGTCACCTGCATCTCGATCGGCGCGTCGGCCGGCGGAACCGCATCGACCGGAGGCGGCGCGTCCTGAGGAGGGGCCTCCTGAGGAGCAGGTTCAGCCGGGATCGGGAGAACGTCGGGAACCGGGGTCGCCACCGGTGGCGGCTGGTTCTCCGGAGCGGGGTTCGGATCCTGAGCTTGTGCGAGTGATGCGGCCGCGACGAAGACCGCCAGCGCGAGAAAGATTCGATTCAGGGTTTTCATGGCAGAACTCCTTTCCTTCTCCTCTTAAGTGCGTCCGGGTCGCTTGCGCCGATTACAGCGCGCCCACCTCGCGAACCGGACACGAGAGACACAGAGAGCAGAATTCGTGCCAGAGATTGAAATGGCGGGAATACGGCGGGCGTGTGGACGGAAGCCGTGAGTCCCTGAAGAAAAAAAAGAGGCGGGGCAAAAGCCCCGCCTCGAGAACGCTACGGAGAAAACGACGTCAGTAGCGAGCGCGACCGCCGCCGCCACCACCGCCGCCGCCCTCGTTCTTCGGGCGCGCCTCGTTGACCGTCAGCGAACGGCCGCCGAAATCGGTGCCGTTGAGCGACATCGCCTGCTTCGCCTCGTCGGCGTTCGAGAACTCGACGAAACCGAAGCCCTTGGACTGCCCGGTGTCGCGGTCCGTGATGACCCTCGCGGAGTCGGGCGTACCGAACTTCGCGAACATGGCCTGCAGCTGGTCATCGGAGATGTTGTACGGGAGATTGCCTACGTAAAGCTTCATCAGATCCATCCTTCGTGCCGGACACTATTTAATGACCGGAAACACCGCCGGCGCGGCGTTCCGCATTCTCGTTGGTTTTCGTTCGGGGTTCGTCAGAACGGATCTGGCAAAAGCAGAGCGAATCGAGAACGAGAGGACTATACCACGGTTTCCAACGCTGCCGCGGGGGGGGCGGGCAGGTTCGAGAACGCCATCCTGGCGAAGCCATCGCTGTCGTTCACGCGCGGCTCCGCGGTGGCGAGCGGGCCACCGGACCCTGGAGGGGCCCGGCTCGCCGCTGCGCGTGACCTCGGCGGCCTGAGCCATGACGAGCCCGAAGCCCGTGGGTGAACACCATGGACCGCTGTCCTCCGCAGGCGAGCCACGGCAACGGCTCGAAGAGCGACGGCTCGCGCACGGCCGAGACGAGCACCCGGGGATCCAGACGTTAGGCAGGTCGAAAGCGTAAAAGCCGACGTCGCGGCCGAAGACGGGGGCGGTCTTGCCGAAACGCGCACCCCTCGCCGCCGAGCAGGAAGCTCGAGTACTCAATGGCCGCCAGGTACGCCGCGATCGAAGCCGCAAGAAAGGCCGTGTTGACGAGGAACCGGTGCCTCTGGGATGCCCCCAGCATCCGTCCCTGCCCCTTGATTCCAAATCAGAACATTTTGCGGGGCTGCGATCACCGGGCCATGCGGACCGCGACGGCAAGCTCCATGTTGAGGACGAGGACGGAAACGAGGATCGCAAGAAGCGTCACCGGCACTCCGATCTTGATGTAGAGCGAGTAGGGAATGTGCACGCCGCGGTCGCGCAACAGGCGGAACCAGATCAGCGCGGCAAGGGATCCGATCGGCAGCATCTTGGGACCCAGGTCGCCGCCGATGAGCGCCGAGAACACCATCGCCTTCGTCTGGAGCGTCGGCGCCGACAGGTCGCGGATGGCCCAACCCATCATGTCCGCGGTCGGGTGATTGTTCATGATCGAGGATGCGACGGCGGCCACGAGACTCGTCCCGACCGTCAGGACCTCCAGGCCTCCCGCGGCAAAGTGAGACAGCAGGAGACCCAGCTGGTGCGTCATCCCCGCGTGCCGGAGGCCCATGACCACGATGAAGATGCCCACGACGAACGCCAGGACGTCCCAACTGACGCCGCGGAGGATCCGAACCGGGTTCCCCTTCCCGACGGTGGAGTCGACCCCGAGGAGCACGGCCGCTCCGGCGAACGCCACGAGCCACGTCGGCACTCCGGTCATCCCTTCCGAGAAAAACCCGGCCAGAGTCGCGCCGAGGACGAGGGCGCAGAAGACGAGAAGCCGGCGGTCCCGCACTCGCGGGGCGAGCGTCGGTGACCAAACGAAGGTTCGGGGGATGTCTTTTCGAAAGACCAGTCGGAGGCCGACGAAGCTCACGAGGACGCTCGCAAGGGCCGGGAGCATCATCCACAGGGCATACTCGGTGAAAGAGATGTGAAACATGCTCGAAACGATGATGTTGATGGGGTTGCTGATTACGAGCGCACCGACGAGGTTGGCCACGTAGAGGACCGCGAAGTAGTAGGGGACCTTGTTGCGGAGAGTCCACGAGCTTTCCTGAACCTGTTCCACGAGTTGAAAGACGAGCGGCGTGAAAATCAGGACCGCGGCGTCGTTGGTGAAGAACATCCCGGTCACCGTGCCGCAGCCGAACACATAAGTGAAGAGCCGGCGGCCGTCGCCCCGCGCCGCCGAGGCGATCGAATGGGACAGCAGATCGAACAGTCCCGCGCGTTCGGCGATCAACGTGATGACCATGAGGCTCACGATGGTGAGAATCGGAAAGAACAGCACCCGAACGGCGAGCGACAACAGCTCGAGAGGCACGACCCCCACGGCCAGGCTCAGGAAGGCGCCCAGGCCGGCCGCGACCGCGTGCTGTACGCGCCAGCGCCCGATCCGCGGGCGCGCGAGCGACAGGCTCACCGTCAGCGCGAGAATCGAAAAAGCGGCGACCCCGGCAACTCCCACGAACCCCCCCGCGTTCAGACAGATACTGTCACACGAGGCCGCGGGAAACGCCCTTGACTCGCCTCGGACCTCGCCCTATGCCGGACGTCGGAATCCCGTGGCGGCGTTCGCGCTCGCCGCCCCTTTTCTGTCCAAGCGCTGGAGACTCCGCTCGAGTCGATTGATCTCAAAGCACGGACGTCAAGCCCGCGGACGGCACCGTCGGCGGCTCGACGTTCCTCCTCGCCCAGAAGCGGCTGGCCGAGCTTGTCACCGGCCTCCCGAAGAAGGCGGGAGATGAGGGACCCGGGAACGCGCGCGTAAGGAACGGATTAGGGCGGACTCTGCCGAGTTCGCCGGTTTAGACTCCAAAGCGGGTGAGCATGGAATCGCGAAGAACGGGCTCCGTCGCACGATTTCTCGTGGCCGGTGCGTTCGCCGTCGCGGCCACCTCTCTGCCCTCGGCCGACGCGGTGGAGTCTTTCAGCAGGCCGATCGTCGATCTGGCCAGAATCCTCCGGCGCGCCGGGTTCACCGGCAGGGTCCAGAGCACGCTCGAGGAACGCCTCGGACGGCCGCTCGACCCGGCGTTGACGGACCTCGGCCGCAACGTGTTCTTCGACAACATCCTGAGTTTGCATCGGGACAACTCGTGCGCGGGCTGCCATTCGCCGGCGGCGGGGCTGGGCGACACCCAGTCGATTGCCATCGGCACCGACAGCAACGGCATCGTCGGCCCCGACCGCACTGGCCCGCGCAACCAGCGCCGGGCCCCCTTCACCGTCAACTCGGCGTTCTATCCGGGAATGATGCTCAACACCCGGTTCACCCCGGTTTCCGACGACCCCTTCGATTTGTCCCAGGGCGCGAGCGTGCCGTTCTTCATCGGCGGCGATACAGTCTGGAATCCGGCGAGCGCGTGCTTCTACGCGACCTGCTTCGACGCCGCAAAGATGACGACGCTTTTGAGCGTGCAGGGCCACTTCCCTCCGACCGAGCTCGTCGAGATGGCGGGGTTCACCGCCGAGACTCCGGAGGACGTCGATCCCGCGCTCTATCACCCGTCCCATCTCGTGTCCTCGGGCGTGTTTTCGGACACGGTGCCGGGCCCGATCGCCGGGCCCAACGGGGATCCGCCGGATTCGACCGACATGGGCTACTCGATCCGCCAGAAGGTACTCGACCGTTTCAACGCATCGCCGGACTACGTCAGCCGCTTTGCCGCTGTCTATCCCGAGGCGGCGGGAGGCAACGTCACCTTCGCGATGATCGGCGCCGCTCTCGCGGAGTTCCAGATGGCGAACTCGTTCGCCGACGCACCGCTCGACCGCTTCGCCCGCGGGGAGCGCAACGCGCTGAACGAGACGCAGACGCGCGGCGCCATCCTCTTCTTCACGAAAGGTCGCTGCGTGAGCTGCCACGCCGTGGCTGGCCGCGCGTCGGAGATGTTCAGCGATTTTGAGAACCACGTTTCCGGAGTTCCCCAAATCGCCCCAAAGGGTTTCGGCCTGAGACCGGGAGGCGATCCGCTGAATCCGGACGATTTTCCGGGCAACTTCGTCTTCTCGGGCGTCAATCAGAACGAAGACTTCGGACGCGAGGAAGTCACAGGTGATCCGGCCGACCGCTACAGGTTCCGCACCTCGCCGCTGCGCAACGTCGCGCTGCAGAAGACCTTCTTCCACAACGGCGCCTTCACCCGGCTCGACCAGGCCCTCCGCTATCACCTCAACACGCTGCGCCTGGCGCGCGCCTACGACCCCGTGGCCGCGGGGCTCGACGCGGACCTGACGGTTCGCCGCGGCCCTCTCGGGCCGGTGCTCCGCAGGATCGATCCCCGGATCGCGGCTCTCGGCGACCTCCGGCTCACCGACGCGGAGTTCCAGGATCTCCTCGCGTTCCTGCGCCACGGCCTGCTCGATCACCGCGCCCGGCCCGCGAACCTTTGCTCGCTGATTCCGGCGACGGTCCCGAGCGGCCTGCCTGTGCTGGAGTTCCAGGGCTGTCCCTGAGGGTCGGGCGAGCCGGATGGTCGGTCGCGCCTCGAGCGCCGGCCCCGACGGCTCTCTCCCGGGCCCTGGCCGGAGCGATCCGCGAGCCTCTCCCGAGGCGCCCCCTGCCCCGGCTGCCTGGTCTACGAGGTTGGGGTCAAGGGCTCGGATTCCAGGGTCCGGGAAATCATGGTCGACGCCGGAGACGGCAAGATTCTGAGCGACGACGACAAGCCCGACAAGAATTAGCTTCCACAACCTGAGCGCTTCGCTGATCCGGACTCCCGCGAACGGGGTTTCAGAAGGCGCAGGCCGGAAACGCCGACGTGTCCTGGAGCGGGTGAAAGGCCGTGCCGAGCGGATTCGTGTAGGTCCTGATCTCGCCCGTCTGCGTGTCGGTGACCGAGAGCGTCACCTCGACGTTGGTCAGCCCGCCTGCAAACACCCAGTAGCGGTCATTGACGAAGCAGCCGTTCAAGACCTTCGTCACGACCTCGATGTTCTCGGGGCTGAAAAACCAGAAGTAACCCGTGTCGCCGGTGATCGGAACCGCCGATCCCTCACCGGTGGCTCCATCGCCCTTGCGCCAGCTCGCGGTCGCTCGGAAGCGCCCGCTGCCCAGGCAGAGCACCGAAGGAGACGCCTGGCAGCCGCCTCCCCCCGCCACCTCCGTCTGCCCGACGTAGGACCCCCAGGTGTCGCGCGCGGCCGCGTACTCGCCGACCATCCAGATCTTGCGCGGGTCCACGGGATCGACGGCCGCGCCGAAGAAATCGCCCCAGCGATTCGTCTGCTCCCCGATCCCGACCGGAACGACATAACTTCCCTCTCCGGCCTTGAGCAGAACGCTCGGCTCGAGCGAGGAGTCCGCCGTCGAGCGCGCCGTGAATCGAATCCCCGCGTATTCGTCGGAGCAGCTCCGGCCGAAGACCATCACGAGGTTGTTTCCCGCGTCGGAGGCGACAGCGGGATAGAAATACCAGCAGCCGTCCGAGCCGAACGCCTCGTCCTCGACGGGAGCGCGCGCCGCCAGGTCGAGACGGACGTAGCGGGCGCGGCTGTAGAGACCGGAGTCGTCGGCGACCGTATGGCTGAACCAGACCGAGCCGTTTCGGGACACGGCCGACGTGATGGCCCCGCTTCCCGTGTGAAGCCGGCAGGGCGCCGGACACTCCACGGTTCCTCGCGAGCCTCCCTTCTGGCCCGCCAGCGGCGGCGCGCTCGTGGCGGTGACCGGAATGTTGACGGCCGTGAGCGCGGGAGAGGCGGTGTTCGCGCCGGTCAGGCTCCAGAGAGTCACGTACGTCCGAGTGGTGAACGAGCTGTTGCTGACGAGGTACTCGACTCCCGGGCTTCCGAAGGTCTGCGTCGGTCTTAACGAGCGCGGCATCGCGCTCGGGAAGTCAGGGTCTTCGAGGTTCCAGAAGTCGGACCACGCGAGCGGGCTCGCGCCCGCGTAGAGCTGGTCCTTTCGGAGCACGCGCACCTTCGCGTACGCGAACGTCCGGGTGGAGTAGGAGAACTGGTTGGTGGCGACGTAGACCGCAGTGTCGTCGAACCCCAGCGCCGGGAAGTCGGAGAAGTTACCGGAGTCCACGTTTCCATTCGTGTCGCCCCGGAGCGCCCACGAGTGCCACGGCGCCGTCGGATCCGAGGTCGTCGAGACGGAGAGCAGGATCCAGGACTGCGAAGCGGCGTCCGTGGCCGCGTAGAGCAGTATCCACCGCCCGCTGAAATGGTCGTAGGCGACCTGCGGGTCGTAGGGCAGCAGAGTACCGTCGCCGAGAGCGGGAAGCTGCGGGAGAAACCAGAGTCCGGCGGTCGTCTGAAACAGGTTGGCGCCGGACTTCGAGTAGATCGCGAACGCGCTGTTGACCGCGACGAGGACGTGATCGGGGCCCACGGCGAGGATCGGATCGGCAGGGACCACCGCGTTCGGGGAAAGCCCGGGAAAGCCAACGAGAAGCGGCGGGCCCTCCGAGGCGGAGCCGGCTCGATCGTCCGTCTCGTTGGTGCCGGCGGCGAAGGCAGGCGCGGGCAGACGCTGCGGGTCGGGCCGATCCGGAATCTCGAGCTCGGGGCGCCAGGCGGGCTCAGACGAGCTGGCTGAAGGGTCGAGAGCCGCGACTTCGCCCGGAGAGGTCCTGCCGAACCGATCGGACGTCCCGGTCGCGGGCCCGGAGGCGCACTGCGTTCGCGGCTGCGCGCCCGCGATCGTCGAGACGAGGACCAGAATCGCGAACGAGAGGTTCCGCATGGGGTGACCGGAAAAGCAATTTTACACCGCGAGACCTCAGCCTCCCGACCGCCGCGTCATGACCAGCTGATCACTCCCGGGGAACGTCGCGACCCAGCCCCCGTCGGCCTCACGCATCACCGTCGTGAGAATCCGGTCGGGCCCCGCCGCCCGAAAGGTCTGCCGGAAACGCGCCTTCGCGCCCTCCGGGCCCGCCGGCGGCTTCCCGATCGGCTGGCTCCCCTCCGAATAAGACGCTGTGACCTCGCGCACGACCGTGCCGTCCCGCTCCACCGAGACGACGCCCTGCTCCTGGACGAGGCCGCGGTCCATGTCCATCGCCAGAAGCATGTCGAGGTTCTTGCGGACGCCGTTCCACATCAGCAGGCCCTCGAAGTGCGGGTGCTCCACGCCACCGACCAGCATGCTCCCGGCGTACCAGATGTACGACTGGTTGGGACCCCAGCGGAATCGCGCGACGGCGACCGGCGGTCCCCCGCTTTCGGAAGCCACGTTCCACTCGCCGATCAGAAACGCATAGGGCGCGTAGGGATTCGGTCTTGCAGGTTCCGCCCGCGCGGCCGCGCACTCGCCGAGAACCGCGCCGACGAAGATCCAGAGAGCTGCCCTGCCGTGTGGACGCATTCGATGTCCTCCTCGATGCGTCGACTAACGTGGCCGCGCCGACGGCTATTCATGGTCGGACCGATGGATCGCGGTCGTCCCGAAACATCAAGGACTTCGCGAGGAGTTCCCGACCGAAACCTGATCGAGGCGAGAATCAGTCCGAAAGCAGCCGGGCCTGCTCCCGCAGCAACGCCGCGCCGTCGCCGCGCCACGCGCTGCCGTGCATGCAGGCGAGGGTGAGGGGATTCGTCGCCGCGAGCTTTTCGAGTATCGCGGGGGTGTCCCTCGAGTGCGAGAACGCGTCCATCACACGGCGGAGATCCTCGGCAGGCCCGAGGATGTCCGACTCCGTCAGCGGCACCTCGCCGTTGCCGCCCTGCGTGAAGAGGTCGCCGCACAGGAGCGTGCGTGTCGCCTGTTCGAAGAGAAACCCGGTCTCCCACCCGTGGGGCACGTGCGGCGCGTCCATCCAGCGGACCGTATGACGGCCGAGCGGAATCTCTTCGCCGTCCGCGAGCGCGCGGGGCGGGCGCGACGCGAAATCCTCGAGCGAAGTCATCACCGCGATACGGCTCGCGACCGCGATGGCAGCGGGCGCCACGGCGAGAAACTCGTTCAGGGACCCGCACTCATCGGACTCGAAGTGGGAGAAGGCGACATAGCGGAGGCGGTCGATCGGCATGACCCGCTCGATCGCCTCGCGGACCAGGGGGAAGAGGCGCTTCAAGCCGGTGTGGAAGAGCAGCGGCTCGTCGTCCAGAACGAGGTACTGGTTGAAGGAGAACCCGCCCGGAATCGCCGGGAGCGGCGTGTGGATCCGATAGATCCCCTCGGCCACCTCGTGAATGTTGGTTCCCGACTCCGAATTCGTGATCATGACCGGCCTCCGTCAGAAAGCGACAGGTTACACCTCGCCGGCGATGAGATTCCGGAACCGAAACACCAGGCCCCCGCAGGGAGTTGCCGGCGCCGGACCAGCAAGAGCGGTGCGGCTCCGGCCACCCCTTCGGAACTCCGGTTTCAAGGCTCGGCCAAGCTCGCCTGAGATGAAAGGCGCTCCACGGCGATTGAGATGGCACCCAGGCAACAAGAGCCCTGAGGGTTCCTTACCTCGCACGCGCAACGACCAGCCTTCACTTCTGCGGCGATACTCGCGGGGATGTCCGTCTTCCCCTCGACCGCAATCTGCTCGCGGAGATCAGCCACGGAGACGTCGAAGCAGTAGCAGAGTGGAATTGGGTCTTCGGTCTCCTTTTGACCGACCCGAACCCTGAGGTCGCTCTTTCGGAAGACCGAGTTGGCCGTACGATCGAAATACACGACGCCGCAGTCCCGCCCGGGACAGAAGCGATACGACTTCCCGTCGAGGCGCCGCAAGGCATCGGCTGTGAGGAGCGCCTTGACGGTGATGAGGCCGACCCGGATGCCTATGGATCGAGACTCAGGACACAGGGTTCCGTCACCATCGCTCTGTTCGCCCGAAAGGTCCTCAGCGGCGCGCGAAAGGTGGGACGTCGTCGGCGACCGCGTCACTCTGCCTCGCCTGGAAGCGCGCCTGCGCCTTGCTCCGCCGCTTTCCGAAGCTCCGCGAGCTGTTCCTTGTTCAGGTACTTGCTGGCGATCGTCGTCAAGTCGACCTCGAGCGGATCCCGAGCGCACGCTTCGTCACCGTCCGCGGTAAGACGACGAGTGATCGCAACGGACAGATCCTTCTCGAGGGCGGCGGCTCGATCCTGAGTGACATGGAGTCGGCTGTTTGCCCTGCTCACGAGTCTCGCCGCGATCACCTGCGCTTCCTGTTCGCTCAGGCGGTCGACTTCGGCGGCCCCGTACCAACGCTTGGACTCGTAGTCCTTCAGGGCTTTGTCTCTGGCAGGTCCTTTCAGCAAAGCCGTTTCGAGATCCCTTTCCTTGAAGGCTGCCTCGACCACCGCGACGCCGGCGCGAGTTTCTTGGGGCTCCTTCCATGCGACTGCCAGGACGGTCCCGGGACGATTGATCCTGGCCTCCTTCACCTGGGGGTCGCGGCCGAGAGCCTCGAGGATGGGTTTGGACTGCAATCCGCATCCCAGGTCCTTCGCAGCTCCGCACTCCAGCGGAACCTCGAAGAAGCTGACGCGCTCGACGATCGGAACGTTGGCCGTCATGTCCCCGCTTTCGTTCGCGGGAATCACCGAGGATGCAGAGGACGGCTTGATGGTCGCCTTGTACCCCAACCTTTCGATCGCCTGGATCATCTTCGCAGGGGCCACCGTCGAATCGTCGTAGGTCACGGTTGCCTCCATTGTTCGATGGTCTGTCTTCACGTCTTCCACACCGTCGAGCTTCATTAATGCGATCCGGGTCGAAGCGGCGCAGCCCCCGCAGGTCCATCCGCGCACGTCGAAAGAGACGGTCTTCGTCTCGGCAAACGCCATCGAGGCGGCGAGAATGCTCAAGGAGAATGCCAATACTCTCTTCATGTCATTGCCTCCAGCGAAGGTTAGAGCCACTGCATCACGACGTTGAAAGTCAAGAGAAGGAGAACGAGGGTGGACGCAATCCAGAGCGCAATCCTCGTCCCCCGGCGGACGGATGGACGGGCGCATGCGGAGTCGATTCCGCATTCGTTCGGGGACGGGCGACGGTAGGCCAAATAGAAGGCCCCTCCCAGGAGCAGAATCGTCAGCGCAGCGAAGGGGGCTCTGTACGGTGCGAATCGGTAGAAAAGGGCTCCGCCGGCGAGGCCCGTCACGGCGAGGACGAGAGGACCGAGACAACAGAGCGATGCGGCGACGGCGGAAGCGACCGCTCCGGCCCCCAACAAGCCCGTACCCGCTTCCCGTTGCACCTCAGGATCTCTTCAGAACGGTTTCGAGCGCCCGTCGAAAACGAAACATCGCTTCGCCGCTCTGGTCGGCCCGCGCGCAGGGCACGACGCAGGCTTCGAGATGCGCCTCCATCAGCCCGACCAGAACTCCGTTCAGAGCGGAGCGCACCGCCGAGGCCTGTACCAGCAGGGAATCGCAATCGTCTCCCGCATCCAGCATGCGGCGAATCCCCGCAACGTGGCCCTCGATACGAGCCAGCCGTGAATCCAGCTCGCGGCGCACCTCGGCGGGTAGGTTCGCCGCGCTCGATTCGGGCCGTCCGACGACAGCTGGCTTCCTCCTGGCCGAGGTTTTCATCGCTCCTCCTTATCCCTATCCGGGGGAGGGGGATATTAGCGCGGGGAACCCGGAAGCGCAAGCGGGAGAAACCGCCCGCTCGGCGAAAGGGGCGCTACCGCCGGATACGCAGAGCCGAAAGCAGGATGATGAGGGTTCCGGAAATCGCAAGAGCGGAACCGATCAGGTCCCCGCGAGTTGGGCGTTGCTGCTCGACGACCCAGAGCCACACCAGAGAGAAGCCGATATAGATGCCGCCGTACGCCGCGTAAGCCCGGCCGGCGAACTCTGTATCGACCCGAGTGAGCGCGACCGCGAATCCCACCAGGCTGGCAACACCGAGAACCGCGATGACCGGCGAAGAACCACGTCTCAGCCAGGACCAGAATGCGAAGCATCCACCAATCTCGAGGATGGCGGCCAGAGAAAAGGCGAGAAGGTTTCGCGCCAACGTCACATCTCCCCGAAGAGCACAGAGCGAATAAACGGTTTGACGCCTGGTCCGCCGTGGATGTGAAGTGTCACCGGGCCACGGCCAGCCGCGGCCGTGAGATCGAAATTGAGGAACGGGCAACAGAGTCGCTCCAACGCAATGAACTCCCCGAGCTGCGACATGGGCTCGGAACCCGCCGGAAGCACGAGACGGAACCCAACTTCTGTCTCTTCCGGCCGCCCGCATACCATCTTGAAACTTGCGAGAAGTGTCTGTTCGCGCGCTCGCTCCTCGGACGAGAGAGCCCCGAGGTCGCAAACGATTGGCTGAGGACCTGAAGCCGCCATGTCTCGCTCGATACTTTAACGCCGTAGAGGTCTGAGGCGCCTACGCGGCGATCCCTGGTGTCACAGACCGATTAGCCGAGCCTAGGCGTCGACTCTCCCCGTGGCGTGTTAGAGTTCGACACTCGATGCGCGCGCTCATGGGCTTGCTTGGACGAATCGTTACTGTCGTGCTGGTGCTCGAGGTGGCGGACGTCCCCTTGATCTGTTCCGACGAGTGGCCCGCCTCGCTCTCGGGGTCGACTTCCGAGACTGTCGTGACGAGCCCACAGAGCACTGCACTGCACGCCGTAAATGGTGTAATTCGGGCCGGAGGCGTGTCGATGGACAGCTGCTCTTGCCCCTGCCATCTGAACTTTCGCTCCGCGGGCGTCTCCGCGGTTGCCGTGATGGCTGATTTCGTCCCATTGAATTCCCCGCCTCGAGTTTCGGCCGCTTCTGCAAGCCTGGCGTCTCTCGATCACCCTCCTCAAAACCTTCTCTAGACCGGGTTAGCCCCGTCGCTTGGACGGGCAACGCTGTCATGAGGAGGTCCTGTGCGATTCGTTTCGAAGCTCCTGCTACTTTGGTCGACCTTGGTCGTGTGCTCTCCAGGGATAGCCCGTGGGGAGGCCTTCACGCTCGATCGAATACGCGCTCTCGCGGTCCGCTCCAGTCCCTCGGGGTTGGAGGCGGACGCGTTGCGACGTTTAGGTCGTGCCGAGCTCTCCATCGCGCGAACGTGGGCGGATCCGCAGGCCGAGTTGAGTTTCGGAGAAGGACGATCGCGCGGCGCGGATGGCCCGCCTCGGTCGGAGTGGGGGTGGAGCGTAACGCAGCAGATCCCCTTCCCGCTCTCATACGCTCGCCGCATTCGGGCGGCTCAATTTGGGAGCCGCGCGCGCGAGGCCGAGGGCGCCAGCCGACGGCTCGAGTTGCTGTTCGCGGTCGAGGTGACCTTCTTCGACCTGGCTACCTCCACCGAACGCCTGAAGCTCGTCGAGGAGGGGACGCAAGATGCTGAGAAGATCTTTCAGCTCTCCTCCCGACGCGCCGAGCTGGGAGAGGCGCGCGAGTCGGAGCGCATCCGGGCGGAGATCGAGCTGCTTCGGCAGCGACGCGTCCTGGATTCTGTGCGACGCGACGTCGATGCTCTGCGCTCGATCCTGCGCCGACTTGCCGGTCCCGACCTTCCCGCCGCCTTCGAGCTTGAACCGCACTGGCCTGCGAAGGGAGCTTCGCAGGAGGACCTGCGCCGCAAGCTGAACGAGTCGAATCTCGAGCTGGTCGCTGCCCGCGCCGAGGCTGCCCGCGCTGCGGAGAGCCGGCGTGCCGCACAATGGGGAGTCTTTCCGGATCTGTCCGCGGGTGTCTTCGAGATAAGAGAGCTCGACAGACGCGCTCGCGGTTTTTCGCTCGGGCTCTCGATACCCCTTTGGAACGCAAACCGGCCGTCGATCTCCCGAGCCCGAGCCGAGGAGTCCCTCGCGGAGGCGTCTCTGAAGGTTCTCGAGGTCGAGCTTCAGAATCAGCTCGACAGGACGTTTCAGGCTTTTCAGCTGGCGTCCGAGCAGGCGGAAACCTATAGCAGCCGTCTTCTCCCCGCTGCGAGAGAGAGCCTCCGCCTGGCGAGCCTCGCTTACGCCGAGGGCGAAACATCCTTCCTGGAGCTACTGGACTCCCAACGGACCTTTCGCGAGGCCGTCACGGAGTGGATTGGCCTCAAACGCGAGGCGGCTGCGTCCTACGCAGAGCTGCGCCGCCTCACTGGAGCAATTCTTGAAGAACCGAAAGATTGATCTCCTGCTAGCGGGGTTGGGCCTCGTGTCCGTTATCGCTTGTTCGCGAACGGAGTCGGGGAAGCCCCAAGCCAAGACGGAAGCGTCGGCGCGGGAGGAAGCGCACGACGAGCACGAAGCCGGCGCGATGCCCGAGTCCGTCAAGCTGACGGCGGCGGCGATCTCGGAGGCCAACATCGAGACCTGGAAGGTCGAGCCGGTCGCGCTCGAACACCTTCTGCTGGTTCCCGGCAACGTCGGCTATGACGAGAACCGCCTGCTCGTCGTCTCGGCAAGCATCCGGGGAAAAGTTGCCTCGATCCCCGTCGACCTGGGTGATCGCGTCAAACAGGGCCAACCGCTGATCTGGGTCGAGAGCGTCGAGCTCGGCAAGGCGCGCGAGGAGTACGTGAAGGCCCTGGCCGAGCTCCGCGTGTCCGAGAATGCCTTCGAGCGCGCGCGCCGCCTCGTCGCCGAAAAGGCGATCAGCAGCTCCGAATTTCAGGTTCGCGAGGCGGAATATCAGGTCCGTCGAGCAGCCCTTCACGCCGCCGAAGGAGCCTTGCGTCAAGTGGGAGAGACGGCGTCGGAGATCGAGGCCCTCGCTGCCGGCAGGAGTTCAGGCTCGGGCGTCGCGCGGGTCGCCGTTCGCGCGCCCTTCGCCGGGCAGATCATCGATCGCAAGGTCACTCCAGGCACGCTCGTAGAGGCCTTCCAACCCCTGGCAACCGTCGCCGACCTGTCGTCTCTGTGGGTCTTCTTCCAGGTTCCGGAAAAGGATCTGGCGCTCCTGCGCGAGGGTCTCCCGGTTCGGATTCTTTCGGACTCCTACCCCGACGAGCAGTTCTCAGGACGGGTGGACTTCGTCGGAGGAGAGGTGGACACCGCGACCAGGACGGTCCGCGTTCGCGCAACCGTTGCGAACCAGGGCGAGCAGCTCAAGCCCGGCTTGTTCGTCAAGGGTCAGATCGAGGTGCCGAAACCCGAAAAGGAAGGCGCCGGGGTTCTCGCCGTGCCGCAGTCGGCGCTGCAGACGCTCGAGGGACGTCCCACGCTTTTCGTCCAGAGCGGTCCGGAAACTTACCTCCGCCGATTCGTCGAGACGGGACACACCTTCGAGGGCTTCACCGAGGTCCTTTCCGGCATCCGCCGCGGCGAGGTAGTCGTCACGGAAGGCAGTTTCGTCCTCAAGTCGGAGTTCGCGAAAGCGACTCTGGCCGATGAGCACTGATCATGCTGAAACGAATCATCGACTGGAGCCTCGAGAATCGTCCGCTCGTGCTCATCGCGGCGGTCCTCCTCTGCGTGCTGGGTGCTCTCGCGCTGTCGCGTCTCCCGATCGATGCGGTCCCGGACATCACGAACGTGCAGGTTCAGATCCTGACGAAGGCTCCTGCTCTGGGACCCGCAGAGATCGAACAGTTCATCACTTATCCCGTGGAAGCGGCCATGAACGGTCTGCCGGACCTCGTGGAGATTCGCTCGATCTCCCGCTACGGCCTTTCGGCGGTGACTGTCGTTTTCGAGGACAAGGTGAACGTCTACTTCGCGCGCCAGCTGGTGGCGGAACGCCTGACCCAAGCTCGCGAGGCGATCCCGGAGGGATTTGGCACGCCGGAAATGGGCCCGGTCTCGACAGGTCTCGGCGAAGTGTTCATGTTCACCGTGGAAGGCGAGGGCGTGTCGCCTATGGAGCGGCGCACGATCCTCGACTGGGACATTGCTCCCCGTTTGCGGGCGGTCCCGGGCGTCACGGAGGTCAACGTCTGGGGAGGACAGCCGAAGCAGTACCAGGTCGTGGTTGACCCATCCAGCCTGATCGCCTACGGCCTGTCGCTTGGCGAGGTGTTCGAGGCGGTCCGTCGGGGATCTGGGAATGCCGGTGGAGGCTACATCGAGCGCAACCGCGAGCAGTACGTCATCCGCGGGGAAGGCCTGGTGGGTTCCATGGACGACATTCGGAAGATGGTCGTGAAGACCGACGCCCGCGGCGTGCCAATCACCGTCGGGCAGCTGGGAAGCGTGAAGGAGGGCTCGATGCTCCGCATCGGTGCCGCCACGCGGGACGGCAAGGGAGAAACCGTGATCGGAATGGCGCAGATGCTCGCGGGCGAGAACGCGCTTGACGTCGCGACGCGGGTCAAACGGGCGATTCAGGAGCTCGGCCCAAGCCTTCCCAAGGGCGTACGGCTCGTGCCGTACTACGACCGCGCGACGCTCGTGCGGCGAGTCATTCGGACGGTCGAGACGAACCTTCTAGAGGGCGGGATCCTGGTGGTTGCGGTGCTTTTCGTCTTCCTCGGCAACATTCGCGCGGGCCTGATCGTCGCCTCGGCGATTCCTCTGTCAATGCTCTTTGCCTTCGGCGGGATGGTCGCGACGAGAGTCTCGGCCAACCTCATGAGCCTGGGAGCGATCGATTTCGGGCTGATCGTGGACGGCGCCGTCGTTCTCGTCGAGAACATCACCCGGCGGCTGGCTGAGCCGGAAGGGCGTGAGAAAAGCGTGCGGCAGCTGACCGCCGAGGCCGCCCAAGAGGTTGTCCGACCCGTCGCGTTCGGGATCGGGATCATCATTCTGGTCTATCTGCCGATTCTGACCCTGCAGGGAATCGAGGGAAAGATGTTCCGGCCGATGGCATGGACCGTCGTCTTCGCGCTGATCGGCTCTCTGATCCTGACGCTTACGCTCATCCCCGTGCTGGCGTCTCTGCTTCTAAAGCGGCGGACTGGCGAGCACGAGCCGCGGTTCCTTCCGTACCTGCGGCGCTCGTACTTGAAGGCGCTGGATTGGTGCATCGCACATCGCAGGATCGTTGTCGTCGGAAGCCTGGCAGTCATTCTGGCGGGAGTTTTTGTCGCTGCGAATCTGGGGGCCGAGTTCATTCCGCGTCTCGACGAAGGCGACGTCGCTGTCCAGGCCATCCGGCTGTCCTCGGTCGGCCTGTCGGAAGTCGTCGCCGGGACCGGGCGAATCGAGCGCGTGCTCAAGAGATTTCCGGAAGTGGAGACTGTCGTCACACGCGCCGGGAGCCCGGAGGTGGCGACTGACGTGATGGGCATCGAGTTGGCCGACGTCTTTGTGATTCTCAAACCAAAATCGGAATGGAAATCGGCGAAAACAAAAGCGGAGCTCGTTGAGGAAATGGAGACAGCTCTCTCCGAGGCAGTGCCTGGAGTCGGCTTCTCCTATACCCAGCCGATCGAGATGCGCTTCAACGAGTTGATCGCAGGAGTGCGTTCCGACATCGGGATCAAGCTGTTCGGAGACGATCTCGGCACGCTGAGGCAGAAGGGCGAGGAGATTCGCCGAATCGTTGCCGGGATCCCGGGCGCCGAGGACGTCAAGCTGGAGCAGACGACCGGGCTGCCCGTGATTCGGATTCGGGTCGACCGCGACCGCGCAGCTCGTTACGGGATTCCGGTCGGAACGGTGCTCGACACAGTGGAAGCGGTCCGTTCCGGCAAGGTCGTCGGAACGGTCTTCGAGGGACAGAAGCGCTTCGAACTGGTCGTGCGGCTGGAAGATCTCGCGGCTTCCTCGGTGGAGGCGCTCGGAAACGTCCCGATCTCTTCACCCTCGGGGGCCAGCATTCCGCTCCAGCAGGTGGCGGATATCACGGTCGAATCCGGTCCGGCTCAGATCAGCCGGGAGGCCGTTCGCCGGCGGATTGTCGTCGAGACGAACGTCCGGGGACGCGACGTGGCGTCCTTCGTGGAAGAGGCTTCAGAACGCATCCGAAAGGGAGTCGAGCTGCCGGCCGGTTACTACATCCGGTGGGGCGGCCAGTTCGAAAACCTCCGGGCAGCGTCGCGTCGCCTCGCACTGGTCGTTCCACTCGCTCTCGCGCTCATCTTCGCGATGCTCTACTTCACGTTCGGTTCCTTTCGGCCGGCGCTCTTGATCTTCCTCAACGTTCCCTTTGCCGCCACGGGCGGCGTCTTCGCGATCGCCATCCGGAACTTGCCGTTCTCGATCTCCGCGGGCGTCGGGTTCATCGCGCTTTTCGGCGTTGCCGTGCTGAACGGTGTCGTCCTCATGAACCTCGTGCACGACCTCGAGGAACAGACTGACTCTCCGGCCGAGGAGCTGGTGCGCCTCGCCTGCGCCCAACGGATGCGGCCTGTCCTGATGACGGCGCTCGTCGCCTCGCTGGGATTCGTCCCGATGGCGCTGGCATCGGGCTCGGGCGCCGAAGTGCAGCGTCCGTTGGCGACGGTGGTGATCGGAGGACTGGTGACGTCCACGGCGCTCACTCTGCTCGTGCTGCCCACCCTCTACGTGAGATTCGGCCGCCGGGCCGTCCGCAGCGAGCTTTAGGAGGTTCCATGAAGGAAATCAAGGCGTTCGTCCGGCCGACTCGGCTCTCCGAAGTGATCGCAGCCGTTCGGGAACTTGAGGGAGTCCCCGGGCTCACCATCTCGGAGGTGCGCGGGTTCCCGCGTTTCGGCGACAAGCCAGGAGACAGGTCTGGAGGGATCGACCTCTTCGACAGTTTTGAAATGAGCAAAGTCGAGTGTGTCGTCCAGGACGAGGCAGTGTCGCGAGTCGTCGATGCGATCGCCCGTTCGGCGCATACCGGGAACTCGGGCGACGGAAAGATCTTCGTCGCCGCGGTTGAGGACGTCGTCCGGATCCGCACGCGCGAGCGGGGCGAGGACGCCCTTTGACGTCCGGGATACCGGTAACCGGCCCCGCCGGGCTCGGCCGCTCCGACCAAAGACGAAGGCTTCGAGCGGCGCTTCTCCTCACGCTTTCGTTTTTCGCCGTCGAGGTCGTCGGTGGGCTGGTGTCGGGAAGCCTCGCCCTGCTCGCCGACGCAGCCCATATGTTCACCGACGTCGCCGCGCTGATTCTGGCCTACGCGGCGATGAGCCTTGCGGATCGGGGTCCCACCGCCCGGCACAGCTTCGGCCTCTACCGCGCGGAGATTCTCGCCGCCTTTGTCAACGCGCAAGTTCTACTCGGAGTCTCCGCCTACATTCTCTTCGAAGCTGTTCGGCGATTTCGGGACCCGCGACCAGTCGAGACAGGACTGATGCTCTGGGTGGCCGTCGCAGGCCTCGTCTCCAATCTCATCGCGATGCGGCTTCTTCGCTCCGGTCGGGAGAAGAGCCTGAACCTCAAGGCCGCTTATCTGGAGGTCTTCACGGACATGCTCAGCTCCCTGGGAGTGATCGGCGCGGCTCTGCTCATGCGTCCGACCGGATGGTACTGGCTCGACCCCGCCATCTCGGCGGTCATCGGTATCGTGATCGTTCCGAGAACGATCTCGCTCCTCAAGCAATCGGGACACATTCTTCTCGAAGGTTCGCCGCGCGACGTGGACCTGGGCTCCCTACGACAGAAGCTCCTCGACACGCCCGGCGTCGCAGGTATCCACGATATGCACCTGTGGACCCTGACCTCCGGAGTGAACTCCGCGAGCGCTCACATTCGTGCCGCCCCGGGATGGCGCTCGGACGAAGTCTTGAGCGCCGCTCAAAGGCTCTTCGAAGAACAGGCGGGCATCAGCCACGCCACGATCCAGGTCGAAGCCACCCCCGAGTCGGGGTGTCCGGACACCGCGAAGCATCCATGACCGATTCGCGAGACAAAGAGACGATCCAACGGCTAATTCTCTTCGGCCTGCTTTACAACGCAGCCGAAGGACTTCTGTGCGTCTGGGCGGGGGTCGCCGCGGGAAGTGTCGTTCTGATCGGGTTCGGTCTCGACAGCGGCATCGAGGCCTGGGCTGCCTTCGCGGCGTGGCGCTTTCTTCAAAAAGAGATCACGGAGAAAACCGAGGAAAGGCTCTCCGGGTTCATCGGATGGACGTTTCTCGTTCTGGCAGGCTACGTGATCATTCAGAGCGGCCACGATCTGCTCGAGGGCGTTGAAGTCGCTCGGTCGCGTCTGGGCCTCGTCGTTACGTCCGTGTCCCTCCTCGTCATGCCGCTGCTTGGCTGGTGGAAGCTGCGGCTGGCCCGACGACTGGGCAGCCGGGGTCTGGAAGCGGAAGCCAAGGAAACGATCGCCTGTTCTTATCTGTCCTTTTTCGCAGTCCTCGGGGTCGCGATCCGATACGTGGGAGGTCCCTCGTGGGTGGATTCGGTCGCCGCGCTTCTTATGGTGCCGTGGCTGGTCCGCGAAGGGCTCGAAGGCATCCGGGGGGAGGTATCCGAGGAGCCGCATGGGCACCGATGACGATTTCTACGACTGTGGCGTTTTCATGAAGTGGCAGTCGAGCAGGTCCAGGCCCATGTGAATGAGAAGTCCCAACCCCACGAGTCGAGCGGGACGAGGGAGCGTGAGCAGGACGTAGCCCAGGATCGCGGGTACGGTATGAAGGGGATGAAATCCGATGCTGCACCGGTTCGGCTCGTAAACGGGTTGTGCAAGGAGGTGATCGAGGTCGACCAGCATCGTGGCGAGCATGACGAGCCAGGCACGTCTCCACTGTCTCCGGAAAAAGACCCACGCGACAGCGCCGGGCACCAGGACATGCAGCAGGAGATGGCTTGCCGACCTGAATGTCATCAACTACCGGATTCGAACGCGGAGGAGCTTGACGGAATTCAGGAAAACGAGGATGTCCGGGCCGAGGTGGATGACCGCGGCTTCAATCGGTCCGATGAGCCGCAGCAGGGCAGCGGCGATTCCCAGGACATGCACGACACCGACTCCAAAGAAGAGGTTTTCCTTGATCGTACGGTACGCCCGCGCGGTGATGGCGCGCGCCTCGACGATCTTGCCGATGTCGTCCGTCATCAAGGCGACATCCGATGCCTTGCTTCGAGGTGCCGGGCGCCGTCATGCGCGGGAACTACGGGGCCTGGCCGACGGCGCGGTCGAGCGAAGCCTTTGCGGCATTGAGCTCCTCGAGCACGTCGATGTACTCGCGGCGCGCTTCGACCGCCTGTCGGCGGATGACCATGAGCTGCAGGAAGTCGATCTTTCCGGCGCGGTAGGAGTCGGTCGAGAGTTCCATGTTCTGCTGCATGGCCTTCACCACGTCGCCGGCGTAGCCGTCGGCCGCGGACCGGGCCGCGTCGAGACGGGCCACCCCCGTAAGGACCTCCTGCGTGACCCGGCGCTCGGTGGCCTCGCGCTCGGCCTCCAGCTGCCGCACGCGCGCGGCGGCGATCCCGCGAGCCGCGGTATTCCGGTTGAAGATCGGCAAATCGATCGCCAGCAGACCTTGAACGATCGTGGCGTTGGACTCCTCCTCACGCTTGTAGCTGGCGCCGATCCTCGGGCTCGGGATCCATTCCTTCGCGGCGAGGCGCTCCTCCGCCCTCGCCGCCTCCAGCGCCCGCCTCCCGGCCCTCAGTTCCGCTCGATTCGCGAGGGCCTGCACGACGAACGCCGCAGCGTCTCCCGGTGGAGCACTCAGCTTCAATTCGCCCTCGACGGTCAACGCCTGAAAGGGATCGAGCCCGACTAAGAGACGGAGGCTGCCGACCGCTTCGGCGCGGCTCCTTTCGGCCTCGGCTCGCCCGCGGGAAGCGCGGCCCAGCTCGACTCGCGCGGTGTTGACCTCCAGCAACGCCGCGGCTCCCGCCCGGAACCGTTCATCGGCCGCGCCCACCCCCTGCCGCGCGATGACCAGGGCCTCGCTCGCGAGGGCGAGCTTCAAGTCAGCCGCCAGGACGCGTCCGAAACTCTCCCGGACTCGCCCCGTCACGTCGTTTTGAAGCGCCTGCAGCCGCGCGTCCGCCGCGTCGAGACCCGCTTCCGCGGCGTCGATGCGGGCGCCCCGCTGTCCGGCGATCTCGACCTCCTGCAGGACTTGAACGGCAGAGTCGAGGCTCTTTCCGGTGTCGCTCGACCGGGTTCCCGCTTCGGCGGCGACCGACGGGTTCTTCTGAAAGAGGAGAGTGGCGCCGCGGAGCCGCGCTCGCGCCGCCTGCACGTCTTCGGTCAGCATTCGCACATCCGGGTTGTTCTCGTGAGCCAAACGGATCGCCTCTTCGATCGTCAAGGTCCGCGGCTGTGCGAATGCCGCGCCGCCGGCGGACATCAGAATCAGGAAGCACAGCGGCTTCATGACCCCGGTCGTGTCGGCGGGCGCCGTCACGAGCCGCCGCTTCGCTGCCGTCGCCGGTCTGACCTCCCGATGGAAAATGCGGTACAGGACCGGCAGCACGAGGAGCGTCAGCGACGTCGAAGACAGAATTCCTCCGATGACCACGGTCGCCAGAGGCCGTTGGACTTCCGCGCCGGTGCCGACAGCCAGGGCCATCGGCACGAAGCCGAGGGAGGCGACCAGCGCCGTCATCAGCACGGGCCGCAGGCGCGTGATGGAGCCCTCGACGATCGCCGGCTCGAGTTCCATCCCATCCTCGCGCAGGCGGTTGATGAAGGAGATCATGACGAGCCCGTTCAAGACTGCGACGCCGGACAGGGCAATGAAGCCGACGGCCGCCGAGATCGAGAGCGGAATGCCCCGGACCCACAGGGCGAGGACACCGCCCGTGAGAGCCAGGGGAACCCCCGTGAAGACGAGGGCGGCGTCCTTGACATTCTGGAAAGTCGCGTAGAGGAGGACGAAGATGAGAAGGAGCGAGAACGGCACGACGATCTGAAGACGGCGCGTCGCCGAGATCAAGTGCTCGAACTGACCTCCCCAGTTGACCCAGTAACCCGGCGGGATCTCGACTTCGTCCGCAATCTTGCGCTCCGCCTCCGCCACGAAGGACCCGATGTCGCGGTCCCGCACGTTGGCAGTGACGATGATGTGCCGCTTTCCGTTCTCCCGGCTGATCTGGTTGGGCCCGAGCGTCACGTCGAAGGTGGCGACCGCTCCCAGGGGCACGTATCGGCCCGGCTCGCCCGGTAGAGGAACGGGCAGAGCCTTGAACGCGTCCATATTCTCGCGCATGCCCTCCGGCAACCGGACCACGATGTCGAAACGCCGATCGCCTTCGAACACCTCGCCGGCGACCCCTCCCCCGATTGACACGGAGATGACGTCCTGTACGTCGGAGGCGTTCAAGCCGTGGCGGGCCATCTCGTCCCGGTTGAGATGGAATGTCAGGGCCGGCAGCCCGGTCACCTGCTCCAGCTTCACGTCCGAGGCACCCGCAATCTTCTCGAGCAGCTTCTCGACCTCCTGTCCCGTCTCCGTCAGCACCTCCATGTCGTCGCCGAAGATCTTCACCGCGACGTCCGCGCGGACCCCCGCGATGAGCTCGTTGAAACGCATCTGAATGGGCTGGGTGAATTCGTAGTTGTTGCCCGGGACTTTTCGCAGCTCCACCTCGAGGGTGCGGATGAAGTCCGCCTTGCTCCGAGACGGGTTCGGCCACTCGCGGCGCGGCTTCATCATCACGTACACGTCCGCCACGCTCGGCGGCATCGGGTCCGTGGCGATCTCCGCGGTGCCGATCTTGGCGAAGACGTACGAGACCTCGGGAAACTCGGTCAGCCGCTTCTCCAGGACGTGCTGCATCTGGATTGCCTGGGTGAGGCTGGTGCCGGGGATGCGCAGGGCGTGAATCAGCTGATCCCCCTCGTCCAGGCTGGGAAGAAACTCGCTGCCCATCCGGCTGGCCAAAATCACGGTGAGCACGACCAGGGCCGCCGCGCCCGCAACGACTGCCGTCCGGCGGCGCAACGCCCAGGCGAGAGACGGGATGTAAAGCCGCTTCGCCTGCCGCATCAGGAAGTTCTCCTTTTCGGAGATTCGGCCCGTGATGAAGAGGGCGACCGCAGCGGGAACGAAGGTGATCGACAGGATCATCGCGCCGAGGAGCGCGGCGATCACAGTGAAGGCCATCGGGTGGAACATCTTTCCTTCGATGCCGGAGAGCGCGAGGATCGGCACGTACACGACGATGATGATCAGCTGGCCGAACAGGATCGCGCGACGGGACTCGCTGGACGCTTGGAAGGTGGCGGTCAACCGCTCGGCAGACGTGAGGGGTCGACCCAGCCGGTGCTGCTCCTGACCGAGTCGCCGGATGCAATTCTCGACGACGACAACCGCGCCGTCCACGATGATCCCGAAGTCCAAAGCTCCCAGGCTCAACAGATTTCCGCTGACCTTGTTGGCGACCATTCCGGTGATGGCGAAGAGCATGGAGAGCGGGATGACGAGCGCGGTGATGAGAGCCGCGCGGACATTCCCGAGGAAGAGGAAGAGAACGACGATGACCAGGATGGCCCCCTCCAGGAGGTTCGTTTTCACCGTGGAGATGGTCGCGTCCACCAGGCTCGTCCGGTCGTAGACGGCCTTCGCGACCACTCCCGAGGGAAGCGTGCGATTGATCTCCCCCAGCTTTTCGGCGGCGCGGCGCGAAACGGTTCTGCTGTTCTCGCCAACCAGCATGAAGACCGTTCCTACGATCACCTCCTTCCCGTTCCGCGTTGCTGCTCCCGTGCGGAGCTCCTTGCCCAGTGAGACTTCCGCCACGTCGTGCAGGTGAACCGGCACGCCGTCGTTGGTGCCCACAACGACGCTTCCGATCTCCTCGAGGGTCGCGATCTGACCCGGTACACGCACCAAGTACTGTTCACCGGCGTGCTCGATGTAGCCCGCCCCAACGTTCGCGTTGTTGTTCGCCAGGGCCGAGAGCACGGCGCGGAAGCCCAACTTGAAGGAGATGAGCTTCTGCGGGTCCGGCGTGACATGGAACTGCTTGACGTAGCCGCCGATCGAGTTGACGTCCGCGACGCCGGGAAGGTTCCGAAGCTGCGGCCGGACGATCCAGTCCTGGATGGTGCGCAGGTCGGTATCCGTGTAGGGCGCCCCGTCCGGCTTCTTTGCCCCCGGCTCCGGCTCGACCGTCCAGAGGAAAATCTCGCCGAGCCCGGTGGCGATGGGCCCCATGGTGGGAACCAGGCCGGGCGGAAGCCCATTTTGGACAGATTGAATCCGCTCGTTGACGAGCTGCCGCGCGAAGTAGATGTCGGTGCCGTCCTGAAAGACGACGGTGACCTGGCTCAGGCCATAGCGCGAAATGGAACGCGTGAAGTCCAGCGACGGCAAGCCGGCCATCGCGGTTTCCACCGGGAAAGTGATGCGCTGCTCGACCTCCAGCGGCGTGAACCCGGGCGCCTCGGTGTTGATCTGCACCTGGACGTTGGTGATGTCGGGAACCGCGTCGATGGGCAGCTGCCCGTAGCTGTAGACGCCGACGATGGCGACCGCCAGGGTGATGGCCATGACCAGCCAGCGATGGCGAATGGCGAACTTCAGGATTCCTTCGAGCATGGCTCCCTCTCCGGGCGCGGCGAAGCCGCATCAGTGGTCATGGCTCGCCCCGGCCTTGCCGACGTCCGCTTTCAGGATGAAGCTGTTTGCCGCCGCGTACTGTTCGCCGGGACTCAGCCCGGACAGCACCTCGACCCAATCGCCGTCCGTCCGGCCCAGCTCGAGAGGGCGGGCCTCGAACAGGTTGCCGACCCGGACGAAGACCACGTCCCAGTCGCGAAACTTCTGCAGCCCCTCCCGCCGGACCGCCACCGGGACCGTGACTTCCTCCCGCACGACGTCGACGTTGACGAACAAACCGGGGCGCCAGCGGCTCTCGGGGTCGGGAAGCACCACCCGCGCCACGGCAGAACGAGTCGTCTCTCCGACGAGAGAACCCAGGTAGACGATCCTTCCGGGCGCTTCGAAGCCGAGGGCATCGGACCTCACCGTGATCTCCTGGCCGACCTTCACGGTATCCAGGTCCTTGGCGTAGACGGTCACGTTCACCCAGACCGTCGAGAGGTCCGCGACCGTAAAGAGTTGCTCATCCTCGGTCACCGCCTGGCCGGCGGCGACTTTTTTCTCGATGAGCATGCCGTCGAATGGGGCGCGTAGCTCGTAGCGTGTGAGCGTGCTGTCCGGCTCGCGAAGCGCCTGCAGCGCTGCATCATCCATCCCGAGCGCCTCCAGCTGCTGGCGCGCCGATTGGTGCTTCAGTCGCGCCTCCTGGTAAGCGCGCTCGGCGGCCAGGTAGTCCGCCTCGGAGGAGATGTTCTTCTTCCAGAGGCCCTCCTCGCGCTCGAACACTTTGCGGGCAAAGCCCAGCGCCTGCGACGTCTCGAGGAAATGACGCTTGGTCTCGGCGAGCTCTCGGCTCTCGAGAATCGCGATGACCTCGCCCTTCCTGACCTTGTCGCCCTGGTTCTTTCGAATCTCGCGAATGACCCCCGGCATGCGTGGGAGGACGTGCGCCACCTTGTCGCCGTTCAACGTGATCTCGCCCGGCAACTCGAGGACGCTGCGCATCTTCCGAGGCCCTGCCGTCTCGATCGTGATCGCGGACGAGCGAACCGCCTCCTCGTCGAGCTCCACCCGGCCTTCCGTTTGCGAGTACCGCCAGCTGTGCCTTGCCCCCCCGCGATCGGCCTCGACCTTCACGTCGAAGGAGTGAGGCTCTTCCACAACCTTGTCACCCACGAGGTAGTCCCGCTCCGGTTTGAAACCGATTCGATCGATGCGGCCGCCGAGCCGGCGCAACTCGATGCGGAGCGCGACGTCTCCGGGGGAGACCGGCTTGCCGCGCTCGTAGAAGTACACCCGCAACTGCGGTGGGACACCCCGCTCGTAAATCGTGATCTCCGCCTGGAATTTCTCGTCCGTCAGCAGGCGGCCTCCATGAGGGCCCTTTTCGGTCCCCGCCGCGGCATCGGGGCTTTCGCCCTTCGCCCCGGTTACCGAGGCCTTGTCGTTGCATCCCGTCGCCAGGGCGAGTGAGACAAAGGCGATGGCCACAATCCACGCGAACGGCTTCATCGGGTCACGTTGAGTCATATCGCCTCATCCTGTTCTCCAGTCCTGCGCCAGCGACCACGGAATCTCGCCAGCCGCAGCGACGGGGGTGGCCGACGGGACGACAAATCGTGAGGAAGTATCGCGGCACAAAACCTCTCCTTTTCTCGAAGGGGGATACGCGCGCTCGCGCGCGTCCGTTCACCGGCTCAAAGCGGCGAAGGAGGAGAGATCAGATTCGTAACGTGGAGTGTAAGAGATGCAACCCGACGTCGTTGTCCCAGCGTGTGGCGACGGGAGCCGCACGCGGCCCCCTTGCCAGGGGAGATCTCGCTTCCGAGCGGATGCGGACCAGGAACGCAGTCAGGACGATCAGGGTGCCCGAAACGACGAGAAGCATCGGGTGCTCGTGAAAAGGCGTCGCCGGCTCGTGGGAACCGTGGTCAGCGCCGGAGAGGTCCAGGTCGTGCAGGGGTGCATGCGCGCCGACCAGCAGGCATACCCCGAGGAAAAGCAGTGCCTGGACTGCTGTGATCCAGAGACCGGAGCGTTTGTTTGCGCGCAGCAACATCGTCACAAAAGTATAGACCGAAAAACTAGACCTCTGGCGGCCTAGAAACGATCATCGACGCAGCGCGATTCCGGCAGTCCCGGGCGATGGCGTTACGCGGCCAGGAGCCCATTGGCCCACGCTCGTGGGTCAGGTTCCGGGTTAGGCGTCCGACCGGTGGAGAATAGCTTGGCGCGTATGCTTGGGAATCCAGGCTCTCCCCCGCGCGTTGTGACAAACTCTCGTTCTATGCTCATCCGCCGCGCCGCCTTCGTCGCTGTCCTCGCGCTGGCCCTCCTGGCCGGTCCGGCAGCTGCATCCTGCAGTGCTTGCTGCCCCTCGAACGAAGAACGCTCCGTGGTCGTCATGTCCATGCCCGCCTGCTGTGGAAATTGCGCGCCTTCGCTCGAAAGCGCGACGGATCAGGTCCCCGCGGCTTTGAAGAAGACGACGAACGACAACGCCGTTGCCGTGCTTGCGATACCGACAATGAGCGTCGCGCTTAATCCCTCGTTTCCGCTCATCCCTCAGTTCGCTTCCCCGTCTCGCCTCCACGCCCCTTCCCCTCCCGCGCCTCTGCGCCTCTGAAACTCCCTCTCTTTTCTTGAATCGAGCGGATCGGGATGGGCCCGGTCCGAGAGAGGGAGCTTTCCATGCGCTGGTATTGTTTCGGACTGATTGCCGTCCTGGCAGCTTCGCCCGCGTCCGCCGAGGAGGCGGAGTGGAAGCGGCGGCTCGAAGAGGCCGTCGCGCGGGCGATCGCCCAGAATCCGTCGATCGCGGAGATGGAGTCGCGGATCGAGGCCGCCCGGCATCGCGTCAGCCAGGCGGCGGCGTTGCCCGACCCGGAAATCGAGGTTGGCATCCAGGACGTTCCTCCATCGGATTTCTCGTTCACCCGTGACGACTTCACGATGTCGAAGGTCACGGCCCGGCAGACTTTTCCCGGCGCCGGAAAACGACCCGCTCGCGGGCGCGCGGCCGAATCGGCGCTCGAGTCATCCGCTGCCATGCACGTGGATCATGTGGTGAGGATCGCAGCCGAGGTCGCCGACGCATTTTTCGCGGTTGCGGACCTCGACGCGCGCATTGAGATCCTCCAAGTGAGTCGCGAGCGCCTCAAGCGCGTCTCGGCGTCGGCGGGCGAACGCTATCGCGTCGGACGCGGCGTGCAGGCCGACGTCCTGCGCGCGAACCTGGAGGTAACGGCCGCGGAGGAGCGACTGGCAGGGCTTACCGCGGAACGGCGCGTCCAGGTGGCCCGCTTGAACGCCTTGCAGGCACTGACTCCCGAGGCCGAGGTCGCTCGGATCCCGATGCCGGACGAAGGGCCTTCGCTTCCTCCGGCCGCCGAGTTGAGAGCCCGTGCCGAGCGCCGAAGTCCGGCCGTTGCCGCCAGAGAGGCGCAGGTGCGGGCCGCCGAGGCGGACCTTACCCTGGCGCGTCTGGAGCGCCGGCCCGATTTCACTGCGATGGCCTACTACGCCAATCGCGCCACGTTCGAGGATTTCGTCGGCGCGTCGATCGCCCTGAACCTGCCTTTCTTTCAGCCGAAGCGGCTCAAGGCGAAGGAGGCCGAACGTGAGGCGGAGCTCTCCGGCGCCCGCGCCAGCCTGGAAATGGTGCGCAACGAGATCCGGCGGGGCATCGCGGAGGGTTATGCCGAGCTGGAGCGGTCTCGCGAGCAGGCCGCTCTCTATCGGGGATCGATCCTGCCTCAGGCGGAAACGAACGAACGCGCGACCCAGGAGGCCTACACGGTCGGCCAGATCGATTTCCTGACGTTCGTGCGGGCGGCGCTCGATCGCGACGACTACGCGTCGGAGCTCGTGATGCGACGCGCGGGCGCCTGGCGGGCCGTCGCGGCACTCCAGATGGCCTCGGGGCTGCCGTTGATACCGGGCACCCCGGGAACGGGAGAGCTCCATGTTCAGAACTAAATGGCCCGGCGCCTTGCTCGTGCTCGCCGTGCTCGCGGCCGGCGGCGCGCTCACGACCCTGGGCGGATGCCGGAAGACGGAAGTCCCGGCCACACAGACGGCGGCGAAGAAGTACCACTGCGCGATGCATCCCCAAGTCGTCTCCGACAAGCCGGGCAAGTGCCCGATCTGCCGGATGGACTTGACGCCGATCGGGGAGTCCGCACCAGCGGCCCCGACTGCCGCGAGCGCCGACGCCTCGGGCCGGAAGGTTCTTTACTGGTACGACCCCATGGCTCCCGGCTCGAGGTTCGACAAGCCGGGCAAGTCGCCCTTCATGGACATGGATCTGGTTCCGAAGTACGCGGACGAGCCGGCCGGGTCGGGGGGCGAGCCCTCGGCCGCGTCCGTCACGCTCTCCCCTGAGGCGATCCGCGCGACGGGGATCACGACTGTGCCGGTTCGTCGGGAGACGCTGTCGCGGACGATCCGTGCCGTCGGGTCGATCGAGATCGACGAGACGAAACAGGTCCGCGTCTCGGCGCGCGTCGCCGGACGCATCGAGAAGCTCCACGCCAACTTCACCGGCCAGATGGTCCGGGCGGGCGCCCCCCTCTATTCGCTGTACAGCCCGGAGCTCGTCGCGACGCAACGCGAGTACCTGCTCGCGCTGGAGAATCGCCAGCGGCTCTCGGGCGGCACCGCCGACGCGATCCGATCCGCTGACGAGCTCGTGTCGGCGTCGCGCGACCGCTTGAGGCTCTGGGGAATCGGCCCCGCGCAACTTGCCGCCCTCGAGAAGAGTCGACGGCCCGAGCTCGCGTTGACGTTTTCCTCGCCCACTAGCGGCACCGTTCTTCAGAAGATTGTCGTCGAAGGTCAGTACGTGGCGGAGGGAACCGAGCTCTATCAGCTCGCGGATCTCTCGAGCGTCTGGCTTATGGCCCAGGTCTACGAGTACGAGATCGGCCGGCTCGGCGTCGGCCAGGTGGCGGAGGTCACGGTCTCGGCGCTCCCGGGCCGTACATACGACGGACGAATCGCGTTCATCGAGCCCGTGCTGGATCCGGCGACGCGCTCGGCGCGCGTGCGCATCGCGCTCCCGAACCCCCGAGGAAAGCTCAAGCCCGGGATGTTCGGAGACGCTCATCTCGAGATCCCGGCGGCGCCCGCGCTTGCCGTTCCCAAAAGCGCCGTGATCGACACCGGATCGCGGCGCGTCGTGTATGTCGAGACGGCGCCGAACACCTTCTCGGCCCGGGACGTCAAGACGGGTGAGGCCTCGGGGGATCGAGTCGGCATTCTGGAAGGCTTGCGAGAAGGGGACCGCGTCGTCGCTGCCGCGAACTTCTTCATCGACTCTCAGGCTCAGCTTTCGGGCGGTGGTTCCGTCCAGTACAGCGGCGCTCTCGACGTGAAGACCACGCCGACCGTGGAGAAGCCTTGATCAACCGGATTATCGACTTCTCGCTCAACAATCGCTTCGCGATCCTGGGGCTGACCCTGCTCCTGGCCGCAGCGGGCGTTTACGCCGTCCGCACGAACCCGGTCGACGCGATTCCCGATATCTCCGAGACACAGATCATCGTCTTCGCCGACTGGCCCGGACGCTCGCCGCAGGAGGTCGAGGACCAGGTGACCTATCCCATGGTCGTGAACCTGCAGGGCCTGGCCGGTGTGAAGGCGGTGCGGTCGTCCTCGGCGTTCGGCTTCTCGATGATCAACGTGATTTTCGAGGACGGGATCGACCTCTACTTCGCGCGCACGCGCATTCTCGAGCGGCTGAATCTCGTCGCCACACTTCTTCCCAAAGGAGTCACGCCTGTGCTCGGCCCCGACGCCTCGGCGGTCGGGCAGGTCTTCTGGTACACGGTCGAGGGCGAGGGCGTGGACCTCGGCACACTGCGGGCGGTCCAGGATTGGTACGTTCGTTACCAGCTCAACTCGGTTCCCGGAGTGGCCGAAGTGGCCTCGATCGGCGGCTTCGTCCGTCAATACCAGATCGACGTCGACCCGAACCGCCTGTCCGCCTACGACCTCACGATTCGCGACGTCGTCGAGGCGGTCCAGATGTCGAACAACAACGTGGGCGGCAAGGTCATCGAGAAGGGCGGGATCGAATACATCGTACGGGGTCTGGGATTGATTCGCGACGTGGCGGACGTCGAGAAAATTGTCGTCACCGCACGCGGCGGCACGCCGGTGTTCATCTCGAACCTCGGGAACGTCACACTTGGCCCCGAATTCCGGCGCGGAGCTCTGGAAAAGAACGGCGCCGAGGTGGTGGGCGGTGTCGTCACGATGCGCTATGGGGAGAGCGCGCCCGTCGTCATCGCGCGCGTCAAGGAGAAGCTCGCGGAGGTGTCGAAGGGCTTGCCGCCGGGCGTGAGAATCGTGCCCTTCTACGACCGTTCCGCTCTCATCGGCAGAGCCGTAGGGACTCTCAAGAGAGCTCTCGTCGAAGAGATCCTCCTCGTCACCCTCGCGCACGTGGTCTTCCTTCTCCACTTCCGCTCGATCCTCATCGTGACGCTCCCCCTTCCGCTGGCGATCCTGACGTCCTTTATCCTGATGAAGGCCTTCGGAATTACTTCCAACATCATGTCGCTCGGCGGTATCGCGATCGCGATCGGCGTTCTGGTGGACGCCGGAATCGTCATTACCGAAAACGTCTTCCGCCACTACGAGACGGATGCCGGGAAGAAACCGATCCTCGAGATCGTCCGGGCAGCAGCGCATCAGATCGGCCGGCCGATCGTGTTCTCGATGGTCATCATCCTGCTCGCCTTCCTGCCCGTCTTCTCGCTCACGGGCGAGGAGGGCAAGCTCTTCCATCCGCTCGCCTTTACGAAGACGTTCGCGATGATCGGAGCGACCGTGCTCTCGGTCACGCTCGTGCCTGTGCTCGCCTCCTTTCTCATCCGCGGCCGGGTTCACCGTGAGGAGCGGAACCCCGTCATGCGCCTGGCCCGTCGTCTCTACGAGCCGACGCTTGCGGCGGCGCTTCGGCACAAACGGAAAACGATTGCCGCCGCAGCGCTGCTGTTCGTCGTCAGTGTGGTTCTCGTCGCGGGCGGCGGCGCCCTCCTCGCGCCGGTGGCGGTGCCCCTTCCTCTTCTCGCCTCGGCCACACGGAGCGAGCGCATCAAACGCTTCGCGGACCGCGTGGCGGGTGCGCAGGGCTGGCTCGACCGTCGCCTGGCACCGGGGATCGGCAAGGAGTTCATGCCCCCGCTCGACGAAGGCACCCTCATGTTCATGCCGGTCACCTCCAACTCAATCTCGCTGACACAGGCGATCGACATCATGAAAAAACAGGACGAGATTCTCCGGAGGATCCCGGAGGTCGCGTCGGTCGTCGGCAAGGTGGGCCGCGCGGAGAGCCCGCTCGACCCGGCACCGATCAACATGTACGAGACGCTCGTGGAGCTGAAGCCGCAGAAGCAGTGGCGCCCCGGAATGACGAAAGAGAAGCTGCTTGCCGAGATGACGCAGGCCTCGCAGCTTCCGGGCGTGACGACGATCTGGCAGCAGCCGATTCGCAACCGGATCGACATGCTGGCGACCGGCATTCCCACGCAGGTGGGCGTGAAGATCTTCGGTCCCGACTTGGGGACGCTCGAGAAGAAAGCCAACGAGATCGCGGGGGTTATCCGGACAGTTCCCGGTGCCGCAGATGTCTACGCCGAGCAGATTCTCGGAACTCCATACCTCGAAATCCGGGTAGACCGAGAGGCCGCGGCCCGGTATGGAGTCCGCGTCGGCGACGTGTTGGAGGTCATCGAGACGGCAATCGGTGGCGAGAACTTGACGACGACCATCGAGGGGAGGAATCGCTTCCCGGTGCGAGTCCGCTACAGCCGCGAGCTGCGGGACGACGTCGAGAAGCTCGGACGCATCCTCGTGCCGGCAATGGGCTCGGCGCCCATGCAGGCGGCTCGGTCCATGCCGCAGATCCCCCTCGCCGAGGTGTCAGACATCCAGATCCGGCCGGGCCCATCGATGGTCTCGGCCGAGAACGGGCTGCTGCGGGAGCGTGTCTTCCTCAACGTTCGGGGCCGAGACGTCGGCTCGTTCGTGGACGAAGCGAAGCGAGCTGTCGAAGCGAAAGTCGCGATGCCTGCAGGTTACTTCCTCCAGTGGGCAGGTCAGTACGAGTACCAATTGCGCGCGCGCAATCGCCTCGCCCTGGTCGTGCCGTTGTGCTTCGCCATCATCTTCCTCCTGCTCTACGTGACCTATCACTCGGCGCGGGAAGCGGCCCACGTCATTCTCGCCATTCCCTTCGCACTGACCGGTGGGAATCTGTTGCTCTGGATCCTCCACACGCTCGCCGTGGCAAACGGCTGGAAGACAGAGTTCCACATGAGCGTGGCCGTCTGGGTGGGCTTCATCGCTCTCTTCGGCACGGCCGTGCAGACCGCCGTCGTGATGGTTGTCTACCTCGAGGAGGCGCTCCATCGGAAGACTTCCGAGGGCGCGCTGACGCGCGAGAGAATCCGCGAAGCCGCGATGGAGGGCGCGGTCCTCCGCTTGCGGCCGAAGCTCATGACCGTCTCGACGGTCGTGCTGGGCCTCCTGCCGATTCTCTGGTCCACCGCGACCGGTTCAGAAGTGATGAAGCCCATCGCGGCGCCAGTCCTCGGCGGCATGATCAGCTCCCTCTTTCACGTGCTCATCGTCACGCCCGTGATCTGGACGCTGTTGAAAGAGAGAGATCTCAAGAAGGGACGTTTCGCAACGGGCATGGTCGGCAACCCCCCGAGGGAGTGAGCCGATCGAGGAGTTTCGTCTCGAATGCTCCGGCGGCGCTGCCGCTCATGCCACCCGTCGCACCCCGCACGGTCTGAAAGGACTCCTGTACGGCGTACCGGTAAGATCCCGGGAAACCCGGTCGGGTCGTCAGCAGATCCGGGGAAGGGCCTCCGCGAACGGCAGATCCAGAATCCGGTCTCCCCCGATCGGCGTGCGCAGAACGACGAAACCGGGGTGCTCGCTCGTGACGCGGCCAATCCTGCTCGCATGGCGTCCCAGAGGATGGCTCCGTAGCGCCCGGAGCACGGCCTCGCTGCCCTCTTCCGGGACGAAGGCGACGATTTTCCCCTCGTTCGCGACGAGCAGCGGGTCGAGGCCGAGGATCTCGCAGGCCCCGCGCACGGTGTCGTGAATCGGAATGGCATTCTCGTCGACCTCGATCCCCAGACGCTGGCGTGACGCGATCTCGACGAGCGTGGCGGCCACGCCGCCGCGGGTCGGGTCTCTCATCGCATGGATGCCGGAAAACGCCGCAAGGGCGGCTTGGACCAGCTCGTGCAGCGGCGCCGTGTCGCTTTCGATCTCCCCCTCGAATTCCAGCCCTTCGCGCTTGGACAGGATGGCGACCCCGTGGTCTCCGATCGTTCCGGAGAGGAGAATGGCGTCGCCCGCTCGCACATGCCGCGAGGAGAGCTCGATTCCGGGAGGTACCAACCCGATCCCGGACGTGTTCACGAAGACCTTGTCGCCGCTTCCGCGCCCGACGACCTTCGTATCCCCCGTGACGATCGGCACGCCGATCCGTTCTGACGCGCGGCGGGCCGACTCGACGACGCGTTGGAACTCGTCCAGCGGGAACCCTTCCTCGAGGATGAAAGCCAGCGACAGAAAGAGAGGCTTCGCTCCCCCGACGGCGAGGTCATTCACCGTTCCGTTGATCGCGAGCTCGCCGATGTCTCCGCCCGGGAAAAAAATGGGCGTGACGACGTACGAGTCTGTCGTGAAGGCGATCCGGGAGCCATTGACCTGCACGATGGCCTGGTCGTCGAGGTTGTTCAGCGCCGGGTTAGCGAAGGCGGGGAGGATGATGTTCTCGATCAGCTGCGCCGTCAGCTTTCCGCCGGTGCCGTGTCCCATGAGGATCTCTTTGGTCTCCGCGATTGGGACCGGGCAGTCCTGGAAGGGCACGCCGCCGTCCTTCATCGACCATTCCTAGAGAACATCGTCCTCACCAAGGGCGACGTGGACCAGGTCCCAGAGTAAGTGGAGGAGCACGGTGTGGGTCTCCTGAACGCGATGGATCGACCAGGTCTTCACCGTGAAGCAGTAATCGCAGACCGCCGGCATCTGTCCTCCATCGCGCCCGGAGAAGCCCACGGTCAGCAGTCCGAGCTCCCGGCCGCGCTTCAGGGCGCGGTTCACGTTGGCCGAGGCGCCGGAGCTCGAGATCCCGAGCACCATGTCGCCAGGACGGGCGGCCAGATCCAGCTGCTCGACGAAGATGCGCGAGAAGTCCGTGTCGTTGCCGATTGCCGTCAGCGTGGCGGTGTCGGTGGTCAACGCGAAAGCGGGGAGCGCCCGGCGCTTCTCAACGATCGGATGCTGGAACTCGACGGCGATGTGCTGCGCGTCACAGGCCGAGCCGCCGTTGCCCATGGCGATGAGCCGCCCGCCGGTTCGGAAGCGCTCGGCCATGGCGCGCACGCAATTTTCGAGGGTTTCCGCGTTTTCCTCGAAAAAACTAACCTTAACCTCCGCGCTCTCACGCGCCTTTCTCAGAATGGCGTCTCTCACTTGCCGATTCCGGCGGCGACGGCCTCGGACTTGCGGGCATCGATGTATCTCCCGTACTGGTAGTAGGCCGCGCAGGCTCCCTCCGCCGAGACCATGGTCGCACCCAGGGGCGACTGTGGGGTGCACTGCTTCGCGAACGCCGGACAATCCCCGGGCTTCTTCAGTCCCCGAAGCACCAGGCCGCTGATGCAGACCGACGACTCCTCGGTCGAAATAGACTCGACTTCGAAGAGCTTCTCTGCGTCGTGCTCGCGGTACTCGTACCGGAGCTTGTAGCCCGACTTGGGAATGGAGCCGACGCCGCGCCACTTTCGGTCCCCCACCTCGAACACCTCGAAGATCAGATCCCGCGCGGCGCCGTTCCCTTCGCGGCCGATGGCACGCACGTACTGGTTTTCGACCTCGGCGCGTCCCGCCTCGAGCTGGCGAACCGCCATCAGGATCCCTTCCAGCAGGTCGATCGGCTCGAAGCCCGTGATCACGATGGGGACGCGATAGCGCTCCGACAGGGATTCGTACTCGCGGTATCCCATGATCGCGCAGACATGCCCCGGTCCGAGAAATCCCTGCACGCGGTTGCCCGGTGCCTGAAGGATCGCGGCCATCGCCGGCGGCACCAGCACGTGCGACACGAGCATCGAGAAGTTCGCCACCCCTTCTTCCTTCGCCCGGTAGACCGCCATGGCGTTGGCCGGGGCGGTCGTCTCGAACCCGATGCCGAAAAAGACGACGCGCTTGGCCGGGTTCTCGCGGGCGATGCGGACGGCGTCCAGCGGTGAGTAGACGACGCGCACATCCGCTCCCCGACTCTTCAGGGTCAGGAGATCCCCGCGCGAGCCCGGCACCCGAAGCATGTCTCCGAACGACGTGAAGATGACGCCGGGCCGGCTCGCGATTGCGTGCGCCTTGTCGATCATTTCGAGCGAGGTCACGCAGACGGGGCAACCGGGGCCGTGCACGAGCTCGATCGATTCGGGAATCATCCGATCGATCCCGTAGCGGATGATCGAGTGCGTCTGGCCGCCGCAGACCTCCATCAGCACCCACGGCCGGGTCGCGGCCTCCGCGATCGTCTTCGCGAGCGCGGCTGCGACTCCCCCATTGCGGTACTCGTCCAGGTACTTCACGAAGGTTCCTCCGGCCAGGGCCCGGAGGGCGGCAGCAGCTCCGCCGCCAGGTCCGCCGTGAGCTCGCCCGTCTGCCCGAGGTCCTCCAGGATCGAATACGATCGGGCAGCTTCGTCCTTGTCGATCTTGGAAATCGCGAAACCGACGTGGACGACGACGTAGTCGCCCGGCACCGCATCCGCCGCGTACTCGAGGCAAACGTCGCGCGTGATTCCTCCGAAGCGGACCTTGCCGAACTTCAAGCCCTTGACGTCGTGAACCTCGAGCAGCTCGCCCGGAATCCCGAGACACATGGTCAGCTCCCTTCCATCCGAGCCCTCCGGCGGAAGCCCGCGACGGCCGCCTGCCCGAGCGCGAGGCCGCCGTCATTGGGCGGCACGCGACGGTGAATAAGAACTTCGAATCCGTTCAACTCGAGCAGTTCTCTGGCTCGCTCCGTCAGAAGGCGGTTCTGAAAGCACCCCCCGGATAAGGCCACGGTCGCGATTCCGGTCTGTCGCCGCGCCCGCCGTGAAGAGGCCAGAACGGCTCGAGCAAGAGTCTCGTGGAAGCGAGCCGAGATGACCGGGGGCCGAACGCCCTCGCGCAGAGCGCGAGCAATCTGGCGGACCGCCGGCCGGAGATCGATCTCGAACGTTGCGTCGCCGGCCGTGTCCACGAGCGCGAACGAAAAAGACTTTCCGCCGGAGCCACCGGCCAGCGCCTCGAGCTCGGAGGCTGCCTGCCCCTCGTAGGTGACCGAGCCGGAGAACCCGCAGAGCGCGGCGACCGCATCGAACCACCTTCCGGCGCCGGTTGCAGCGGGTGCCCGGACGTTGCGCTCGAGCAATTGACGCACGCCGATCACCCGGCGAGAATCGACCCCCGGAAGCAGATCGAGGCCTTCGCCGGCGTCGAGAAGAGCCGCGGCGGCCACCCGCCACGGCTCGCGAATCGCGGCCTCTCCCCCCGCGAGCCGGAGCGGCCGAAGGTGTCCCGCGCGCCGGAACGCCAGAAGGTCCGCGACCAGGATCTCGCCCCCCCAGAGCTCGCCCGACGGACCGCAGCCGGTCCCGTCGAAGGCGATCCCGATCGCGGGCCCGGTTCGGCCGTGCTCGGCTAGGCAAGACGCGATATGGGCGTGGTGATGCTGTACACGTTCGAGAGCAAAACCCGAAGCGGCCGCCCAGCGCGTCGAAAAATAGTCGGGATGCAGATCGTGGGCGACCGCCGCGGGCTCCACATTCAGCAGGCGCCTCAACTTCGCGATGACTTCCTCGAAAAATTGTGTCGCCTCCGGGTTCTCCAGGTCCCCGATGTGCGGCGACAAGAAGGCTTCGTTGCCGCGCGTCAGACACACCGTATTCTTCAACGCCCCGCCGACTGCCAGGACTGGCACCGAATCGAAGGGAAGAGCGATCGCGTTCGGGACGTACCCGCGCGAACGGCGAACCGGCTGAGACTCCCCAGCCACGATCCTCAGGACCGAATCGTCGGCGCGCGTGTGAACCTCGCGGTCGTGAAGGAGAAAGGCATCGGCCACTTCGGAGAGCTTTTTGAGAGCTTCGGCGTTCTCTCGCGCGATCGGTTCCTCCGACAAATTTCCGCTCGTCATCAGCAGGAGTGGCGGCCCTCCCTCGAGCAGCAGGTGGTGAAGCGGCGTGTACGGCAGCATCACGCCGATCTCCGAGAGACCGGGGGCGACGCCTTGCGCGACCGGACCGCCCGGCTTCACCGGCAGAAGAACGATCGGCCGCGCCGGCGACTCGAGCGACCGCGCCGCTGCCGCGGGAATCTCCACGATCCTGCTGGCGGTCCGCATGTCCAGCGCCATCACCGCGAACGGCTTTGACGGACGGTGCTTGCGTCGGCGAAGAAGCGCGACTGCCCGATCGTCGGTTGCGTCCGCCGCCAGATGGAAACCCCCGAGGCCCTTGACCGCCACGATCTCCCCGCGGCGCAGCGAGGCCGCCGCCGTTTCGAGCGCCTCGTTCCCGAAGAGCGAGGGTCGCCCGGGGCGCGCAAACTCCAGCCGAGGGCCGCATTCGGGGCACGCGTTGGGCTCCGCGTGAAACCGGCGGTCAGATGGGTCCTCGTACTCTGCCCGGCACGCCGAACAGAGGGCGAAAACGCTCATTGTCGTCCGCGCCCGGTCGTAGGGCGTCTCCCGGACGATCGTGTAGCGGGGGCCGCAATCCGTGCAGTTGACAAAGGGGTAACGGAAGCGCCGGTTTCTCGGATCGACGAGCTCACGCAGGCACGCGGAACACGTGGCGCTGTCGGCCGGGATGATCGCTCGAACGGCTCGCTGGTCGGAGCTTGCAATGACCCGGAAGCCGCTTTCGCCGATGGGGGCGACGTCCGCGACCTCAATGCCGTTGATCCGCGAGAGCGGCGGCGACTCTTGCCGAAGGAGGTCGGGAAAACCCGACACGGCTCTCGCGTCTCCCTCGATCTCGATCCAGACGCCTTCGGAGTCGTTTCGAACGAAACCGGAGAGATTCGCCGCCCTCGCCAATCGAAAGACCGAGGGCCGAAAACCCACGCCCTGGACGGTCCCTCGCACCCGAATGACGCTTCGAGTCCGGGAAACGGGATCGGACGTTTCTCGACGCAAGCTCATGTTTCTCTCAGCCGCCCGAGCCGGCTGGAAGCCCAAACAGGGAATCGGCCAGAGGAACGCCGAACCGGATCTCTTCGTACTCGATCTCGGAGACTCGCGAACCGACCTTGCCCCGGGTGTCGGCGCCGTAGCCATGTCGCCGTGTGGCCAGGCGCAGCCCGTCGACGAGCCGCTCGTCGAGATACTCGGTAAAGTCGTATTTCCCCGGCGCGTAGTTCAGATGGTTGGCGACGAGGCGTCCGCTCTTCACGTCGAAGTAGTAAGTCCACGTGTGCAGACCTCCCGCGTCGCCGGACCCCTTCTCGTACGAGACGCGCACTCCTTGCGCGAAGAGACTCCCGATCTTCACCTGGCCAGCGTCGTCCAGGCGGGCGCCCGGATCCGCCAGCTTGAAGGGCATGCAGAAGACGTAGTGCGACCCAAAAGTGGCGTTGCGCGCTCCATTGGCCTCGTCCTGTCCCGAGGCCTTCTTTCCGTCAACGAGCTTCACGGCCTCGCGGCCGTCGTTGATCAGGACGATCTGCTTCCCCCCTTCTTCCCACTCGATCCGCGCGGCGAACGAAGGATGCAGCCGGTAGCGGTGATTCTGGACCCGCTCGCTCTCGATCGACCCATCCGGGCGCAAGCGCCGCGTCGTCTTCCGGAACTGAACCGTTGTCTTCAATTCCCAGGCTTCCCACCCGCCAGCGTGAGCAATCGCATGCCGCACCGTTTCGCCGGCCCGTCCAGGTGCGAGAGACTCAAGCGGAGACCGGGTACCGGGCGCCAGGCCCAGGAGCGCAAGGACCGCCGCCAGGCGCGAGGCCGATTTCATCGGAACCCCTCGGGATTACCTACCCGATGCTGCGCGAGGACGGCGTCCGCGATTGCGGAGATGGCCGCTACGGCCGGCGATTCCGGGGCATGGTCCAGCAAGCCCCTGCCGGCCCGCTCCGCGCTCAAGACCGACTCGTCGAAGGGAACCCAGCCGGCGATCGGGATTCCGCGGGCCGCGCAGTATTCGCTGACGGCGCGTTCGTCTTCCGGCGTGCGCGCCTTGTTCGCGATGGCCTGGACGCGGGGAATGCCGAGCTCACGCCCGAGGTCCGCGGCGCGCGCCCCGGTTTCGAGCGC
>JBKJWL010000155.1:0-13717 GCA_046716885.1 Thermoanaerobaculia bacterium | reverse complement strand
CGCGCGGCTCGGCGCCTACGAGGTCCTGGCCCCCATCGGTGCCGGGGGCATGGGGGAGGTTTATCGGGCGCGCGACGCGCGCCTCGGCCGCGAGGTGGCCTTGAAGGTCCTTCCCGAGGAGCTTTCGCTCGACCGGGACCGTCTCGCGCGGTTCGAGCAGGAGGCGCGCTCCGCCTCGGCCTTGAACCACCCCAACATCGTCACAATTCATGAGATTGGGCGCGAGGGGGATCGGTCCTTCATCGCGATGGAGCTCGTCGACGGGAAAACCCTCCGGGAGCTCACCGTCGCCGGTCCGCTGCCGATTCGCAAGATCCTTGCGATCGCGGCGCAGGTCGCCGAAGGGCTCGCCAAGGCGCACGGTGCCGGGATCGTCCACCGGGATCTGAAGCCCGAGAACGTGATGGTCTCGAAGGACGGGTTCGTCAAGATCCTCGACTTCGGCCTCGCCAAGCTCGTGGAGCCCGAATCGGGCGGGGTCTCGGCCTTGCCCACGCTCGTCCGGCCCGAGACGCAGGCGGGGACGGTGCTGGGCACGGTGGGTTACATGTCGCCGGAGCAGGCGTCGGGCGATCCGCTCGATTTTCGGTCGGACCAGTTCTCGCTGGGATCGATGCTCTACGAGATGACGACCGGCCAGAAGGCGTTCCAGAGGAAGACCGCCGCGGAGACGATGTCGGCAATCATCCGCGACGAGCCCGAGCCGGTCGGCAAGCTGCGCCCCGACCTGCCCCTGCCGGTGCGCTGGATGCTGGAGCGCTGCCTCGCCAAGGACCGGGAGGAGCGCTACGCCTCGACACGGGATCTCGCCCGTGATTTAGCCAGCGTGCGGGACCACATCTCGGAAGTCTCGAGCGGATCCGAGGCGATGCTCGCCACGGCAGCAAGGGGAAAGCCGCGCCGGCGCTTCGCGCTTGCGGCGCTGGGCATCGCGCTGCTCGCCGCCGGCCTGCTCGCGGGCTGGAGCCTCACGCGGAAACTCTCGCCGGGCGCTCCGACGGCGCCCTCGTTCACGCGGCTCACGTTTCGCGAGGGGAATCTCGGAAACGCGCGGTTCGCGCCGGACGGCCAGACGATCGTTTACGGCGCCAGGTTGGCCGGGGGGCCACTCCACACTCTGCTCTACCAGACGCATGTCGGGAGTCCGGAATCGGGACAGTTCGATTTCCCGGGCGACATACTCGCGATCTCACCGTCTAACGAGCTCGCGATCCTCGTGATCGCGGGCGGCTTTGAAGGCACGCTCGCCCGCGTCCCGATGTCCGGGGGGACGCCCCGACAGGTGCTCGAAGCTGTTCGGTACGCGGGCGCCGACTTCTCTCCGGACGGCAAGGAGCTGGCGGTCGCGCATGTGGTCAACGGGAAAGCTCGCCTGGAGTTTCCGGTCGGGAAAGTCCTCGTCCCCGAAGGGGTCGACGCTCCGCGCTTCTCACGGGACGGCGCCTCGATCGCCTTCTGGGAGGACGCGGCCGGATCCTTCGCGGTCAGCGTGATCGACCGGTCGGGAAAGGCGAAAAGGACCCTGTCGCCCGGCTGGGCCAGCCTGGCCGGGGTGCCGTGCTGGAGCGCGGACGGCCGCGAGGTGTGGTTTACGGCGTCGCAGCCTGGAGAGCTGGACGCCCTCTGGGCGGTCGACCTGTCGGGCAAGCGCCGGCTCGTGATGCGAGTGCCGGGCAGCCTCGAGCTCGACGATATTTCGCGGGACGGGCGCGTGCTCATTGCGCACCACACCTTGACGCGCACGGTGCGGGGGGCTTCAGCGGCTGATCCGAAGGAGCGCGAGCTCTCCTGGCTGGACGATTCGTCCGCGGGGGATCTCTCGCCCGATGGCAAGAAGCTCTTGCTGACCGAGCAAGGCGAGGGCAGCGGATCGGGGGCGGTGATCTACCTGCGCGGCACCGATGGCGCCCCGGCCGTGAAGCTCGGCGAGGGCTTCGCGCGGGGGCTTTCTCCCGATGGGAAATCGGTGCTCGCGGTCAGGACCTCTGGCGGAGGGAAAAACACGAGCCTGGTGCTGCTTCCCACCGGGGCGGGGCAGGCGCAGACGCTCGATGGGAATGGATTGAGCGACTTCGGCTGGGGCGCCTGGCTTCCGGACGGGAAGGGCGTCGTCTTCTCGGCATCGAAGCCGGACGGCGTCTCGCGTCTCTACGTTCAGGCGGTGCCGGACGGCAAGCCGCGCGCCATAGGACCGGAAAAAACTCGCATTCAGAATTTCTCCAACCCGGTTTCACCGGACGGAAAATACGTCGTCGGGCTCCAACCGGGGCGGGCGCTTCTCGTCCCGGTCGACGGCTCGGGTGAAGCTCGAGCCGTGGCAGGCGTGTCGCCCCCGGACGACCGCGTCATCCAATGGAGCAGCGACTCGCGCGCTCTGTACGTGTATCGCGTGGGCGAACGGCCGGTGAAGATCTGGCTGGTCGATCTGGAGACGGGCCAGAAGCATCTCTGGAAGGAGATCGCGGTAGAAGATTCTCTGGCCGGCCTGCAAGTTCGCGTGACGCCCGACGGGAAAACGTGGGTGTACACCGGCCGCCGGATTCTCTCCGAGCTCTACCTCGTCGAGGGGTTGCGCTAGGCGAACCCCTTTTCGGCGGGCCGTCGCGGGCGTATGCTCGCCATATCTTCAAAACGGGGGTTTCCGGGCGGTTTCCGATGAGCTCGACGCTCAGGGCCCGCCTGCGTCTCCTGCTCCCCGCCCTCGTCATGGCTGCTTTACCGCTTTCCGCGGCGACGTACCTGCCCATGTCCGACGCGGATCTCGCCGCCGCCGCGCCGCTGATCGTCCGCGCGACGGTCGTCTCCTCGACCTGGCGCCTGGAGAGGATCGGGGGCGAGGACCGCCCCTTCACGCTCGTCACGCTGCAGCGGCTGGAGACGCTCAAGGGCACGATCGGAGAGACTTTCGACGTCCGGCTCGCCGGCGGGAAAGTCGGCGACATCCTTCGGTGGGTTCCGGGATCGCCCGTGTTCACCCCCGGCAAGGAGATTGTCCTGATGCTCGCCGAGGCGCCGGGGCATCCGGGCAAGTACCGGCTGACGGAATTTGGCCTCTCCAAGTTCGATCTCGTGGCGGATGAATCCGGAAAGCCCTTTGCCGTGCGGCCGGTCTTCGGAGCGCGGGAAGATCTCGTCATCTCGAAACGCGAGTTTCTGTCGGCGGCCGCGCCGGGCGCAGCGACGCTTCCCGCGCGCGACGCGGAATCTTTCCTCGCGGCGCTGCGGGCGCTCGGACGCGCCGAGGCTGCCCCGGAGGTCGTGTGGGCGGAGCCTTCCGGCCGCTTCGACCGGGCGCCGGGAACGCGGCGGCCCCATTGGGTCAACATCGGCGGCCGCGAGCCGGGCGAATGTGGCACTGTCCCCTGCCTCTTCCGCTGGTTCTGGAGCACGGGGGTCTCGCCCACGGCCAACGTTACGGTGCAGGGAACGCAGACCAACCTTTCGGGCGACGACGCGAGCGGATGCAATCGCAACTCGAGCTGCGACGTGCAGAACGCGATCGACGGCTGGCACGGGATCGCCGGAACGGACATCCGCGTGGCCGGGATTGCCGCAAGCGGCAACCTCCTCGTCGAGCTCGACGCCACCCAGGACCACGACGGCGGATCGGCCTGGACGACGCCCATCGGGTGCGGCGGCGGCGTCATCGGCCTCGGCGGCCCGGGCTCCGGAACGGGGCCGCGGACTTACCGCGGCGACACCACTTACTACGCTCCCTCGGCCGGCAACGTCTCCATGCGCAAGAGCACTTGCAGCTCCGGCTACTCGGAGAAGACCTTCAAGACCGCCGTCATGCACGAGATCGGGCACGCGCTCTGCCTCGGCCATCCCGACGAGGAGGAGAGCACGCACAGCACGAGCACCCCCGCCGAGTTGGCCGCGGCGGTCATGAACTCGGTCATCCCGACGTCAAAGCCCGATTCACCGGAGGACGACGACGTCGAGGCGATGCAGTATCTCTACACGGCGGGGTCCCTCGGCACGGCGCCCGCGGCGAACTTCACCTTCTCGCCCGGCTCCCCGGCCGCATTGTCGCCCGTCACCTTCACGGACACCTCGACCGCCGCGCCCTTCTCGTGGACCTGGAACTTCGGCGACTCCGTCTCCGGGGCGAACAACACGTCCGCGGTCCAGAGTCCGACGCACACGTTTTCCGGCCCCGGCACCTACATCGTCACCTTGTCCGCGGCCAACGCCGACGGCACCGGCTCCGTGACGAAGTCGGTCACGGTTGGCGCGGGGACCGGAGCCTGCGTGCCGTCGGCGTCGACGCTGTGCCTGAACGACGGGCGCTTTCGGGTCACCGCCGGCTGGAGGAAGAGCGACGGATCGAGCGGCGCCGGCACGGGAGTATCGCTGACGAACGACTCCGGGTATTTCTGGTTCTTCACCGCGGCCAACATCGAGGTCGTTCTGAAAGTCCTGAACGCCTGCGCGATCGACAACCGCTACTGGGTGTTCTCGGCCGGCCTGACCAACGTCGAGGTGACGCTGACCGTCACCGATACGCAGCGAGGAGCCGTCGAGACCTACGTCAACTCGCTCGGCACGGCCTATCAGCCGGTGCAGGATACGGGCTCGTTTGCGACCTGCCCCTAGGAGTCAGCGAACTCCCGACTGGAAGCGAGGCTGACAGCCGGCGCCTTCGGTGCTAACATTCCTCGAACCTGCCCTCTGCTCCGTCAGCGGGGTCGAGGTTCGAGGGAGGGAAGACCGCATGGTGGGACGGGGCCACGATCAGCATCAGCCCGAGCCCTGGGGGTCCGAAGGGCGCGCCATCCTCAACGCGAGCGGCTGGACGCTCGCCAAGACCATCTTCGAGTCCGACGCTCGCCGGATCGTCGCTGCCGTCAACGACGTGCTTGGCATCCCAACGCCCGCCCTGGAGGCGGGGTTCATCCGCGAGATCCTCGTGCCGCGGCACGACACCACGGGAGAGATCACCATCCGCATCCACCCGTTGCCCGAGAGGCTGGCCGGTCCAGCCGAGTTCTTCATCCACGATCGGCGCGCCGGCGAGCGGCGCACGGGCGATCGGCGGCGTGCGGAACGGCGAAGCGGCGTCGCGGTCCGCTCGCGGATTCTGTCGGTCGCCGACTAGGAGCCCGGCCCGGACGTCAGCGGGGCCGCTTCTTCGTGGTCGGGCGCCCGGCGCCGGAGCCGACCACGACCCTCCCGGTCATCGCGTTGTCGTGCACGACGCAGAAATACCGAAAGCTCCCCGCCTGGGTGAACGTGCGGGAGTACTCGAAGGGCGAGGTGTGGCTGCCGGACTGGAACTCTCCGTCGCCGTCGCAGGAGCCGCCGCTTCCGTAGTACCCGCCGCCGCCCGAACAGGTCCCGGAGGTGACCCCATGGGGCAGGCCTGCGGCCCAGACCCAGGTCACCGTACCGCCGACGTTGATCGTCGTGACCTGGCCGCCGTTGACGTCGTCCACGAACCTCAGGCCCCCCTGACCGACCTGCACGATGCGGTTCACGGGCGCCGCCGAAGGGGCCTGGTCCTCTGCGCCGATCACGAAGATCGGGTCGGTCGTCTCGTTGTCGATGACGGCGGCGTAGGAGAAGACCTCTCCGGTGGCGGTGACGCGGACCACGGCATTGGCCGTGACGGTGTCCGTGGCCTGAGCCGCTTCGAAGATGCGGGAAACCTGAGCGCCCGAGTGCGCGGGGACGCTGATAGGGGGCACCGAAACGCCGATCGCGGCGCCGGTGTTGTCGAAGATCGCGAACGTGACGGTGACGGGAAAGTCCTCGGGATTGAAGACCCCGACGTTCGTGCGGAACCCGCTGAGGGGGCCGCGGTTGCGAATCGACGTCAGGACCGTCCTCACGTGCGCGACCGAGTTGTCGAGTCCGGGGATGAACATACCGACCGTCGGGGTCGGGGACGTCGAGTAGAGGCGGCTCGTCACGACGAGCTGATCGCTGAATCCGGAGTACTCGAACTCCACGCCGCCGGCTGTGTCCGGCGCCCCGAAGGTGTCGGCGATCATGTTGTTGAAGGCGCGCGATTGCCGGGGCGAGAGGGTGAACTGGAACACCGGCGTCGTCACCGCCGTGCACGGAGACGGGATGAAGCACCGATACGTCGCTGTCACGGCGAGAGACGCCGTGTAGGACGTGTTGAACGCCCGGACGTCCGAGAAGAAGGGCGCTCCGCCCACGATCGACGCCGCGGCCGGGAGCGTGCGTCGCTCCGCGCCGAGAGCCGACGCCATCAGGAGCGCGAGCGAGAAAAGAAGAGTTTTACGCATGGCCTGCTCCAGCCTCCCGGCCGGACCTCCGACGCAGAGCCTAGTCCGCTCCCGGCCCAGGGGAGGTCTATTGAGAAAGACTTAAGGCAGGCCTGCCGCCAAGAAAACTCCATGATTTGCCCCGGAGACCCGCGGCGGGCCGCTCAGGGCGAGGGCCGGCAGGCCAGTGTCACTCGCGGTGTACACCGGGCAAAACGGCGACCCCCGAAGCCGGATCGAATGTCCCGCCGGCCGGCAGCACGTGAAGCCGCACGTCCGACGCCCCGAGCGAGGCCGCCCCCGGGGGGGTGATCCGGGCATGACGCGCGTCGTAGACGACCGCCACGCTGTCTCCGAGAATCTGCCAGACGCCGCCCGGTCCGACCTCGAGCGCGGTCGATTCGTCGAGGCCTACGCCTACGAGGGCCGGGTTTTCGAGGACGAGCGACAGCAGCCGGTTGTTGCGGCGGCGGCGCACGAAGTGCTGGTCCACGATCGCGCCGGGCAGGAGGCCGAAGCCCTCCGCCGTCACGATGTTGTCGCGGGCGATCGTCATCCAGGCGTCGCTCGAGTCCTTTTCGGGCGGGCGGTCGCCTCCCGGCCGCCGCTCGTCGCCCGTCAGCATCGGGGTGGACATGACGGCGGCGCCCGCGGAAGTCCCTCCCACAACGGCGCCCTGGCGGTGGCGCTCGCGAATCGCGGCCTCCACTCGGGTGTGGAGGAGCGCCGCAGTCAACCTGGCCTGGTCGCCCCCGCCGAACCAGACGCCCGTCACGCCGTCGAGCCGCCGCGCCGCCGCCTCCGTGTCGGCTTGCGCCCGCGTCAGAAGGATGCGCTCCGCCTCGGCGCCGAGCTTGCGGAAGTCGGCGGCGAGCTCGAGGCCCGCATCCTCGTATTCGGAGGCCATGGGATAAAGGACGATGCGCGCTTTTCCGGGGCCGCCTGCGAGCGAGACGAACCGCTCGAGGATCGCGTCGGGGATCGGGCCGCCGCCGACGAACAGGAGATGCCCGCGCGGCCTCGCGTCTCGGGAAGAGGACCCGGCCGGGCGCGCCCCGGCGCAGGAGCTGAGAGCCGCCAGCAGCCCGAGAAGGGCGAGCGCGCGAACCCCTGGGAAGCCCCGGAGTCCATTCGGCGGCCGTCGCGCGGTCATTTGACCTCCAGTCATTGTCCAGAAAGCCGTACGTCGCGTTCGCGGAATTGAATCGCCGTCTGCCAGAGCTTCGGGCCGTTTGTTTTCGCCGCCGTGCACCGAAACCGCGATAGCATAAATGCAACTTTCATCAGGACCGGTTCGCGCGTCGGATTTTTTCGCGGAGGGATTCCCCGGGGCCGACAACCGCAACTCACAATTGAGGAGGTCAAGCATGTGGAGGTCTTACTTGGCTCGAGTGCTGGTCTGGTTCGTGGCGCTCGCCGGCCTTGGCCTCTACGCCTCGGGCCAAACGAACACGGGCAACGTCTACGGCACCGTCGTCGATGAGCAGGGCGCCGCGATTCCGGGCGGCTCCGCGACGATGACGGGACCCCAGGCGCCGCGCACGACGTCGGTCGACGCGGGCGGCCGGTTCCGGTTCATCCGGATCCCGCCGGGCGACTACGAAGTCACGGTCACCATGCCGGGCTTCACGACCGTCAAGCGCGAGAACGTCATCGTCACTCTCGGCCGGGACACGAACGTCGACATGCAGTTGAGACTCTCGGCGGTGCAGGAGGCGGTCACCGTCACGGACAGGACGCCGCTGCTCGACACGCGCAAGGTCGCGACTGGAGCGACCTTCTCGCGCGACGAGCTGACCGCGATTCCGACCTCGCGCGACATCTACTCCCTCATCCAGCAGGTGCCCGGGATACAGATCGACCAGGTCAACGTGGCGGGCAACGCGAGCGCCGTGGCGGGCGGGCCCGACTTCATCAGCAAGGGCTCCGGCAACGTGACCTACCAGGTCGACGGCTCGACGATCACCGACAACACCTATGGCAGCCCGCTCGACCGCCAGAATGGCGGCACGAACACGTTCTTCGACTACGACACGTTTTCGGACGTCGAGGTCACGACGGGCGGCTCGCTGCTCGAGCTGCAGAACCCGGGCGTGCAGATCAACGTCGTGACCAAGCGCGGCACCAACGAGCTGAGAGGCTCGGCCCGATTCCTCTACGCGTCGGCGAACTGGCAATCGGACAACACCTCGCAGGAAGCGATCGACCAGGGCTTTCAGACCAACAAGACGCGGTTCGTCCGCGAGTACGGTGCCGAGCTCGGAGGGCCGATCATCAAAGACAAGCTCTGGCTGTGGGCCGCCGGATCGCGCCAGGACATTTCGGTCAACACGACGCAGCCGAGCGTCGCGGCCGGGTCGTATGCCGCGACCGTCAAGCTCATCCCGTTCAGTGCGAAACTGAACACCCAAATTTCCTCGGCGAACTCCCTGAACCTCTACTTTTCACGGAGCAACCGGATCGAGGAAGGGCGCAACTCGAGCTCGACCGTGACGCTGCGCTCCCCCGAGACTTTTACCAACCTCTTCATCCCGACCAACTTCTACAAGTTCGAGGACAACCACGTCTTCTCCTCGACGCTCTTCGCCTCGATCTTCGCGAACTACCAGGACGTGATCTACGACTCCATTCCGCGGGGGGGAGGCGATCCGCGAGGGTTCCCGGCGGGCCAGGACCTCCAGATCGACTACTACGACTTCCAGTACCACAACAGCTGGGTCTACTACTACGCCAAGGACCCGCAGAAGGCGGCGAACGGCCAGGTGTCGAAGTTCTTCAACACCGGCTCGGCAAACCACGAGTTGAAGGTCAGCTTCAACTACCGCACGCAGATCGCCGACTCGCAGACGGGACTGCCGGGCGACCAGATTCAGGGGTTCGAGTACTCGTATTCCTCGGCGCTGGCCTTGATCTCCCGCGGCGTGCGGACGACCTACAAGACCAACTACATCAGCGCCACCCTCGGCGACACACTCACGGTGGGCAACCTGACGGTCAACGCGGGCATTCGCTACGACCTTCAACAGTCGAGAAACCTGCCGGGAGAATCTTTCGGAAACACCACGTTTCCGGAGCTCCTTCCAACCGTCAACTTCCACGGAGTGCAGGACTGGCAGTTCGAGTACGACAACTGGCAACCCCGGGCGTCGGCAACGTACGCCCTGGGCGAGAAGAAGAACACCCTGCTGCGGGCCTCCTACGGGCGCTTCGCCGACCAGCTCGGATTCATCTCCTACTACGGCAGCGGCGTGCCACTTTCGAACGGCTATTACTACTATTGGACCGACACGAACCGGAATCACCGCGTCGAGCGAGGCGAGTTCGACCCGGCGACCGACTTCTATGCGTTCTACAACGGCATCGACCCCGAGTTCCTGCCGAACATTCCCAATCAGATCCAACCCGGCTTCAAGACGCCGGCGACCGACGAGATCACGGCGGGACTCGACCACCAGATCTTCGAGGATTTCGCGGTTTCGGCGACCTACACGTACCGCAACACGAAAAACCTCCAGGACGCCATACCGCTCGGCTCGAGCCTGGCGACCTACGACTACCTGGGCAACGCGACGGGTTCGGCCACGGCGGCCAACGGCTTCGCGATCAACTTCGACGAGCCCTTCTACGGCTCGAACCTCGAGGAGATACCGACCGGAGACCTCTTTTATAACCGCGAGGGCGCAAGACAGCGGTTCAACGGCATTGAGTTTTCGGCGGTCAAACGACTCTCGAACAAGTGGCTATTGCGCGGCAGCTTCGGGTGGCAGAGCTTCAAGCAGCACTTGACGCCGCAGTCGATCACCAACCCGAACAATCTCTGGAACCTCGGGGGCCAGAACGACAACGGGGGGCTCGCGACCGGCTTCTCCTCCAAGGGCGGCCGGAATACGAGTGGTGTCTTCGTCGGGGCCAACTGGCAGTTCAACGTCACCGGCTTGTATCAGCTCCCGTGGGACTTGAGCATCGGGGCGAACTTCTTTGGACGCCAGGGGTACCCGCAGCCGTACTTCGTCCGTACCCGGACAGGCGACATCCAGGGCAACCGGCCCCGGATTCTGATCGACAGGGTCGACACGTTCCGGCTCGACAACCTCTACCAGCTCGACCTGCGAGTGGAGAAGGGGTTCAAGGTCGGACCCGTGCAGCTCATCGGAACCGCCGAGCTCTTCAACGTGGCCAACTCGAACACCGTCCTGCAGCGCTACGCGAGAGTCGGCACGTGGGATCCGCGGGACGCCGACCCCGACAATCCCGGAGCCGAATTCTCGCAGGACGGGAACTTCAACCGCATCCAGGAGGCGCAGAGCCCCCGGATCGTCCGGCTGGGGTTTCGGGTCTCTTTCTAGCATTCGCGATTCGCGAGTGCGAGGGCCCGTCCGGGAATTCCGGGCGGGCCCTTTCGTTTTCCGGCGGGGATGACACGTCGCCGCTACCGGAGGCTGGAGCGCGGGCTATTCGCCCTGCTCCTGGCGGCGGCCACGTGCCGGCGCGCGGGTGAATCGCCCTCCCGGGAGGCCTCGGCTCCGGGCCCGCGGATCCCACGCGACATCGTCCTCGTCACGATCGACACGATCCGCGCGGACGCGGCCGGGTTCATGGGCAACACGCGCGGCACGACCCCCAACCTCGACCGCCTCGCCGCGCAGGGCCGGGTCTTCGAAATGGCCCACGCGCACAACGTCATCACGCTGCCCTCGCACACAAACATCCTGACGGGAATGCTTCCGTACCAGCATGGCGTGCGAGAGAACGGCGGATTCCGCCTCTCGCCGAAGGTCCCGACGGCGGCTTCTCGGCTGAAGGCGAAGGGCTACGCGACGGGCGCATTCGTCGGCGCCTTCGTCCTCGACTCGCGCTACGGCCTCGGGCACGGCTTCGACGTCTACGAGGAGCTGTACCGGGACCTCGACGAGCAGCTCGAGTTCAACATCCAGCAGGCGCGGGCCGAGGACGTGGTCACGGCGGCGCTGGCGTGGTATCGGTCGCAGGCGGGGAAGCCGCGCTTCCTGTGGATTCACGTCTACGACCCGCACGCCCCTTACGCGCCGCCCGAGGCGTTCGGCGCGCGCTACAAGGACGACCTGTATCTGGGCGAAGTGGCCTACACGGACGCGGCGCTGGCGCCGTTGCTCGAGGCGGTTCGCACGTCCGATCCGCCGCCGCTCCTCGTCGTGACCGGAGATCATGGCGAGGCGCGGGGCGATCACGGCGAACTGACGCACGGCCTCTTCTGCTACGAGGCGACTCTGCACGTGCCGCTCTTCGCCTGGTGCCCGCCGCTTCTGCCGGCGGGCCGGGACGCGACCCCGGCCCGCCACATCGACATCCTGCCCACGATCCTCGACACGGTCGGGGAGACGGTCCCGAAGGATCTGCCGGGCCAGTCTCTTCTGCCGGCCAGGCGCCGGGAGGCCGAGAACGGGACTTACTTCGAAGCGCTTTCGGCTGCCTTCAACCGCGGTTGGGCGCCGCTACGGGGCCTGATGGCCGGAGGTCAGAAGTTCATTGATCTGCCTTTGCCTGAGCTGTATGACCTGCCGAAGGATCCGGGAGAGAGCAAGAACCTCGTCTCGTCCGGGCCCGACTCGCTGCGACGGTTGCGCAAGCGGCTCCTGGAGCTGCCGGCCGCCGTGGCCGAGCGCGGCACGATCGGCTCGGAGGAGGCGGCAATGCTCCGAAGCCTCGGGTATTTGACGGGGCCCTCGGAGATGAAGACGACCTACGGTCCGGCCGACGATCCCAAGAACCTCATTGTCGTCGACCAGAAGATCCATCGCTTCGTGGATGCGTACGAGATGCAGAAGTACGACGAAGCCCTGAAGCTCGCCCGGGAGGTCGTGGCCGAGAACCCGAGAATGCGGCTCGGCTACATGCACCTCGTCACGATCCTCCAGGCGAAGGGGGACCTCGCAGGTGCGGTCAGGGCGTGCGAGCGGGCCACCGCGAACGGCGCGGGCGGCGAGACCGTCGATCGGCGCCGGGGGCTGCTTCTCTCGGAGTTGGGTCGGGCCAAGGAGGCGGTGAAGGTGCTCGTCTCCTACCGCGAGGGCGACGATCCGGAGACGCTCAACGCGCTGGGAATCGCGTTGACGGACTCCGGGCGGGCGGCGGAAGCGCTGCCGGTCTTCGCGCGCGCGCTCGAGCTCGACGCCTCGAACTCGCAGGCCTACCAGAACACGGGCATCGCACTGTTGAAGCTCGATCAACCCGGCGAGGCCCGCAAGAATCTCGAGCAGGCCCTCGCTCTGGGGAAGCGCCACACCCGCGCATGGAACGCGCTCGGCGTCGCCTGGATGCGCTTGAACGACCCCCGCAAGGCGATCGCGGCCTGGCAGCGCTGCATCGAGATCAACCCCGAGCAGTTTGACGCGCTCTACAACGTCGGCCGCGTGGCCGGCCAGCTCGGCGATTGGAAGACCGCCCGGTCCGCGCTCGAACGCTTCGTCGTGGCCGCGCCCCCCAAGCAGTACGCCCGCGACCTCGTCGAGGTCCGCGCCGCCCTCGCCGACATGTCCCGCCGCGGCCTCTGATTGGGGGTCAGGTCTGGCATTTCGCATTTCAAAGGCGCAAGGCCAGACCTGACCCCATAGAATCGCCGGCATGAGACTCGTCGGTGCTATTGCCCTGTTTCTCGCGGTGTCGACGCCCCCGGCGGGCGATCCCGGATCCTTCCTCATCGCGGGCGCGCGGGTGGCCGACGGGACGGGCGGCCCGATCTCGCGGAAGAACGTTCGCGTCGTGGGTGACCGGATCTCGGAGGTCGGGGCGCTCGAGCCCAAGCCGGGAGAGCGCGTCGTCAAAGGCGACGGCCTCGTGCTGGCGCCGGGCTTCATCGACGTTCACAACCACTCGACCGAGGGCCTCGAGACGGACCCGCTCGCGGAGACCCAGGTGTCGCAGGGCATCACGACGCTCGTCCTGGGTCCCGACGGCAGCTCGCCCTGGCCGATCGCGGCGTACCTGAAAGCGCGCGCCTCGACGCCCCCCGCGGTCAACGTGATGACGATGGTGGGCCACGAGACCGTGCGGAGCCTCGTCATGGGCGAGGACTTCCGTCGCGAAGCCACGCCTGTAGAGATCGCGAAGATGGCCGCCCTCGTCGAGCAGGGCATGCGCGAGGGCGCGCTCGGCCTCTCCTCCGGGCTCGAGTACGACGTCGGCAGCTACGCGTCAAACGACGAGGTCGTCGAGCTCTGCAAAGCCGCCGCGCGGCACGGCGGCTTCTATATGACCCACGTCCGCGACGAGGCCGACCGCACCTTCGAGGCCTTCGCCGAGGCCGTAGACATCGCCAAGTCGGCGCGGCTCCCGCTCCAGATCTCCCACATCAAGCTGGCGACCGTGGGCGTGTGGGGGGAGATCGGAAAAGCGGTCGCGCTCTTCGACAGAGCTCGCAAGACCGGCCAGGACATCACGGCCGACTGCTATCCCTACGAGGCCTGGCACTCCAACATGGAGGTCCTGGTCCCGAACAAGCAGTA
>JBKJWL010000154.1:0-8975 GCA_046716885.1 Thermoanaerobaculia bacterium | reverse complement strand
CCTCATCCTCGACGGCGCCAACGGCGCCAGCATTGGCGGCACGGCGGCCGGTGCGGGCAACATCATCGCGCACAATGGCGGCGTCGGCGTCCTCATCGTCTCCAACGGCGCGACGAACAACGCAATCCTTGGCAACTCCATCTTCGACAACGGCGGCTTGGGGATCGATTTGGGCGGGGAGAGCGTGACCCCGAACGATCTCGGCGACGTCGATACGGGTCCCAATAACCTTCAGAACTTTCCAATCATCCGGCAGGTTCTTCACACCGGCCCGAGCGGCGGCACCACGCAGATTGTGGGCAAGTTGAACAGCGTATCGAACACTCTCTTCGATCTCGACTTCTATTCGAACCCCGCCTGCTCCAACTTCCCGCGCGAGTTCGTCGAGGGCGAGGTCTATCTGGGCTCCGCGCAGGTCACGACGGACGGCAACGGCAATGCCGGGTTCGACGTGACGCTGCCCGTGACGACGGAGGCGGGAGCGCGCATCGCGGCGACCGCCACCGATCCGAACGGCAATACCTCGGAGTTCTCGCAGCGCATCATCTTCTCGATCAGCCCGGCTTCAGGCCCGGCGGCCGGGGGGACGGCCTTCACCGTCTCCGGCACCGACTTCGCCGATCCCACGACACTCGTCGTCGGCGGCGTCCCGGCCACCGGCGTCACCTTCACGAACGACCACACGCTCAACGCCGTCATGCCCGCCTTCTCGCCGGGCACCTCGCAGGACGTGGTCGTGACCACGCCCGACGGCACGACCGGAACGCTCGTCAAGGGGTGGGTCTCCGACTTCTTGGATGTTCCGAATTCTCACCAGTTCTACGCCTTCGTCACGACGCTCGTCTCCAACGGGATCACTGCCGGCGTAGGCGGCGGCAACTACGGCGTGGACCAGGGCACCAAGCGGCAGCAGATGGCGGTCTTTCTCTTGAAGGCGAAGAACGGCCTCTGCTACGTCCCGCCCCCCTGCGCCGGAACCTTCCCCGATGTCGCTTGCCCCTCGACCTTCGCCGACTGGATCGAGGAGCTCGCCGCCCAGGGCATCACGAGCGGCTGCGGCGGGGGCCTCTTCTGCCCGAATAACCTCGTCACGCGCCGGCAGATGGCCGTCTTTCTCCTGAAGACCAAGTACGGCTCGGGCTTCGTCCCGCCCGCCTGCACCGGCATATTCGATGACGTGGCCTGCCCGGGAGCTCCCGCCGTCGACTTCATCGAGCAGCTCTTCAACGAGCAGATCACCGGCGGCTGCTCCGTGACGCCTCCCCTCTACTGCCCCGACGGCACCAGCACCCGCGGTCAGATGGCCGTGTTCATCGTCAAGACGTTCGGTCTCCAATGAAGATAAGGACCCTTCATGAGATCTCGGCTGCTCGCCTCGCTCGGACTGTGCCTCGCTCTGCCAGTCACGGCCGCGACCTTCACCGTGACCAGCACCGACGACTCCGGAGCAGGGTCGCTCCGACAGGCCCTTTCCGACGCGCAGACTTGCGCGGGCGGGCCTCACACGATTGCCTTCGATATCCCGTCAGGCTCCCTGACGGGCGGCGTCGCCATCATCACGCCGCTTTCGGCGCTCCCGCCGGTGACGTGTGCGGGAACAACCATCGACGGCACGACCCAGACGGCTAATGGAGGAAACACAAACGACGTCACTCTGGGGGCGGGCGGGACCGTCGGCACGGGACCGGACGGCGTCTCGGGGACGGGCGACGAGGCGGCGCTTCCGCAGCTGAACGGTCCGGAAGTCGAGATCGATGGCAGCAGCCTCACGGGAGCGATCCTCGCGATCCAGGCCGATGCGGTGACCGTGAAGGGTCTGAGTCTTCACGGAGGAGGGGACTTCTCCGGCGTCGGCACGGGTAGCGGCAATATCGACATCCAGAGCGGGAGCGGCGCTTCGATACAGGGCAACGTCATCGGAGCAAGCGCAACCAGCTACACGAGCCCGAGCGGCTCGGCCCAGACCCAGAACAATTTGGTCCGTATCACGGGCGGCAGCGCCATCGCCATCCAGAACAACCTCATGGGCTTTACGCGCTGGCGCGCAGCGTGCTCATGTTCAATCCCACGAACACCGTCACGATTCAAGAGAACGAGTTCTCGGGGTCCTTCGACGGGATCGACTTCAGCAGCCCTGGCAGCGGACCGATCGGAACGGTGACGATCACGGGGAACCTCTTTCATGATTTCGTGGAAAACGGATCCGGCGCGTCGATTTTCGGAGTCTTCGAGACGCAGGAGGGCGGGGAGACACTCGTCACCGAGAACACGATCGACGCCGCGGGCCACGGGTTGATTGTGGACCCCCGCAGACCACTCCTCGTGAGGCACAACATCATCACGAACGGGTCGGGCAACGGCGTCCTCCTCCTGCTCCCTTCCACGACCCCGATGCCGACAACGATCAGCAGGAACGCGATCTTCGCCAACGCGGGGTTGGGAATCGACCTCGCTCCGGGCGGCGTGACGCCCAACGACGTGGGAGACGGGGACGCGGGTCCGGACGGGCTGCAGAACTTTCCGTTGATTCAGTCCGTCGAGCATCTCGGGCCGCAGGGGGCGGGCAGCACGCGGATCCTCGGGAACTTCCACAGCACGGCTTCCACCACTTTCGATCTGGAGTTCTTCGCGAATCCGGCCTGCTCGAACTTCCCGCGGGAGTTCCTGGAGGGCGAGACCTATCTCGGTGGCTCCCCGGTGACCACCGACGCCTCGGGCAATGCCGCGATCGACGTGGCGCTGCCCGTCCAGACGGAGGCGGGCGTCCGAATTTCCGCGACGGCCACAGACCCCGACGGCAACACCTCGGAGTTCTCACAGAGGATCATCTTCTCGATCAGCCCGACCTCGGGGCCCGCCTCCGGCGGCACTCCCATCACCGCCTCCGGAACCGACTTCGTCGATCCGACCACGATGACGATCGGCGGCGTTTCGACACCGGTCACCTTCGTCAACTCTCAGACGCTGACCACCGTGTCCCCGGCCCTCGCGCCGGGGACCTTCCACGACGTCGTCGTCACGACGCCGGCCAACCTCGGCATCCTCGTCAACGGCTGGGTCTCGGACTTTTTGGACGTGCCTGGAGGCCACCAGTTCTATTCGTTCGTGACCACGCTGGTCTCCAACGCCATCACCGTGGGCGTGGGCGGCGGCAACTACGGCGTCGATGCTCCGACCCTGCGGCGCCAGATGGCCGTCTTCCTGCTGAAGGCGAAGTTCGGCCTCTGCTACGTCCCTCCGCCTTGTACGGGCGTTTTCGGCGACGTCGCCTGCCCCTCCACGTTTGCCGACTGGATCGAGGCCCTGGCCGCCGTAGGCATCACCGGCGGCTGCGGCGGCGGCAACTACTGCCCCGCCAGCCCGGTGCGCCGCGACCAGATGGCCGTCTTCCTGCTCAAGGCCGAGCACGGCTCGACCTACATCCCGCCCGCGTGCACCGGCGTCTTCCCGGACGTTCCGTGCCCCGGCACCTTCACCGACTGGATCGAGCAGCTCGCCGCCGAGCAGATCACCGGAGGCTGCGGCGGCGGCAACTACTGCCCCCTCGCCAACAACACGCGGGGGGAGATGGCCGTGTTCATCGTCAAGACCTTCAACCTGCAATAAGGGGGAGACAGCGTCCCCCAGGTCGTATCGAGGTTCGTGAGCCCCGAGGAGCGCGGCGACGAGGGCGGAATGACCGGCTGCTGAACGGTCGGTTCGTCTCTGAGATAGACTCGCCGGCCTCCCGCTCCCAACCAGAAAGGTTGTTCACATGCGCCCCACGCACTCCGGTCGAGGCTGCTTCGCCGCTCTTTTTCTTGCGGCTCTTTCCTCCGTCGCGACGGCGGCGACCTTTACGGTCACGAACACGAACGACGCCGGAGCCGGGTCGCTCCGGCAGGCGATCCTCGACGCCAACGCGGCCGGAGGCGCCGATACGATCTCCTTCACGATCGTCGGGTCGGGCGTGCACACCATCGCGCCGGCTTCCGCGCTGCCCTCCATCACCGGGCCGGTCACGATCGACGGGTACACGCAATCGGGGGCGAGCGCGAACAGCAACGGTCCCGGTCTGGGCACCAACGCCGTCCTTCGAATCGAGCTCGACGGCACGAGCACCGGGAGCGGAACAAGCGCCGCCGTGCTCTTCTTCGGGCCCGCGAGCGGGGGCAGCGTCGTGCGCGGGCTCGTGGTCAACCGCGGTCTCTATGCCGGCATCCGAGTCTCGGGGACCAGCGGGCTGACGATCGAAGGCAACTTCATCGGAACGAATCCCGCAGGCACGGCCGCCCTTCCCAACGTCTTTTACGGGATCCTCATGAACGATGGACCCTCGAACATCACGATCGGGGGAACGGCGCCGACGGCGCGCAATCTCATCTCGGGCAACACCGTCGCGAACATCAACATGGGCACCAACGGCACGGTCGGCGGCAGCGGGCACGTCATCCAGGGCAATCTCATCGGCACCAATGCCGTGGGCACCGGCGCGATCGGTGGGACGCAGACCGGGATCGACTTCACGGGGAGCGCCTCCGACGTGACGGTCGGCGGCGCGACCGCGGCGGCGCGCAACGTCATTTCGGGAATCGGCGGGCCCGGGATTCGTTTCCGCAACTCCGTCGGCGGAACGGGCAACGTCGTCTTCGGCAATTACGCCGGTACGGACGTCACGGGCACGAAAGCGATTGGAAACAACGTCGGAATCTCGGTCGAGGCAGAAGGGAACACGGTCGGCGGCCCGGGGACCGGCGAAGGCAACCTCGTCTCGGGAAACCTGACCGATGGGATCGCGGTCTCCGGCAACGACATCGTCGTGCAGGGCAATCGCGTGGGAACCGACGCCTCGGGTGCCGCAGCGCTGCCGAATGCGCTTCGCGGCGTGGTGATCTTCAGCGCGGACGGCGTCCTGATCGGTGGGAACGCATCCGGTGAAGGCAACGTCATCGCGTTCAGCGGAACGGGAGGCGCCGTTGTGCTCGGGATCGGCGCGGCGGGCAACAGAATCCGGGGAAATTCGATCTACGCCAACGGCGGCCTGGGCATCGATCTCAGTGACGACGACGTCACTCCCAACGACGCGGGTGACGCGGACACCGGAGCCAACAGTCTTCAGAACTTTCCCCTCGTGCGTTCCGCGGCGCCGCTGGCGCCGAGCGCGGGCACTCGCGTCCAGGGGACGCTCGACAGCCTCTCCTCCACGATCTACACGCTCGACTTCTACTCGAACCCGGCGTGCACTCCCCGGCCCCGAGACTTTCTCGAAGGGCAGGTCTATCTCGGCTCTGCCGACGTGCCGACCGACGGCTCGGGCCATGCGGACTTCGACGTCACCCTCACGCCGACGATTGCCGCCGACGACGACGTGACCGTCACGGCCACGGGCCCGAGCGGCAGCACCTCGGAGCTCTCACCCCGGATCGTTTTCTCGATTTTCCCCAACTCCGGTCCCCCGGCGGGTGGAACCTCGGTGACCCTGAGGGGAACCGACTTCGCGGCGGGAGCTGCCGTCACGATCGGGGGCGTCGCCGCGGGAAGCGTCGTGATTACCAACTCCACGCAGATCTCGGCGACCACGCCAGCTCTCCCCGCCGGCACGCTGAACGACGTCGTCGTGACCAATACCAGCGGCCTCTCGGGAACGCTCAAGGGAGGCTGGGTCTCGAACTTCCTCGACGTGCTTCCCGGGCATCCGTTCTTCAGCTTCGTCACGAGCCTCGTCTCCAACGGGATCACGGCTGGCGTCGGCGGCGGGCTGTACGGCGTGGACCAGGCAACCAAGCGCCAGCAGATGGCGGTCTTCCTGCTCAAGGCCAAGTACGGCATCTGCTACGTCCCGCCCCCGTGCGCGGGGATCTTCACCGACGTCGCCTGCCCGAGCACTTTCGCCAATTGGATCGAGGAGCTCGCGAACGAGGGCATCACCACGGGCTGTGGCGCCGGCATCTACTGCCCGCAGAGCTTCGTCACGCGGCGCCAGATGGCCGTCTTCCTACTGAAGACCAAGTACGGCGCGAGCTACGTGCCGCCCGCGTGCACGGGCATCTTCGGAGACGTTGCCTGCCCCAGCGCTCCCGCCGTGGACTTCATCGAGGAGCTGTACAACGAGAGCATCACCGGCGGCTGCCAGGCGGTCCCGCTCCTCTACTGCCCGGCCAATTCGAACACGCGCGGGCAGATGGCGGTATTCATCGTCAAGACGTTCAGTCTGCAATGACGAGGGCGGCCGCGACCCGACCACCAGAGGCAGACTCAAGGCAGTAAGAAACGCCGAGCGCAGCCAGGCTGTAACCCAAGGCCGCCCCTTCGATCCTCGGGCCGGATGCGCGAGACTTCAGGCTCGGGCGCTGCCGGTGTCCTCGGAGACCTTTTCCATCACGCTCTCGACTTCTTCGCCCAGGCGCCCTTCCTTACGGGAACTCGCCCTGGCCAGATCCGCAGTCGAGATGATGCCCACGAGGCTACCGTCCTCCACGATGAGGACTCGCCGCACCTGCGCCTCCTGCATCTTGCGGCTGACCTCGCTCACGTCGGCATCGGGCCTTGCGGAAACGACCTCGGTGCTCATCACGTCGCCGACTTTGACCTCCGAGGGCCGGACGTCCCGGGACCCCAGCTGAAGGGCGATGTCGCGATCGGTCACGACCCCCACCACCCGCGCCTGGCCATTACCCTTCGTGACCGGAACTATTCCGGTGTCCTCCTCTTTCATGATCCGAATCGCGCAGAGCAGATCGTGGTCCGGCTCGCACGTCCGCGGACTTTTGGTCATCAACTCGTTTGCTTTCATGGAAACCTCCCGCGCAAGGGTAATGCAGGAATCGTTCCCGCCACGCGAGGTTGCGCGGCGGTCATCTTGAGGCCCAGACTCGACACGCCGACCCCGGCAAGACTGTCCGGGGCGAACGCCGTGCGTCGCGCACGACGTTGCCTGCTGCCGAGAGGTCTGCCTTCGGTGGTCGGCTGTTTCGTCGCTTCGATCCTCAGGATGAGGGCGAACGCCCGAACTCAGAGGTGCGGGATCTGGAACGCTCGCACCAGGAAAGTCGCCATCTGTTGATTCGGAATACCCGCGCCGGGACAGAAGGCGTTGCCGCCGCAACCGGCCGTGATCCCCTCCACGAACAACTGCCCCACCCAGTCCCCAAACGGAGCTTCAGGCGTCGGCGGACACGGCACGTCGTCGAACACGTGCGTGCTCCCGCACGGCGGCGGCACGTAACTCGTCCCGTGAATCCCCCTCAGAATGAAGACCGCCGTCTGCCCCCGGGTGTGCACCGCCGTCGGACAGAAGTTGCCTCCCCCGCACCCCACCGTGTACCCCTCGTCGAAGAACGACTGGATGTAGTCGGCGTTGTAGTCCCCTGCCGACACGTCTCCGAACACCCCCGCGTAGGGCGCCGGTACGAAGTCGGCTCCGTGCACCGCCCGCAGGATGAACCCCGCCATGTCCGCCCGCGTCACCAGGTCGCTCGGACAGAACAGAAACGCCGGCGGGTCGCAGCCGGGCATCACCCCCGCCCCGGCCGCCGCGTAGATGAAGGCCTCGAAGAGGCTGCTGTCCGACACGTCCAGGAAGCGCACCGTCAGATCCACGGGCACCGACGCCACCTTGTACGGGGTGTCCGTCAGGATCTTGAGCTGTCCCTGTCGCAATCCGGGTGTCAGACCCGTCGAATCGAACGTGCAGACGATCGGCAGCGTCGAGGTCGCCGGCACCGTGCCCTCGGTGAGGCTCTCCGACAGCCAGGGGATGTCGTTGAAGGCGCAGACGTTGATCTCGCCCGACGAGACCTCGAACAGCAGCTCGCCCGACTGATCGATGAGCCACAGGTGGCCGGCGCAGTCGATCTCCATGCCCGCTCCTCCATTGGCGAGCAGGCCCGGAATCGGCTGGCCGTTCTGGGTCACGTTGAAGGCGCCGACGACGGCCATGCCGTTCTTCGCGTCGAACACGAAGACGTCGAACGTCGCCAGGGGCGGGGCGCCGTGATTGGTCAGAGCGAAGAGGTGGCCCGTCCGGCTGTTGTACGCCAAGCCCGAGATCGGGATCGAGACCGACGTCGAGTCGAGGACAGTTCCGGTGCCGTCGATGTGGTAGATCACGCCCTCGTTCCAGCCGCCCACGTAGTACGTATCGGTCAGAACGTCGTAGGCGAGGCCGCGCTGCGAGACGCCCGACCACGGGAGGGCACAGATCTTGTTGCCCGTGGCCGCGCGGATGAAGGGATCCAGCTCGTAGATGCAGTTGTCGCCGCCGACGTTGACCCGCCAGAGCATGCCGGTGCGCGCGTTGAAGGCTCCGTCGGCCGCGAAGTCCTCGACCCAGGCCGAGTCGTCGATCGTGTCGCCGGTCTGCGTGCCGTCGGTCAGGTAGCGGTATTCGAGGTCGTCGCCGCCGAACTGCCCCGCGTTGGAGACCCAGAAATCGCCGAAATCGGTGTTGAACGCGACGCCCCAGGCGGCGGCGAGCCGAGTCGGATACGCGTTCACGACGTTGCCCGCTGCGAGCGTCGGCCCGCTCGGGGACCCGGCGGGGAACCGCGGCAGCCCGGCCGTGCTCCTGCCGTGCAGGCGCCCGCTCGGAATGCGAGCCAGAGCGGCCCGGACTGCCGCGGGGTCCGCGAAGCGCCCGGCCGTTGCAGCCGGAGGCGGGAAAGGCGGCGGGACGTCGAGCTCGACGAGCTCGAAGCCCGCGTTTGCGCCGCCGCTGTTGATCAGGTCGAGCGTGCGGTCGGCGGTCTGTCCCGGATCGACCCGGGCCGAGAGCGGCCTCGGGCTCGCGTCGAGCCGCCCGGCCGCGAGCTGGAAGTCCAGACGCACCGCGTCCTGCGAGACGACGGACGTGCCTGCGGTGTGAGGCGTGTACGGATCGAGCGAGGCCATGAAGGACTGGGGTCCGCCGTCCGCGTAGAGAATGTACATCCCGTCCGGCTGCGCCGAGTCCTCCGGCGTCGCGAACGACGTCGTCGAATCTCCCGCCGGCTGGGGCA
>JBKJWL010000153.1:0-4501 GCA_046716885.1 Thermoanaerobaculia bacterium | reverse complement strand
TGTCGGCGATGAGGACTTCGGCCACCGCGATGAAATCGGTGAACGTATTCTTCTTCGACATCATGCGGCCCGCGTCGTGCCACGGCTTGCCGAGGTCGCCGCCGCCCCGGATGTGCCCGACCGCATAGACGACCCCGCGGTCGAGCAGACTGATCGCGGTCGAGTCGAAACCGGCGTCGGAGGAGGCTCCGTAGGAGCCGTAGGCGGTCAGGAGCATCGGGGCCTTGCCGTCGGCGACGAACCCCTTGCGGTAGACCAGCGAGATCGGGACCTTCGTGCCGTCCGACGCGGTCGCGTAGTGGCGCTCGGAGGTGTAGCGCGAGGGATCGTAACCGCCGAGGACCTCCTTCTGCTTGAGGAGCGTTCGCGCGCGGGTCGCCATGTCGTAGTCGTAGACGGAGGGCGGCGTGGTGAAAGACTCGTACTCGAACCGGAGGGTCGACGTGTGGAAGACGCGGTTGTTTCCCAAGCCGACGGCGTAGATCACTTCCGGAAACTCCACGCGGGCGCCTGCGCCTGCGGACGCCCCGGTCTTCAGATCCATGACCCGCAGGCGCGGAAGCGCGTCCTCACGCTCGGAGAGCACGAGCCAGTCTGCGAACACGTCAAAATCGGAGAGCATGACGTCCTTGCGGTGCGGAACGACCTCTTTCCAGTTCTCCGCCTGCGGATCGGCGACGGGCGCCGTGACGAGGCGGTTGTTGCGACCCTTGTCGTTGGTCAGGATGTAGAAGAGGTCGCCGCGGTGGTCGACGGAATACTCCCGGTCCTGGAGCCGGGGCGCGATCAACGAGAGCGTCCCCTTCGGACTGGCCGCGTCGAGGAAGCGCACCTCCGAGGTCGTATGGCTTCCGGTCGGGAACATCAGGTAGGCGCCGGAGAGGGTGCGCCAGGCCCGGACGCCGAATTTCTCGTCCTTTTCCTCGTAAATCAGCGCGTCGGTCTTCGAGTCGGCGCCGAGGGTGTGCCGCCAGAGTTTGTGGGACCGCTTGGCGGAGTCTGTCGTCGTGTAGAAGAGAGTCTTGTTGTCGGCCGCCCAGGCCGCCGAGGCCACGCGGTCGACTTTCTCCGGAAAGTGCTTGCCCGTCGTCAGGTCCTTGATGTGGAGCGTGAAGTCGCGGAAGCCGGTGTTGTCGGTCGTGTACGCGAGGATCCGCCCGTCGTCGGTGATCTTGTGCTGCCCGACGCTCATGAACCGCTCGCCCTCGGCGAGGGCGTTGACGTCGAGGGTGATCTCCTCGGCCGCCTCGAGGTTGCCCTTCTTCCGGCAGTAGATCGCGTACTGCTTTCCCTTCTCGGTCCGCGTGTAATAAAAGTACCCGCCGTCCCGGTAGGGGACCGTCAGGTCCGTCTCCTTGATCCGCCCGAGCATCTCGTCATAGAGCGCCTTCTGGATGCCCTCGGTCGGCTTCATGACCGATTCCGTGTAGGCGTTCTCGGCCTCGAGGTACTTGCGGACCTCCGGGTTCTCCCGTTCCCGGAGCCAGAAGTACTCGTCTTTGAGCGTGTCTCCGTGCAGCGTTTGCATATGGGGAGCCTTCTTTGCCGCCGGCGGCGTGGCCGCAGGCTCGGAAATATTAACTGCCAATGCGAGGGCCAGGGCGCCGTGACGGGTGTGGAATCTCATTTCGCCTGCGTCTCCTTCCCGGATTTCGCGAAGTCTCCGGCTTTGACGATCGACATCTTCGAGGCGTCGAGGTGCTTGCGCATCGCCGCGAGGATCTCGGCGTCGGTCAGCGCCGCGACTCTCTTCTCGAGCTCGGCGTCCCACGCGAGCGTGCGGTCGAGATAGAGGTTGGTTGCCAGAGTGCGCGCCAGGCCCGGATCCTGCGCGCGGGCGACCTGTCGGGACTGTAGCCAGCCCGATTTGGCCTCTGCGATCTCCCTGGCCTCGTAGCCGTCGTTGAGGACGCGCGCGATCTCCTCCCGAAAGGCCGTCTCGAGCCGGTCCGCGTTCTGGGGCGCGTAGATGGCGAACGCCGTGAAGGCGCCCGACCGGTCCAGGGGGGAGGCCGAGAACGACGAGCCCACGCCGTAGGAGAGGCCGTCCTTCTGACGGATGCGCGTCGCCAGGCGCGAGTTCAGAAAGCCGCCGCCGAGCATGTAGTTGCCGAGGAGCAGCGCCGGATAGTCCGGGTCGTCGTCCCGAATCGCCAGGTTCTGCCCCGCGACGAAGAAGGCGTTGGCCTTGTCGGGCGCTTCGAGCGTCTTCTGGACGGAGGGAACCTCCTGGTAGGGCATGGGAACCCGCTGAAACGCGACCGGGCTCTTCCACCCGCCGAAGAGCTCGGCAACGAGTGCGGAGACTTCCTGCTCGTCGAAGTCCCCGACGACGGCGAGCTCCCCGTTTGACGCGCCGTAGTAGCCGGCGTAGAACCTCTTCGCGTTCTCGAGCGTGGCCGCACGGTAGGCCTCCCCCGCTTCGTCGAGCGTCTCGACGTATCGCACGTCGCCCTTCGGGTAGGGGCTCATGTGCCGCTGGTAGAAATTGCCGGCGAGTGCGTCGGGCTCGCTCTTCTGCTGGTCGATCGCGGCCAGGTTCTCCTGCTGGAGCTCCTCGAACTCTTTTCCCGGGAACGCGGGCTCCCGCAGGACCTCGGCGGCGAGTCTCAGGATGGCGGGGAAGTTCTCGCGCACGGTCTCGATCGAGAGGGTCGCCTGCGTCGCGCGGCCGCCCACGCCCATCCGGGCCTTCAGGCGATCGAGCTCGTCCTTCAACTGCTGGCGCGTGTGCTTCGTCGTGCCGCGCATCAGCATGTCCGCGGCCAGATCCGCGGCCGTGGACTTGCCCGCGAGGCTTTTCTCGTCGCCGAAACGCAGCGTCAGAGTCGCGACGACCGTTCCGCCGCGCGTCTTCTTGGGCAGCAGCGCGAGCTCGAGACCCCCCGGCAGCGCCGAGCGCTTCGTGCGCGCGTCGATGTTGGCGGGGGAAGGATCGAACGCCTCTCCCGCCGCGACGGCCGCGTCGCCCTTGTAGTCCTTGACGATGTCGGCGACGGCGGGAGGCGGCGGAACTTCGGAGCGGTCGGGCTTCACCGTCGGGACGAAGACGCCGATCGTGCGGTTGGAAGGCTTCAGGTACGCCGCCGCTACGCGCCGCACGTCGTCGACCGAAGCCTGGCGGATCCGATCCCGCTGAATGAAGAACAGCCGCCAGTCGCCCTGGCCGATGTACTCGGACATCTGCAGACCCACGCGGTCCGCGCTGTTGAGCATCAGGTCGATGTTCTTCAGGAGGGTCGCGCGGGCGCGCTCGACCTCTTCCTTGGTGATAGGGATCGCGCCCGCGGCCTCGTCGATCGTGCGGGAGAGCGTGGCCTTCACGTCCTCGATGGGCTGGCTCTTGAGGACTTCCGCGTCGAAGAGCACGAACCCGGGATCGTGGAGGGCCATGAAGTAGCCACCGACCGAAGTCGCCTTCTTTGTCTCGACGAGGGCCTTGTAGAGCCGGCCCGACGGCGTCGAGGTGAGCGTCTCCTCGAGCAGCTCGACGGCGCCCGCGTCCGGATGCGTGCCGGACGGCACGTGGTAGGCGGCCGCGACCGCCTGGACGTCGCCCACGCGCTCGAGCCGGACCTGCCGCTCGCCGTCCTGCGTCGGGTCGAGGGTGTAGAACCTGGGGAGCGCGCGCGCGGGCTTCGGGATCCTGCCGAAGGTCTTCTGGATCAGGTCGAGCGTCTTGCCCTCGTCGAACCTTCCGGCCACGAGCAGCACGGCGTTGTCCGGCTGGTAGAAGGTCCGGTAGAAAGCCTGCAGTCGATCGATCGGCACATTCTCCAGGTCGGCCTTCGATCCGATCGTGGACTTGCCGTAGTTGTGCCAGAGAAACGCCGTCGAGAGGACGCGCTCTTCGAGGATCGCCGCCGGGTCGTTCTCTCCCGCTTCGAACTCGTTGCGCACGACGGTCATTTCGCTGTCGAGGTCCTTCTTCGCGACGAAGGAGTTGACCATCCGATCCGCCTCGAGGTCGAGGGCCCACTTCAGGTTCTCGTCGGTCGACTGAAACGTCTCGTAGTAGTTGGTCCGGTCGAACCAGGTCGAGCCGTTCGGGCGCGCGCCGTGCGCCGTCAGCTCCTGCGGAATGTTGGGGTGATTCGGAGTGCCCTTGAAGAGCAGGTGCTCGAGCAGATGCGCCATGCCCGTCTCGCCGTAGCTTTCGTGCCGGGACCCGACCATGTACGTGACGTTGACGGTGATCGTGGGCTTGCCCGGGTCCGGGAAGAGCAGGACGCGCAAGCCGTTGCCGAGACGGTACTCGGTGATGCCTTCGACCGAGGCGACCTTCTCGGGCGGGGCGGCGGCCGGCGAAGCGGCTGCGCGAGGCTTCGCTTTCTGGGCGGGCTTTGAGGCCGTCTGGCCGGCTGCGCCGAGGCTTCCCGCCGCGAGAATCAGAAGGAGAAGAGACGAGGCGCGTGCGCGTCGGAGAGTCGTCAAAGGGTCCTCCAATGGAGCGCCGGCCGCGTTTGCTGGCCGGGCAAGGCCAAACGAATACTACAGTCGC
>JBKJWL010000152.1:0-28140 GCA_046716885.1 Thermoanaerobaculia bacterium | reverse complement strand
CTTCCCGGCCGCGCGGCCGTCATCGCGCCGCGCTCGAAGACGATCCGGCCGTTGACGACGACCAGGAAAACGCCCTCGGCGTACTGATGCGGCTTCGCGAACGTCGCCATGTCGCGCACGCGAGCTGGATCGAAGACGGCGATGTCGGCCTTCATACCGGGCCGCAGCAGGCCGCGGTCGGCAAGGCCCAGACGCGCGGCCGGAAGCGACGTCATTTTCCGCACCGCGTCCGAAAGCGTCAGCGCCCTGCGCTCGCGCACGTAGACGCCCAGGACGCGCGCGAACGTCCCGTAGCTGCGGGGGTGCGGCATCGCCTCGCCGAAGATCGGTATGCCGCCGTCGGAAGCGACCATCGTCGCGGGGTGCTTCAAGATGCGTTCCAGGTCCTCCTCGCCCATCGCGTGGAAGATGGCGGAGCAGTCGCCCTGCTCGACGATCCACAGGGCGGTCTTCGCCGCATTCTCGACGTCGGGCGGGAGGCCTCGCGCTGCCGTCGCGTCGGCCAGGGTCTTGCCATCGAGCGAACGGTCCCACACGCACTCCGCGAGCACGACGTTCTTCGGGTCTCCGCCGCCCCGCTCTTCCCGGATGAGCCGCTCGGTCTCCTCCTGGATGCGGGCTCGGTCTGTCGGGTCCGTCATCCGCACGCGGAGCCGCTCCGCTCCGCCCTCTTGCGCCCAGGGGGGAAGCAGGGCGGCGCCGAGGTTCGTGCTCGAGGCCGTGTAGGGATACTGATCGATCGTGGCGTCGATGCCCCGCGCGCGGGCCTCATCCACGAGCCTCAACGTTTCCACGCTCTTCCCCCAATTGCTCTTCCCGATAATCTTGTGGTGCGTGATCTGCGTCGGTAGGCCTCCCTGCTCCCCGATCGCGATCGTCTCGCGGACGCTGTCGAGGATGCCGGCGGCCTCGTTTCGCATGTGGGACTGATAGATGCCGCCGCCGGTCCCGGCGACCCTTGCGAGCGTGACGACCTCCTCGGTCGTGGCGAAGACGCCGGGCACATAGAAGAGGCCAGAGCTCAGCCCGAAGGCCCCGTCCTGCATGCCCTGCGCAACGAGCTGCCGCATCGCGTCGAGCTCCCCGCCGGTGGGAGCCCGGTCGGCTGCGCCGAGAACCGCCTCGCGGATCGACCCCTGGCCGATAAAGCTGCCGATGTTGATCGACTTCGGCAGCGCTTCGAGACGGTCGAGGAACGGTCCGAGCGGCACGGGCGAGCTTCCGTCGGGGCCTTCGATGAGCGTCGTCACGCCCTGGCGCACCGAGCTGTCGGCCGTTGGTACCTCAAAGATGCCTTCTCGGGCATGGCTGTGAATGTCGATGAAACCGGGCGCGACGATCTGGTCGGCGACGTCCACGGTCCGCGCGGCCGGTTCCGTGATCGTCTGCCCGATCCGCACGATCGCATCTCCCCGGATCGCCACGTCCGCCCGGTACCAGGGATTGCCGGCGCCGTCCAGGATCCGACCGTTGCGAAGGACGAGGTCGTACGGCCCCTCGGCGGGACCCGCCGCGGCGCCGACGCCGAACGCCACAGCCGCCACCGCACAGAGCGCGAGCGCTCGGCCGGGATGCGTTCGGCTTTCCATCGGCACCGGCCTACGCGAGGGTCGCGACGAGGATGGCCTTGATCGTGTGCATGCGGTTCTCGGCCTGGTCGAACACGACCGACGCCTCGGACTCGAAAACCTCGTCGGAGACCTCGAGGCCCTCCATGCCGAACTTGGCGTAAAGCTCTTCGCCCTTCGTGGTCTCCCGGTTGTGGAAGGCCGGCAAGCAGTGCATGAACCTGGCGCGGGGATTTCCGGTCGCCTTCATGAGCGCGGCTGTCACGCGGTACTTCTTCAGGAGCTTGATCCGCTCGGCCCACTTCTCTGCGGGCTCCCCCATCGAAACCCAGACGTCCGTGTGCACGAAATCGCAGCTCTGGACGCCCTTTCGGGGATCCTCGGTCAGCGTGATCCTCGCTCCTGATTGCCGGGCGAGCGCGCGGGCGCGCTTGACCACGGGCGCCGTCGGCCACAGCGACTTCGGAGCCGCGAGGCGGACGTCCATGCCCATGCGGGCGCCGGCCAGAAGGAGAGAGTTGCCCATGTTGTTGCGCGCGTCTCCCAGGTAGCAGAGCGCGATCTTCGAGAGGGGCTTGGCGGAATGCTCCTCCATGGTCAGCAGGTCAGCGAGCATCTGGGTGGGATGCGACTCGTCCGTGAGCCCGTTGTAGACGGGGACCCCGGCATACCCGGCGAGCTCCTCGACGACGGCCTGGCGGAACCCGCGGTATTGGATCGCGTCGTACATCCGTCCGAGCACGCGCGCCGTGTCTTTGATCGACTCCTTGTGGCCGATCTGCGAGCCCGTGGGGTCGAGGTACGTGACTCCCATCCCCTGGTCGTAGGCCGCGACCTCGAAGGCGCAGCGCGTGCGGGTCGAGGCCTTCTCGAAGATCAGGCAGAGATTCTTCCCCCGGAGACGAGGCACTTCCGTGCCGTCGTACTTGGCGCGCTTCAGGTCTTTGGAAAGGTCGAGGAGGAACCGGATCTCCTCGCGGGAGAAGTCCGACATCTCGAGCACGCTGCGGTTCTTCAGGTTGGCCGGCATGGGGGCATTCTCTCCCGCGGGGCGACGTTTCATCGCCGCTTCCGGTACGCGCATCGTGGCCTCCTGACCGCGCATTATTCACGACTCCCAGGGCGGAGGCGGCACCACTCCCACGGCGGCGTCGGCTTCGCGCGTGATCGCATCGATCGAGGCGCCGATCCGGGCCAGTGTCGCCGCGTCGTCGCCTCCCTCCGGGATCGGAAAGGGCTCGCCGTACGACACAACGCAGCGCGAGAACGGCTTCGGCACCAGGTACCGGTCCCAGGACTTGAGGAACCACGGGTGAGCGCTCGCGCCGGTGACCGGCAGGATCCACGCGCCGGTGCGCCGCGCGAGCTGGAGGATCCCCGACTGCGCGACGCGGGGAGGCCCCTTGGGCCCGTCCACCGTCAGGGCCGCCGGATGTCCCTCCTGCACGAGCCCGATCATCTGCTGGAGGGCCGTGCCTCCCCCCTTCCGCGTCGAGCCGCGCGCCGGAATGACGCCGTTCGAGGCGAGCCAGCGGGCGATGATCTCGCCGTCCTTCGAGCGGGAGGCCATCGTCACGATCCCCTGGTGGCGGTGAGCGAGGATCGGGAGGACCATCCGGCCGTGCCAGAGCGCGTACGCGAACGGCACGCCGCGCGCGAGCAGCGTCTCACGCCGTTCGGGGTGGAGCGTCTCGAGGCGGATCGAGACGCGGAGGCCGAGAACCCCCGCCCCGACGAGGGCGGCGGTGAGGCGGGGGCCCAGGAGCCCTCCTCAGGGGCGGCGCGCGGCGAAGTGCGCGGCCACCTTCTCGTACACGCGCGGGATGATCCCGGGCACGGTCTTCACGCCCCGGGTGAAGACGGCGAGGACGAAGTCGGCGCCGTTGGGCAGAGCGACCCGGCTGACCAGATGATGGAGGTCGTAGGCATCGCCGGACTTGGCCCACAGGCGGCTGCCCTCCGGCAGGCCCTCGCCCGCCAGGCGCGCGTCCTCGAGCTCCCCGTCCTCGAGCGGCTTTTCCCCCGTGATGTCGCGCGAGAGAAGCATCATGGCTTCGTCGGTCAGAAGCGGCCCGGCCACTTCGCCCCGCGCGATTTCCTTGAAGATCCTCGCGGACTCGGCGGCGGACATGCGGTTCCGGTTCTTCCCGCCGTCGCGGAACGCCTGTTCGCGACCGTAAGCGTCCTCGCAGAACGTCTTCTGGTTGGCGTTGAGATCCGTATATCCGCGCGCGCGATGGAAGTCGTTGACCGCGTTGCGCCGCGTCTTCCACCTCTCCCACTCGCGCGCGTCGGCGATCTCGGGCCCCGAGGTCGTGCCCGTGATCGAGTCGACGACGAAGCCGGTCGCGTCGTTGGAGGACACGGTGATCATGTCCCTGACGGCGCGGGCGAGCTCCGGGCTGTCCGGGAGCTTGCCGGCCTGCTTCTGCGCCTCGTAGTAGGAGAGGAAGCAGAGCTTCACGACGGAGCAGGGGTAGTAGGACACGTCCCCGCGGTAGGCGCCGGCCGGGAAAGACGGGACCGGAGTCGGCGCGGTCAGGTCGATGATCGCGATCGACAGGCCATCCTCGGAGAGACCCGCCGCCGCGAACTCGGCCACGGTTTCCGCGGCCACCCGCGAGGCCAGCTCGTCGAGCGCGGGAGACGGGTCGAGCCTCGAGATCGCGGACGCCTGCCCCCCGGGGAGCGTCGCCGCGAGGAACGCCGGAAGGAGGAAGAGCGCGGCGAGATTCAGGATCGGACTCCACGGGAGTCCGGAAACGGCAGCGGAGCTTCAGCGGAAGAAGGAGCGGACGGGCGGCGCCGGCGCGCGCGCAGGATCACCAGGATCATCGTCCCGACCATGCTGAACGGAGCGGCGATCATGAGCAGGATCGACCAGTACATCCCCCGCCACACCCCGCCTCCCGCCGCGGCCGCGCCCTCCGCGCTCTCCTTGCAGAGAGGGCAGGCGGAGGCGAGCGCGGGCGCCAGCGCCGCGAAGAGCAGCGCGAGCGCGATCGCCGCCGAGAACCGCTTCCATCTGCCGTGCTCAGCCATCGCCGACCAATCTATCCAATCCGGCCGGGCGGGTAAAGCTGGTAGAGCATCAGGTAGATGACGACGCCCGTCACCGACACGTAGAGCCAGAACGGGAAGGTCCAGCGGGCCAGGCGCCGGTGAGCGTCGTCACGGCGCTTCAACCCCAGGTACAGCGTCCGCAGGACCATCGGCAGGATCGCGGCCGCGAGGATCGTGTGCGAGATGAGGATCGTGAAGTACACCGCCCGAACGGGCCCCTGCCCCGTGAAGCGCACCGATCCCACGTGGGCGTGGTAGACGAGATAAAAGACGAGGAAGACCGCCGACGTCACGGCGGCCGCCAGCATCAGCCTGCGGTGCCGCTCGATCGCGCGGGCGCGGATGGCGCGAAAAGCGAGGACCAGCAGCACGCCGCTCGTCGCGTTGAGCGCCGCGTTCACTACCGGCAGATCCGTGATGGCCAAACTGTCCACTGTCGCCCGTGAACGGTCGACTCAGATGAGATACACGATCGCGAAGAGCAGGATCCACACCAGGTCGACGAAGTGCCAGTAGAGCCCGAGCGTCTCGATGCCGAGGTGGTGCTGCTGCGTGTACTTGCCGAGGAAGAGCTTGCCCGTGCACCAGGCGATGCAGACGACGCCGCAGAACACGTGGAAACCGTGGAAGCCCGTCATCGTGTAGAAGGTCGACCCGAAGAGGGAGACGTGGGGGTTGAAGCCGGCATGGAGGAGGTGCTTGTACTCGTAGACCTGGACCCCGAGGAAGATCGAGCCGCCGGCGAGCGTCAGGCACATGAAGAGCTTGGTCCTGGCGATATTCCCCCGCTGGATCCACTCGAGCGCCTTGACCATCGTCACCGAGGAGCAGATCAGGATGAACGTGTTGCCCGCCGTGAGCCAGATATTGAGCGTCAGCTTGGGATCCGGCCAGACGGACCCGTAGCGCAGGACGATGTAGGAGCCGATCAGCCCCGTGAAGAACATCACCTCGGAGCAGAGGAAGACCCACATCCCCATCTTGTCGTGCGGGATGCCGGTCGAGGTGCGGTCTTCCTCGGCGTGCGGGTCGAAGGTGATGGCGGCTTCGGTCATGCGGTCAACTCCGATGTGTTCTTCGTTACGGCCTCGGGAGCACGAGCTCGGCGATGCCGACCGACACCAGGATGACCCCCAGGATCAGAGTCGAGGCGAAGAGGATGCCGAGGGTCTTGCGCTCGAACTTCAGGTGCATGAAGTACAGGGCCACGAGGACGGCCTTGATGACCGCGGCGCCCACGATCCCGGCGGCCAGCACGAACTCAGAGCGGTGCGGAATGACCGCCCAGGCGACTTCCGCGATCGTCAGGCCCAGGAGCCACCAGAAGATGGCCATGTAGTTTGGGACTGTGTGCTCCTGGGTCTCCATGTCCTCTCCTTAATGGGCCCGCGAGATGATGAACAGGATCGATCCGACGAAGAGAGAAATCCCGATGGCCGCGAGCAGCCACAACAGTCTCCGGTTCCCGGCGGCCGAAGCGCTCATCGGTCGAACACCATGAGCCCGAGCAGGGCCGGCAGATAGATCACGGAAACGAGGAACAGCCGGCGCGCCGCCGCAATCGAGCGCTTCCAGGCGAAGAGCGCGGCGCACGCGAGGAACACGAACCCCATCGCCAGGGCGCCCCAGAGATAGCCCTGCCCCGCCGCGGCGAGAACTCCCGCCGCCAGCGTCACCGGCAGAAGGGCCGTGGTGTACAGCAGCGCCTGGCGGCCCGACGCGGAGCCGTCGGGATCCGTCACTGCGAGCATCGGGAACCCGCCGCGCGCGTAGTCGTCCCGGTAGAGCCAGCCGATCGCCAGAAAGTGCGGGAGCTGCCAGAGAAAGAGGATCGCGAAGAGTCCCCAGCCGGCGGCGCCGAGCTCTCCGCGCGCGGCCGCCCAGCCCATCAGGGGCGGCAGCGCCCCGGGGACCGCGCCGACGACCGTGCACAGCGACGTGACGCGCTTCAACGGAGTGTAGACGAGCACGTAAGAGGCAAGCGAGGCGGCGCCGAGCGCGACCGTCAGGAGGTTGACGAAGCTCAGGACCGCGAGCCCGGCGGCGGAAAGCGCGAGGCCGAAGGCCAGGGCCTCCTCGGGCCGCAGCCGTCCGGCCGGGATCGGGCGCCGGCTAGTGCGGACCATGCGGGCGTCGGCGTCCCGTTCCAGATACTGATTCAGCGTCGAGGCCCCGCCGCACAAGAGGGCCGTTCCCACGAGGAAGACGAGGAAGCGGAGCGCATCGAAGCTCCCCCCTCCGCCCACCGCGTACCCTACGGCGGCCGTCACGAGCACGAGCGCGGTGATCCGCGGCTTCGTCAGCTCCAGGAAGTCGGCGGCCCGGCTGGGCGCGACCGCCAGCGCGGCGGCCGGGACTACTTCCATCCCGCCGCCCTTGCCGCCATGGCCGGCCGGATCGGCACGACGTTGTTGCGGCGCCGCTCGGCGGCGAGCGAGCCGAGGCCGAGGGCCAGCGTCGAGCCGAGAAGAAGCGCGCCCGTCGCGACGTGCGCCGTCGTCACGGCGACCGACTTGCGCGTCAGAACCGTCGAGGCCCCGAGCGCGATCTGGACGGCGACGAGGAGCGCGAGCCAGAGCGCGGTTTGGTAGAGGCCGGAGCGGCGCGTGCGAAAGGCGCGGATGCCGCACCAGACGACGAGCGCGGTGATCGCGAGCGCGCCCACCCGGTGCGCGAAGTGGATCGTCACCGGAAAAGATTCGAGCGGCGGCACGATGCGGCCGAGCGCGAGCGGGAAGTCCGGGATCGCCAACCCCGACTTCGTGTGCCGCATGACCGCGCCGACCAGGAGCTGCACGAAGACCACGGCGGAGGTCGCCCCCGCAACCCGCGCGACCGGGCTCGCGAGAAATGCCGCCTTCAGATCCCCGGGGGCCGCCCGCCGCCAGCGCGAGGAGGTCACCACCGCGAGGGTGACCGTGAGACAGAAGAACGTCTGCGCGAGGCAGGCGTGCGCCACCGAGACGGGGGTCGGGAGCAGGAGGAGCACCGTCAGGCCTCCCAGCACGCCCTGCGCCACGACGGCGGCCAGAGCGAGGTACCCCAGCCGCCGCACCCAGCGGCGCTCCTCCCGGCGCGCGAGCCAGATGGCCAGGACGATCGTCAGGAACCCGACGGCCGATGCGATCAGGCGGTGCGTGTGCTCGTACCGGATGCCACCGACCCACTCCGAAACGGGAAACGTAAACATGCTCCGCCCGTAGGTCGTCGGCCAGTCGGGCACGGAGAGACCCGACTCCGTCGAGGTCACGAGGCCTCCGGCGACGATCAGGAGGAGCGTCGCCGCCGCCGTCAGGACCGCGAAGGCATGCAGGCCGCGCCCGGCCGGAGACCCGGTCCGCGCGGGCGCCTCCCGCTCGCGGCGCCGATCAGCCATGCGCCTTCTCGGCGTGCCCGCCGGAGGGCGGCTCGCTTTGCGGCCAGGAGTCCGAGCCGTGGCCCGGAGCGTTGAACTCGTAGGGTCCGCGGTAGACGGTCGGGATTCGCGCGAAGTTCTCGTGCGGGGGCGGCGAGGACGTCTGCCATTCGAGCGTGTTGGCGTGCCACGGGTTCGAGCCCGCGAGCTTGCCGCGACGCATCGAGAGGAAGAAGTTCGCCACCAGGATCAGCTGGGCCACGCCAAGGACGAAGAGCGCGATCGTCATCATCTGGTTCATCGGCTGCAGGCCCTTGAGGTGGGAGTACTGCGTGTAGTCGTAGATGCGCCGCGGCATCCCGCGCATCCCGAGGAAGTGCATCGGGAAGAACACGAGGTTGAACGTCACGAACGTGAGCGCCCAGTGAATCTTCCCCCAGCGCTCGTTCATCATCCGGCCGAACATCTTCGGGTACCAGAAGTACAGCCCCGCGAAGGCGCCGAAGAGCGAGCCGCCGAAGAGCACGTAGTGGATGTGCCCGACGATGAAGTAGGTGTCGTGGATGAAGATGTCGACCGGAGTCGACGCCATGAAGATGCCCGAGAGTCCGCCGATGACAAACATCGACACGAACGAGACCGCGTTCAGCATCGGCGTCGTGAAGTGGATACTCCCGCCCCAGAGGGTCCCGAGCCAGTTGAACGTCTTGATGGCCGAGGGTACCGCGATCACCATCGTGGAGATCATGAACGTCGTCCCGAGGATCGGGTTCATGCCGCTCATGAACATGTGGTGGCCCCAGACGATGAACCCGAGGCCGGCGATCCCCAGCATCGAGTAGGCCATGGCGCGGTACCCGAAGATCGGCTTGCGTGAGAAGACCGGGAGAATCTCCGAGGTGATCCCCATCGCGGGCAGGATCATGATGTAGACCTCGGGGTGCCCGAAGAACCAGAAGAGGTGCTGCCACAGCAGCACCTGCCCGCCCCCGGCGTTGGTCAGAGGCACGCCGCTGATCACGAGGCCCGCCGGCAGGAAGAAGGTCGTGCCGAGGGTTCGGTCGAAGAGCAGCATGATCAGCGCGGCCGAGAGGACCGGCAGCGCCAGCAGCAGCAGGATCGCCGTGATGAAGAGCGCCCAGACCGTCAGCGGCAGGCGGAAGAACGTCATGCCGGGCGCGCGCATGTTGATGATCGTCGTGATGAAGTTGACTGCCGTCAGGAGCGAGGAGAGGCCGAGGATGAGGAGCGAGATCAGCCAGAGCGTCTGCCCCTTCGGCTGGATCGCCGAGAGCGGCGCATAGGAGGTCCACCCGCCCCCGGCCGCCCCGCCCGTCACGAAGAACGACCAGAGGATGATCACCGCGGCCGGAACGGCGACCCAGAAGGACATCATGTTGAGCTTCGGGAAGGCCATGTCCCGCGCGCCGATCTGGATGGGGACCACGAAGTTGCCGAACGCGCCGATCAGGATCGGCATGATCGCGAAGAAGATCATGATCGTCGCGTGCATCGTGAAGAGGGAGTTGTAGAACTCCGGCAGCATCACGCCGCCGGGCATCCCTTCCGGGGCGAGCTTGCCCATGAACGGCAGTGGCTTTCCGGGCCACGCGAGCTGCCAGCGGACGAGCGTCGCGAGGAGCCCCCCGACCACCAGCATCGCCAGCGCGTAGAACAGGTACTGCTTGCCGATCATCTTGTGATCGAGCGAGAAGACGTACTTGCGCCAGAACGAGGTCGGGGCCGCGTGCACTCCGGCGTGCGGGGCCTCGCGCGGTAAGGCGACCGTGCTCAAGAGCTCCCTCCCTTTTCAGGCGGCGCGGCGGCCTGCTGCTGCTCGGCCGCCTGGGCGGCAGCCTGCTCCGCCAGCCACTTCTGGAAATCCTCCGGCGTGTCGACGGTGACGAAGCCCTTCATCCGGTAGTGGCCGAGGCCGCACAGCTCCGCGCAGGCGATCTCCCAGTTGCCCACCCGGGTCGCCTCGAACCAGATGCGCGTCTTCATTCCCGGCACGGCGTCCTGCTTGACGCGAAACTCCGGAAGAAAGAAGGAGTGAATGACGTCCTTCGACATCAGCGTGGCGACGACCGGCTTGCCGACCGGGAAATGAAGCTGGTTGATCGTCACGATGTCGTCGGGCGTGGCAAACTTGCCGTCCGCGCCCGGGTAGCTGATGTTCCAGGCAAACTGCTCTCCGACAACCTCGATCTGGAGGGCGTCCGCCGGCATGCGCTCCTTGATGTCCTCCCAGAGGCGGCGCGAGAGCAGGGCGAGCATGACGCAGATGAGGGCCGGAACGATCGTCCACACGACCTCGAGCCGGTTGTTGCCGTGCGTGTAGCGCACGACCCGACCCTCGCGATGACGGTACCTCCAGAGGAAGTAGATCAGCACCGCTTCCACGATGACGAAGACGACCCCGGTGATCCACATGATCAGGTGGAACAACGAGTCGATCTCGCCCGCGTAGGTGGAGGCCTGCTCGGGAAGGCGAAGCCAGAACGGGAGCGCTCCGGCGGCGCCGGGCACAGTGGCGGCGGCCATAAAGAAAAGCGCCGACCGGAGTGCCCGGGCGGCGCGACAAAACCCGACAGTGCTCTTCACGGCGACGTAGAGTACCGGACTATCCCTTGAAGGTGAAGTCGAGCGTCTTGCCCTCGGTGCCCGTGACCGTCACGTTCTGCGTCTGCGGCGCGTACTTCTCGTGCCAGGCCTCGATGACGTAGTTGCCGGGGGGGAGGTTCTTGATCTCGAAGGTTCCCTGGTCGTTGGTGACCGCGAAGAACGGGTGGTTGAAGACGCCCGAGTAGGCGCCCATCCACTTATGGACGTCGCACTTGAACTTGACGGGGACCTCGACGTTCTCGAACTTCTTGATCGTTTCCATGCCCTTGAACGGCTGTCCGATGTTGAACTCGGGGTTCTTCTTGGGCAGGGCGTGGATGTTGTGAAGGGTCCCGTCGCTGTTCACGATCTTCAGCGGCTGGCCCGCCTGCATCCCGAAGACGTGCGGCCGGTACTGGCAGCCTTGCTGGTCGAGCGTGACGGCCTCGGTCGGCGTCGGGTAGCTGCCCGTCGCGCCTTCCTTGACGTAGACGAGCACCCACTGCAGGGTGTTGTTGGCGTTGACGACGACTTCCTGGGCGTAGACCGGCTCCTTGTGCTCGGACTTGCAGAAGGCGTCGGCGTCCATCTTGATCGCCGGCATGGCGGGCTTCGCGCCTTCGAAGTTGACCTTGCCGGTGAGGGTGGCGCCGCCGGTGGCGGGAGCCGCCGCGGCGGGAGCCGCCGCCGGGGCCGCCGCCGTCGCGGGAGCCTCGTCTTCCATCAACGCATCCTCGTCCTTCTGGCCGCCGCAGGCCAGGAGCGACAGGGTGGCGGTGGCCGCCAGGAGCAGAAAAAGGGTGCGCTTCAACATCAAAACTCTCCTTCGTGAAATTCTCGGCAGCCGCGCTTCCGGAGCCGGCGCACTTCCGCGAAGACGCCGCCGAAAGCGCCGCGATCATATCCAAGCCCTTCCGTAGTTTTCAAGCGGCCGGATGGTATCGTCGCGAGACCCCGTGTCGACCACGACGCTTGCCGCGGAAAACCTCAACAAGTCCTTCTCGGGACCGCCGCTGTTCTCGGGGCTCGATCTGCGCGCCGAGACGGGTCTCATCGCCGTCTCCGGGAAAAACGGCAGCGGCAAAACGACCCTCCTCAAGATCCTCGCCGGCCTGATGCGTCCGACCGCAGGCCGCGTCCTCGTCGAGCGGGACGGCCGGCCGCTGCCGGAGCCCGAGCGCCGCCTTACCATAGGCTGGGCGGGCCCCGATCTCGCCCTCTACGGGGAGCTGACGGCCGAGGAGAACCTGGTTTTCTTTCGCCGGGCGGCCGGACGCCAGACCTCTCTCGAGGACATCCGCCGCCGGCTCTCGCGGGCAGGCCTCTCCGAGGCCTCGGGGCGGCGAGTGGAGGAATACTCCACCGGCATGACGCAGCGTCTTCGGATCGCCTTCGCCACGCTCTTCGACCCGCCGCTGCTCCTCCTCGACGAGCCCACCGCGGGCCTGGACGCCGAGGGACGCGCGATGGCGCTCGGGGTCATCGACCACGCCCGCCGCCACGGCGCCGTGGTCGTCGCGTCCAACGACGAGAGGGACTTCGTCGCGCCGGAGCAGCGAGTCGAACTCGGCGGAGGCGGCAGCCATGAGCCGTGAGCCGAAACTCCCCGGCTTGAGGAGCGTCGGGGACGAGACGCCGGTTGACAGCTTACGGTCGACGGGTCACGGCCCGGGCCTGCCCGCGCGCGTCTGGGCGATTTGCGCCAAGGACGCCACGCAGGAGCTGCGGCGGCGGATCGCCATCGTGGCCGTCTTCTTCTTCGCGGCCACGGCGCTCGCACTCGTCTCCTTCGCGAGCGGGCCCTGCGGCCGGCCCTAAGAGGACCGGCCGCCTCTCCAGGCGGCGCTGCTCTGGATCATCCTCTTTTTCGCCGCCGCGACGGGCCTGCCGCGAGCCTTCGCCCACGAAGAGGAGACCGGGACCGCCTTCGCGCTGCGCAAGACGCTGCCCGCGACCCTCGTGCTCGCGGGCAAGACTCTCTTCAACTGGCTCCTCTTCCTGGCAATTGCCGGCGTCACGATCCCCGGCTTCCTCGTCCTGCTCGACTGGAGGATCGGCTCCCCCGCCGCGATCGCGGTCACGGTCCTCGCCGGCGGCTACGGACTGGCGGTCGTCTCGACGTTCCTCTCGGCGCTCTCGGCCCGCTCCGGGCAGCGCAGCGTGCTCTTCGTCCTGATCGCCTTTCCGCTTCTCGTACCGCTCCTCCTGACCGCGATCGCGGCCACCCTGGAAGCCACGCGCGGTGATTTTCCGTGGATGCCGCTGCGGGTGCTGATCGCCTATGATGGGGCCGCGACGGGGGCCGCGTACATGCTGGCGGCGGCGGCGTGGGAGGATTAGCTGCCAGCTGAGAGAGCCGAGGCAATGAAGTTCCCCAAACTCCTCCTCCTCCCGTATCTGTCCGCGGTCATCGCGGCCGCGTTCCTCTGGCCGGAGCCGGCGGAGGGGTTTCTCGGGGAGTCGTCGCGGATCGTGTTTTTTCACGTCCCGTGCGCCTGGACATCGACGCTCGCCTTCCTGGTGGCGGCCGCCTACTCGCTGGCGTATCTCCGGCGGCGCAACCCCTGGCACGACGACATCGCCGCGGCGGCGGTCCGCATCGGCCTTCTCTTCGGCGTCCTGACGCTCGTCACAGGCTCGATCTTCGCCAACATCATGTGGGGGTCCTGGTGGAACTGGGACCCGCGGGAGTCCTCCTACCTCCTGCTCGTCTTCCTCTACGGCGCCTACGTGTTCCTTCGCGCTTCGATCGACGATCCCGAGCGGCGGGCGCGGATCGCGGCCGCCTACGCGCTGTTCGCGGCGGTGCTGATGCCGTTTCTCGTCTTCGTGGCTCCCCGGATCACGGCCTCGCTCCACCCCCAGACCGTCATTAATCCGCAGGGAAGGATCCTGATGGACGCCCCCACCAAGACCGTGTTCTTCTGCTCCCTCTTTGGGTTCTCCGGACTCTTTCTGTGGCTGTTGTCCCTCGAGGCGCGCCTGGAGCGCCTCTCCCGCGTTCTACGAAATGCGCGGCGGGCCTGATACGTTGCGAAACGCGTCCCGGCCTGTCCTCGACGACAGACGACGGTTGCTCCGGGGCCCGGAAAGGGAGAGACTGATTCTGTGAGCAGCCTGGGTTATCTCGCCGCTGTCAACGTGGTCATCTGGGTCGGGCTTTTCCTGTACCTCTGGCGCCTGGACCACCGGATCTCCGCCGCGGAGCGCGGGCGATGAAACGGGGCTACTGGATCGCCGCGGCGCTGACGCTCGCCTTCGTCGGCTTCGGCCTGACCGCGTTCCAGAAGACCCTGACGCCCTATCTCACCTTCGACGAGGCGAGGAAGGCCCGTGGGATCGTCCAGGTCATGGGCGCCCTCGACAAGACGAGCGACCGGTATGACACCGGGAAGGAAGAGCTCGCCTTCGAGCTCCTGGACGAGGGCGGGGCCCGCATGCCCATCGTCTACCGCGGCATACGGCCCGGGAACTTCAAGGACGCCATCTCGATCGTCGCGATCGGGCGGTTTCGGGACGGCCGGATCGAGGCCGAGAAGCTCCTCGTCAAGTGCCCTTCCAAGTACCAGGGCGCAGAGGTCGAAAAGGCCTACGAGTCCAGGATCCCCTCCCGGGTGTCCTGATGTACTTCTGGCCCGGTGTCGCGGCGATCTGGGGAGCGCTCCTGGCGGGGCTTGCCTCGGTCGCGACGTATCTGGCGGTCGACCGGGGGCGCCGGGACCTGCTGCCGCTGGCGCGGACGACGTACTCCGCGTTCACGGCCTGCGTGGTCGCCGCGTCCGCCATCCTGATGACGCTGCTCCTTCAGCACCGGTTCGACGTCTCCTACGTCAACTCGTACTCCAGCGCGGACCTGCCGCTGCACTTTCTGGTCTCGACCTTCTGGGCCGGCCAGGAGGGATCGTTTCTCCTCTGGTGCTTCTTCGGCTCGCTCATCGGCCTCTTCGTCTGGAGGAGCGCCAAGGAGCAGGAAGCGCCCGTGATGGTCGTGTATCTCTCGACCTTCCTCGGCATCATCGCCATCCTCTGCAAGCAGAGCCCGTTCAAGTACCTTCCGCCGCCGACGCCGGCCGACGGCGTGGGGTTGAATCCTCTGCTCCAGGATCCGTGGATGGTGATCCACCCGCCGGTCATGTTCATCGGCTTCGCGTCGCTGTCGGTCCCGTTCGCCTTCGCGATCGCGGCGCTGTGGAAGAAGCGCTGGGACGGCTGGATCGTGCGTTGCATTCCGTGGGTACTATTGACGTTCCTTACGCTCGGGACCGCGATCCTGATGGGCGGCTACTGGGCCTACAAGACCCTCGGTTGGGGCGGCTACTGGGGGTGGGACCCCGTGGAAAACACCAGCCTCGTGCCGTGGATCTTCACGGTCGCGCTCGTGCACGGGATGTTCCTCCAGCGCGCGAAGAAGCGGCACCGTAAGATCAACCTGATCCTCGCCTGTACGGCGTACGCGTCGATCCTCTACGGGACGTTCCTGACCCGGTCCGGCGTGCTCGCGGACTTCTCGGTTCACTCCTTCATCGACCTGGGCATCACGGGCTGGCTGGTCGCCATCCTGGGAACGTTTCTCACGCTCTCGGTCGCGCTGCTCGCCTGGCGCTGGCGGGAGATCCCGCGCCCCGAGGAGGAGGAGCCGCCGGTTCTCTCCCGGGGCGTGCTCTTCATCCTCGGCATCGCCGTCTTCTGCGCGCTCGCCTGCGTCATCCTGCTCGGCACCTCGGCTCCCCTGCTCACGCGCCTGTCCGGCACTCCCTCCCAGGTGCAGATCGCCTTCTACGAGAAGACGACGCCGGCTGCGGCGTTGCTGCTGCTCCTCTTCGCGGGTCTCGTGCCGTTCGTGTCCTGGAAGGGCGAGAAGCCCGGAGAGCTCCTCCGGAGCTCGCGGCGCTCGCTTGCCGTGGCCGCCGTCCTGACGCTCACGGCCGTCGCCCTCGGCGCCCGTCGGCCCGACACGCTCGTCCTCCTCTTCGCCGCGTTCTTCGCTGCGGACATGAACCTCCGCGCCGTGATCCGCAAGGGCATGGGCGGCAAGTTCGGCGGCGCCGGAGGCTACCTGGCGCATGTCGGCGTGGGGATCATGCTCGCCGGAGTCGTCGTCTCGGGCGCCTACGCCCGATCGCAGCGCCTGACGCTGCCGGTCGGCGTGCCGAAGAAGACAGGCGACGCGACGCTCACGTTCCTCCGCGTGGTTCCGGGAACCGCGACGCGCAAGCAGGCCATGGAGGTCAGGGTCGACACGGCAGCCGGCAAGAGGTTCTACACGTACCCGAAGATGTACGTGAACAGCCGGACCGGACAGCTCATGGCGAACCCCTCGATCCGAAGCTCCGCGGTCGCTGACTTCTACATCGCACCGCAGCAGTACGACCCGGGTCGGCCGGAGATGGTCGGCCGCGACCTGCGTCTGACGAAGGGGACGACGACGAACATCGAGGGCGCGGGGTTTACGTTCCGGGACTTCAACGCCGACCGCTCCGCCATGCTGCGCGGCGAGAAGACGATCCTCGTCCTGACCGACCTCACGATCACGCCACCCGACGGCTCGAAGCACGACGTCACGGTCCGCTACGTCTTCGACATGGACGGGCGCGAGGCGGAGGCCGAGGAGGTCGATATCCCGGGCTTCCCGGGCGGAAAGATGAAAGTCGTCGCGGTCTCGCCCAACGACGGCGCCGTGGTGCTGCGTCTGCGGGGCATCTCGAAGAATTCCGCCGACGAGCTCCAGGCGGCGACTGTCGAGTCGCTCTCGATCGACGTGACGCGCAAGCCTTTGATCAGCCTCGTCTGGGGCGGCTTCTACGTCATGATGGCCGGAGGCTTCTTGGCCTTCCTGAAGCGCGCCCGCGAGGCCCGCAAGGCGGTCGTCGAGGCCCCGGCGGCCACCAGGGAGGACCGCGCCGAATCGCCCGTCGCGGCCACCGGCCCGGCCTTGCCGGCACACACGAAGTCGGGGATCGAGGGCCGCTAGCCAGAGTCTCGAGTCTCGCGCCGGGTCGGCGCTTCGATCTCCAGCTCGAGCCCGTCGTGGGCCGCGACGACACGGCAGCCGGGTGGGTTGGCGGCGGCAAGCTCGGCGAGCGCCCGGTCCAGCGCCTCCTTGCCCATCTCGATCGGGCCCTTGCCGAAGTGCGAGAAGATCGCGCGAGGCACCCCGTGCCGCGCGAGCCAGCCGAGCTGGGCCCGGACGGTCGTGTGACCGAGGAGTGCCCCGCTCGGATGGCGCCGCACGAGCGATGCCGTCAGCGTCGAGCCGTCGCCGATGTACAGGTCGGCCCCGGCAAGGGCGGACGCAGGTTCCTCGAAAGCGACGATGTCGCCCGAGTAGACGAGAGTAAGGCCGCCCCCGGTGATCCGGGCGCCAACGCACGGGCACCGAACGGAGTGGAGGACGGGATAGGCCGTCAGCTGGAGAGGGCCGATCGAGACGGCCTCATAGGAAGCGAGCACGACCCGGTTCAAGAGCGGAAGCTCCTTCAAGAGCTCGTGCGTGACCGCCGAGGCGTGCACCGGGACGCCGGTCCCCTCCCAGAGCCCCCAGCCGTGATCCGGGTGCGCGTGCGAGACGAAGACGGCGTCGGGGCGGATCCTGCGGAGCATTCCCTTGCGGTTCTCGCCGAAGTCGCAGAGGAGGCGAAAGCCCTCCGCCTCGATCACGAAGGCCGAATGGCCCGCGTGCGCGCGCGAGGACTCGTCGACGTAGCCCTTCGTTCCGTAGAAGTGAAGACGCACCCGGCGAGTTTACGGTGAAGGCGAGCTCGTGAGGCCCGCCGCGGCGAGCTCCCGGCTCGAGACCCTCGTCAAATCTCCCTCAACGCGGTCGTGATCTTCAGCCGCGCCGCGCGGAAGGCGGGGAAAAATCCGCCAATCACGCCCATGGCGAGGGCGAAGGCCAGGCCGCCGGCGATCAACTGCGGGGTCATCCGAAAGTTGAACAGCACCTCGGAGAACGTCCGGAAGTTCATCGTGCCCGTAGGCTTCGTGAGAAACAGGTTGAACGCGAGGAAGGTGAACAGCACGCCCAGAAGACCACCGGCCAGGCACAGCATCAGGGCCTCGAGCACGAACGAGACGAGGATCGAGCGCCGCGAGAAGCCGATCGCCCTCAGGGTCCCGATCTCGCGCGTCCGGGCCGAGACCTGCGCGTACATCGTGTTCATGGCGCCGAAGGCGGCACCGATCGCCGTGAAGATGCCGACGATAAAGGCGAGGGCCTTGATCGGATCGCCCGTGATCATCTGCTCGTCGTAGTACTTGCGCTCGGTCTTTCCCTCGAGCTTCAAACGCTGATCGCCCTTCACGTTCTCGATGTACCGGTTGGCCGCGTCGGCGTCGGGCGTACGCACGAACACCGAGGAGTAGATCTGGCGCTTGGTCTGCTGCTGAAGGTCCGACACGTCCGTCCAGATCTCGGACTCGTAGGCGCTGCCGGCAGCGTCGAACAGCCCGACGACGATCCACCGGAAGCTGCCGGACTTGATCGTGTCGCCGACCTTCATGCCGGCGAACCGCATCGAGAGGTTCTTCGAGACAACCGCCTCGTTGCTGCCGGGGCGGAACATGCGGCCGTCCACGATCCTGACCGTGGGCCGCATCTCCAGGCCGATCGGCGCCATGCCCCGAATCTGAACGTTCGAGCTCGACTTGCCGTCGGCTCGCGGCACGTTGATCAACGTGAGGAGCTCGGCCGAGACCAGCGGCTGCCCCGAGGCGCTGCGCTCGATGCCGGCGATCGACTGGATCTGGTCCGCCTGGTCGCGCGTTATGACGCTCTGCATCTCGGCCTGGGAGCCCACCCGCATCGTCAGGACGTTGCGGTTGGAGGCCGTGACCGAGAGCGTACGCGTCACGCCCTGCACGAGCGCGAGGACGCACAGGAAGACCGCCACGACGAGGCCAATGACGAACGCCGTCATTCCCGTCGACATCTTTCGGGCGACGAGGTTCCGGAGGTTGTATTTCAGCGGGATCGCCATCGCTACACCACCTGCCTGAGGCCGTCGACGATCCGCAGCCGCGAGGACCGGATCGCGGGCACGAACCCCGCGAGGATCCCGACGCCCACCGAGACCCCGAACGCCAGGGCGAGCGTCAGGGGCGTGACCCGGAAGTTCACGAGCCAGATCGATATGGAGGTCTTGTTTCCTACCGCGAGCAGCATCGGGATCAGGACGAACTTCGCGATCAGGACGCCGAAAATGCCGCCGAGGAGCGACATCAGCACGGCTTCCGAGAGGATGAACCCCAGGATGTGGCCGCGGCCGAAGCCCAGGGTCCGCATGACTGCGATTTCGGTGACGCGCTCGCGCGCGGACATCGCCACGGTGTTCGCGACGATCAGCGTCACGGCGAAGACGATGATGAGGGAGATCCCGTTGATCAGGAACTTCACGTTCCCCATCATCTCCATGAACTGGAGCTGGAACTGCTTCTCGGTCAGCGTCTTCGTCGGCGCGTCGCTGTTCTCGAACATGCGGTCGATCGTGGCGGCCACCCGCGGCACGTTCTCGCCGTTATCCACCTTGAGGTAGTAGATGCCCGTCACCTTGTTCGCGCCGAACCACTGCGCCTGGTTCAGGTACTCGTTGTGGAAGAAGACGTTCGACTCGTCGCCGGCGTTGTAGGACCCGATGTAGACCAGGTCGAGGTTGACGGGGATGTAGGTTCCCCGCAGGATGATGTGATCGCCCTTCTTCCACTTGAATCGCTCAGCGATCTTCTGCCCGGCCACGAAGCCGTTGCGCGTCGCCTTCCACTCGGCGTTGACGGCCGGATCGACCTTTGCGTCGTCGAAGATCCTGTCGAAGTAGATCTCCGGGTCGGCCGAGAGCTGGCCGATCCAGTTCTCGGGCTTGTCGTCTTTGTAGACGCCACCGAACCAGGTTTCGGGCGACACGGCGACCACGCCGGGGATCTGCTGGATGCGCTGGAGCTGCGAGAGGGGCAAGAAGTTGGCCAGACCGGTGGCGTGCTGGACGACGAGCCGGTTCGCCCCCCTCCCTCCCGAGGGATCCGCCTCCATGGCCTGCAGGAGCGACGCCAGGATCACGATCAGGACGAGCACGAGCACGATCGAGCTCGTAGTCAAGAACATGCGCGTCTTCTTGCGGAAGACGTTCTTCCAGATCAGGCGGAAGTACTTCATGCCTTCCTCCCGGTCCCGGCCTCCGTGCGCTCGTCGGCGTGCAGGACGCCCTTGTCGAGTTGGACCATCCGGTGGGCGCGAGCGGCCGCCCTGGGGTCGTGCGTCACCATGACGATCGTCTTGCCGAACTCCTCGTTCAACCTCCGCAGCAGCTCCAGGATCTCGGCTCCGGATTTCGCGTCCAGGTCTCCCGTGGGCTCGTCGGCCACCAGGATCTTCGGATCCGACACGATCGCGCGCGCGATCGCGACCCGCTGCTCCTGACCGCCGGAGAGCTGCCGCGGATAGTGGTCCATCCGGTCCGCCAGGCCCACGATGGACAGCGCCGCCTCGACGTGTTTCTTGCGTTCGCGCCTCTTGAGCCGCGTCAGCAAGAGGGGCAATTCGACGTTCTCGAAGGCCGTGAGGACGGGTAGCAGGTTATAGAGCTGAAAGATGAAGCCGATGGTGTGGGACCGCCACGCGGCCAGCTCCGTCTGCCCCATCGTCGCGATGTCGCGGCCTCCCACCACGATCCGGCCGCGCGTGGGCTGGTCGATCCCGGCGATCAGGTTCAGAAGCGTCGTCTTGCCCGAGCCGGAAGGGCCCATCAGGGCGACGTACTCGCCCTCGGGGATGTGGAGATTGATTCCCATCAGCACGGGAATTTCGATCTTGTCCCGGTGGTAGACCTTCTCCACGTTTTCGATCCGAATCAGGGGCTCGGCCATGCTCACTTCTCCTGTGATTCCACGCGCACCTTGTCGCCGCTCTTCAACTGGAGTCCGCCCGCGAGCGAGATCAACCGCTCTCCGCCCTGCAGGCCCTGCGTCACCTCGACCTGACCCTGAACGTCGCCGCCCGCGGTCACCGGCGTGAAGACCGCCCTTCCCTCAACGACGCGGAAAACGCCCGTCTTGCCCTCGGGCGAAGTCAGGGCGGCCTTCGGGATCAGCACGCGCGAGCGCGTTTCCTTGCCCTGTGTCGGCTCCGATGTGAACGCCACGCGCGCCGAGAGGTCCGGCAACACCCGGTCGTCCGAGTCGAGAAAGGCCACCTTGACCCGCACCGTCGCCTTCTGGCGGTCGGCCGCCGGCACGATCTGCCGGAGCTTCCCGTGGTAGATCTTGTCGGGAACCGCGTCGAGCGTGATCTCGGCCGGCTGATCCCTGGCGAGCTTCGAGAGATTGGCCTCGTTGACGTCCGCGCCGACGTAAAGCGAAGAGAACTCCACGATCGTGGCGATGGCGCCGCCCGAGCCGCCGCCCGACGGAGAAGATCCGAAGGGCGACACCGCCTCGCCGACGAAGGCCCGCTTGGCCGTGATGACGCCGGTGAAAGGCGCCCGGATGATCGTGTAATCGAGCAGCGCCTCGACGTACCGCACGCGCGCGCGCATGGCTGCCTCGTTCGCGACGGCCACGTCGAGAGCCGACCGGGTGGTCAGGCCCTGGTCGTAGAGGGTCTTCTGCCGCTTGAGCTCCGCCTCGGCGTTGACCCAATTCGCCTTCACCTCCGCCATCTGCGCGTCGAGGTCCGTAGAGTCGAGCCGCGCGATCACGTCGCCCTTCTTCACCCGCGTCCCTTCGGTGACGTTTAACTCCGTGATGCGCGACGTGATCTTGGGCGAGAGGTCGGCTTTCCGTTCGGCTTCGACATACCCCGTAGCCGAGAGAAGCGTCGTCGCCTGGCCCTCGGTCACGACGGAGGCCGTCACGACCTCGACGGTCTTCGGCCGCAAGCCCCGGCCCGTGAGCAGGTAGGCGGCCAACCCCGCCGCCGTCACCAGGACCGCTCCCAGCAGGAGCCATCCCCGCGTCCCTCGCTGGTTCTCGGGCTCTCGGCGGATGCTCAGGGCCGACAGGTCGGCCGGTCTCGGTGCTTCCTGGCTCATGGTCCTCGAGTGAGAGTCCGCCATTCTATTCAACTCTCCGCGGGAGCGGGGGTCATGCGGAAGGACGCGCGAAGCGGTAGCCCGGGTCGAAGCGCCCGGCTCCGTCGCTGCCTCCGTGATACGCTTTTTGGGGGAGGTGGGTTATGTCGAACCGCCTTGTGCCGGCCGCGGTTCTGTTTGCCTGCGCCTTCGCGCTCCGAGCCGAGGAAACGCTCTACCAGATCGATCTTGTGCCCTCCGGCAGACTGATCTCCAGGGACGCTCCGGTCACGAAGGGCACGATGCTTCTGTTTCACATTTACCCGGACGGGACGCTCATCAGCATGCGCAAGTCGGAGGTCAAAGGCGTCTCGAGGATTTCCAGCCAGGCCGCCACGGCCGCCAACCCGGCCGACCGCGTGATTTCGATCGGCAACCTCGCCATGCAGGGCGGCAGCACCCAGGCCGGCCCGGCCAGCGCCAGTTCCGTCGCGGCCAAAGCCCCGGCTCTCGGGAAGGGTTTCTACAGCACCGTCGTTCCGGGTCAGACGATCGGAGCGCCGAATTCCCCTAGCGACTACCAGGTCGGACGCACGTTCGCGGGACCGCCGGGGAACGCCGTGCAATCCTCGCCCGGAGCTCCGCCGACGGCTCCCGACGTGACGAGCGGTCAGAACCCGCCGTAGTGAACGCGCAGCGCTGACGGCGAAACGCTCCTTTCCGACGAGCGGCGTAGCCGTCAGATGTGAATCGCGTGCCCCTGGACGGCCTCCGCGGCTTCGTGGATCGCCTCGGAGAGCGTGGGGTGGGCGTGGATCGTGCGGACGAGCTCCTCGGAGGTCGCTTCGAGCTTCAGGGCGGCTCCCGCTTCGGCAATCAGCTCGGTGGCCGCCGGCCCCACGATGTGGACGCCCAGGACCTCGTCGTACTTCTTCTCGGCGACGATCTTCACGAAACCAGCTGCCTGATTCAGGATCCGCGCCTTGCCGATGGCCGAGAACGGGAACTTGCCGACGACCACGTCGTAGCCACGCTCGCGCGCCTTCGCTTCGGTCAGTCCGATGGAGCCGACCTCCGGTGAGCAGTAGGTGCAGCCCGGGATCTGGTCGTAGTTGATCGGCCGCGTCTCCTTGCCGGCCATGTGCTCGACCGCGACCACGCCCTCGGCCGACGCGAGATGCGCCAGCGCCTGCGTGGGAATCACGTCGCCGATCGCGTACACGCCGGGAACGTTGGTCCGCATGAAGGCGTCCACCTTGAGATAGCCCTTCTCCGTCGCGATGCCCATCGCCTCGAGTCCGATCCCGTCCGACAGGGGCCGGCGGCCGACGGCCATGAGCACTTTCTCCGCGCGGAAGGTCTCGGTCCTGTCGCTCGATGACCGCGCCAGCAGCTCGACTCCCGCCTCGCCCTTCGTGATGCGCTCGACCCGGGTGTCCGGGTAGATCGCGATGCCCTGCCGCTTGAAGGAGGCGGCGAGCTCGCGGGAGATCTCCTCGTCCTCGACGGGGACGATCCGGGGAAGGACCTCGATGATCGTCACCTTGGAGCCGAACCGCGCGTACATGGACGCGAACTCGACGCCAACGGCGCCCGAGCCGATGACGAGAAGGGACTTCGGGATCTCGGTCAGCTCGAGCATCGAGGTCGATGACAGAATCGTCTGGTCGTCGATATCCATGCCGGGCAGGGAGCGGGGCGCGGAGCCCGTGGCGAAAATGACGTTCTTGGCGCTGTAGACCGTCTCCGCGCCGTCCGGCCCGGCGACGGAGATGCGGCCCGCGCCCGCGAGACGGCCAAACCCGTTCACGACGTCAACGCGGTTCTTCTTCATCAAGTACGTGATGCCGTTGGTGGACTGCCGGACGATCTTTTCTTTGTGCTTCATCGCGGCCGGCATGTCGAGCCGGACCTCGCGCGAGGTCACGCCGATTTCGGCGCCGTGCCGCGCCTCCTCGAGCAAGTCGGCCGTGTGGAGGAGGGCCTTGGTGGGGATACAACCCCAGAGCGTGCAGACGCCGCCCAGGCGCGATTCCTTCTCGACGATGAGGACCGACAGGCCGAGCTGCGAGGCCCGGATCGCCGCGACGTAACCGCCGGGACCGGAGCCGATGATGCCGAGATCGTAGGTCTTGCCGTTGCTCATGGACGCTTTCCTGGAGCGGCGGAGAATATCAAAATCACGAGTCCACACCCTCCCCCGGCTTCGTCGGCTCCATCCGCAGCGCCTCGTTGAACCGGTTGAAATAGTTGAAGAGGCCGACGACGGCCGCGATCTCGACGATCTCTCCCTCGTCGAAGTGGCGGCGAAGCTCCGCGAAAACCGCGTCGGAGACTCGGGTCGGCTCCCGCGTCATCTGCAGGCCGAAGCGCAGAGCCGCCTTCTCCTTGTCGGTGAACGGCCCCCCTTCGAAGTCTTTGAGGCTCGCAATCTGCTCCTTCGAGGAGCCCGTCTTCTCGGCGAGGATGGTGTGCGAAGCCGAGCAATACCGGGACCCGTTGCACTGGGAGGTCTGGAGCGCGAGCATCTCCTTGAGCTTCAGCGGCACCGTCCCTGAGCCGAGGACGGCGGCGAAGTGGGCGTCCATCGTCGACAGGAGCCACGGGCGGTGCGCGAAGGCACGATACATGTTGGGGATGTTGCCGCGCTCGGCGATCTTGCGCTCGAAGGCCTCGCGGACCGGGCCGGCTGCGGCGGCCCGACCGATCAGGGGAATTCTCGACATGGCACCCTCCGGACCGCGGATCCTATAATCCTCCGCCATGCGCCGCATGGTGCTCCTCGGAACGCTCCTCTCCTTCGCCTGCGGCGGCGAAAAGGCGCCAGACGCCCAGGGCATCAAGATCGGCTTTTACGGAGCGCTCACGGGCCCGACGGCCACCTTCGCGCTTTCGGGAAAAAACGGCACCCAGCTGGCGGTCGAGCAGATCAACGCCTCCGGCGGAGTCCTCGGCAAACCCCTGGTTCTTCTCGCCGAGGACGACCGGGGCGAGGCCTCCGAGGCCGCGTCGGCCGTCTCCAAGCTCATCACGCGCGACCACGTCGTCGGGCTCATCGGGGAGCAGGCCTCCTCCCGCACGCTCGCCGCCGCGCCGATTGCCCAGAGCTACGGGATCCCGATGATCAGCCCCACCTCCACCAACGTGGAGGTCACGAAGAAGGGCGACTACATCTTCCGCGCCTGCTTCATCGACCCCTACCAGGGCCGTGTGCTCGCCGCGTTCGCCCGCGACAACCTCGAGGCTCGAACGGCCGCGATTCTCGTCGATGTCCGGAGCGACTACAGCGTGGGCCTGGCGGAGGCCTTCCGCAAGGAGTTCGAGTTCCGGGGCGGACGGATTCTCGAGGAGCTCAAGTACTCCGAGGGCGACAGCGACTTCTCGGCGCAGCTGACGGCGATCCGGCCCCTGAAGCCCGATGTGATCGTCGTTCCGGGCTACTACACCGACGCCGGGCTGATCGCGCGCCAGGCGAAGTCGCTGGGCGTCACGGCGACGCTCCTCGGGGCCGACGGTTGGGACTCCCCCAAGCTGGTCGAGATCGGCGGAGAGGCCGTGGAGGGGGCGTACTTTTCCAATCACTACTCCGTCGACGATCCCGCGCCCGCCGTCCGGGCGTTCGTCGAGGCCTACGAGGCCCGCTACGGCGCGGAGCCGGACTCGATCGCCGCGAGCTCCTACGACGCGACGCGCCTGCTGGCCGACGCGATCACGCGCGCGGGCTCGACCGAGGGCAGGCGGATTCGCGACGCGCTCGCGTCGACCCGGGACTTCGCCGGCGTGACGGGCGCGATCACGATGGACGCGGACCGCAATCCCATCAAGCCGGCGGTCGTACTGAAAGTCGAGGGTGGACGCTTCCGCTTCGCGGCAAAAATCGCGCCGGGTGACGGCCGTTAGCCGCTAACCGCTAGCCCGGCTTACGGCTTCCGAGCGTCGGCCGCCTCGATCACGAACTCGTCGAACCGCGCGCTTCCCGGCCCGGCAGTGGCAAGCCCCGTCCTCCCGGCGGCGGGCCTCGGGTCCGCGGCTTCGAAAAGCTTCTGATCGTTCACGAGCACCGCGACCTTCGGCCCCGACGCCGTCACACCGAGCTTCTCCCAGCCCCGCTCGAACGGTGAGCGCCCGCGGCCGAGCTCCGAGGGCTTGCCGTCGCGGTAGCTCCACAGAACGGCTTCGCCGGTTCCGGTGTCGGCGAGGACCACGAGGAAGTTCTTCTCGTCGACCGTCCGGAGGAGCAGGCCCGCGCGGCCGGGGCCGCGCTTCACGAACGTCGACATGGCCCCGTCCTGGAAGACCTGATTGCGGCGCAGCGCAGCGGCGATCGAGTCCGTGGGTCGCGCGGCCTCGGTCTGGGAAACGCAGTTGGGCGCGGAGGGCGGATTGAGGTCCGAGAGGATGAGCCAGCGCGCGGCGCCGGGAGCCCCGAGCACCGCGAAATCGAAGAAGCCGGGCGGCCGCATGATGCCGTCGGTGTCGAAGTGATTGCGAAGGGTCTCGGCCGGCAGCGCCGCACTCGCCAGAGCCGCCAGGAGCAGGGAGGCCGCGACCGGGGCTGTCTTCGTTTTCATCAAGGCCAAAAACGCCCGGAATGCCTTAAAATTCCCTTCATGGAATCAAACTCCCCGAACACGGCACGCACATACCGTATGGATCGTGAGGGCTACGCCTTCGTGCTCGGCAGGGCCGAGGTCGAAAAGCTCAAGGCGATGCCCGACTTCGAGGGCCGCGAGGAGCCGGCGATCGCCGAAGACTTCCTCCGGTTCCGAGCCGAAGGCTGGGCCGACGTCCTCTCCTCGGCCGGAGCCGAGCCGGGCGAAATCGCGGTATCGATCGATCCGCATCAGAAGAAAGCGCACCTGACGCGCGCGCACAGGATCGTCATCACCGCAGACATCTAGCCGGCTAGAAGCTCAGGATCCCCCGGATGCTGTTCTCCAGCGCCAGGAAGGCCTGGCGCGAGTATGGATCCACCACGACACGGATCTCGTTCCCGGCCGGCACGTCGTCGACGAGCGAGGCGGCGAGCCGGTCGGCCTGTCCGTCGAAGAACGCTTCCCCGATCTCTTCGTCGGACTTGCCGCGCGACCCCGCCAGCTCCCGCAGCCGCGCGAGGTCCGGAGGGTCCAGGCGCAGGCGGTATCCGCGGCACTCGCGGAAGAGCGGTGCGCGCCGGTAGGTCAAATCGGGCCGGGCGCGCAAGGCCGCCAGCGGCGCAGCGACCTTGCCGGTGACGGCCTCGGCGATCGGAGGGGCCGGCGGCGGCGGCGGCTCGTCCTCGTCGCCCGAGCTCGAGGGAGGAAGCGGCTCGTCGATGTCGCTCACCGCTCAGCGCCCCGCCAGCACGTTCTTCGCGATCACGATCCGCTGGATCTCACTGGTGCCTTCATAGATCGTCGTCACGCGCGCGTCCCGATAGTACCGCTCGACCGGATACTCCTTCGAATAGCCGTAACCGCCGAAGATCTGGACCGCCCGCGCCGCGATGGCGTTGCAGGCTTCGGTGGCGTAGACCTTCGCCATGGACGACTCCTTGGAATAGCGGACGCCCGGCGTTTCCGAGCGGAGGGCCGCTCTGTAGGTGAGCACCCGGGCCGCTTCGAGCTGCAACCGCATGTCGGCGATCTGGAAGGCGATCGCCTCATGCTCGGCGAGCTTGCGGCCGAAGGTTTCGCGCGTCCTCGCGTATTCGACGGAGGCCTCGTAGGCCGCCTGGCCGATGCCGATGCCCTGCGCGGCGATGCCGATGCGCGAGTGGTCGAGCGTCGTCATCGCGATGGTGAAGCCCTCTCCCTCCCCCCCGAGGCGGCGACTGGCGGGAATCCGCAGGTCCTCCAGGAAGATCCCCGCCGTCTTCGACGAGCGCAGGCCCATCTTGTCTTCCGGCGCGCCGACGCGCAGTCCTCGGTCCTCGGCCGAAACGAGAAAGGCCGTGATGCCGCGCGTGCCCGCGGACGGGTCGGTCATCGCCATCACCACGTACCACTGCGCCTCGCCCGCGTTGGTGATCCAGGCCTTTGCGCCGTTCAGGACGTACGACTCGCCGTCACGGACGGCACGGGTCTTCTGGTTGGCGGCGTCCGAGCCCGACTGGGGCTCCGACAGCGCGTACGCGCCGAGCGCCCCGCCGGAAGCCAGCGCGGAGAGGATCGTCGTCTTTTGCTCCTCCGTGCCGAACTTCCAGATCGGATAGCAGACGACCGAGTTGTTCACGGACACGATCACGGCCGTGGACGCGCACACGCGCGCGAGCTCCTCGACGACGAGCACGTACGACACTGCGTCGGCGCCCGCGCCGCCCCAGGTCTCGGGGACCATCATTCCCATCAGACCCATCCGAGCGAGCCCGCCGAGGATCTCCCGCGGAAAGTGGCCTTCTCTCTCCCACTGCGCCACGCGAGGCCCGATCTCGGCCTCGGCAAACTCGCGCACCGCGTCCCGAATGCCTTTCTGGTCCTCCGAAAGCTCGAAGTTCATGCGGACGGTCCCGCCGTCGGCGCGCTACCCGGGCCGGGCGCGGCGCCGCCCCCGCCCCCGCCCCCCCGGCCTCCCC
>JBKJWL010000151.1:0-3299 GCA_046716885.1 Thermoanaerobaculia bacterium | reverse complement strand
GCCACGGCGAGACCGACGGCTCCGGCTCCGATGACGGCGACGCCGGTGTCGGGCACTACAGAAGGATCTTCCGGCAGTGGAATCCCTCGGCGTACCCGGTCGGGGAATTGGACTCGACGCCGCGCAGGCGAAGGACCGCTCGGAAGGTGTCCTCCGTAAACCACTGGTTGGCGGCTTGAGAGCGGAACGCGTTGAGGATGTGCTCGACCTTCTTTCGGCACACCTTCGCGTCGAGGGGGACGTAGAGATTCGGCGACGCGAGGTCGCCGTCGTACTTCGGGATCTCGTATTCCAGGATCAGGTGATCGCGGAAGGTGTTCCAGGTAAGCTCGGCGATCGTGCGGTGATCCTGGTGCGCGTCGCCTCGCCAGGGGCAGAAGACCAGGTCGGGCGCGGTGCGGCGCTTCAACTGCTCGAACTCCTGCTTAATGCGCGCGGTCTGGGAGGGAAAGAAACCGTCCCGGAACCGCTTCGTCTCGACGCGGGTCGCGCGAGCGCCCGCGAGCAGCCGCCGCGCGCTGGCTCGGGCCTCGCGCGCGCGGACGGGGTTCCCGCTGAAGACGATCCAGTCGATCTCGACCGGCGCGTAACGGTCGATCAGCTGGAGCAGCGTCCCGCCGCAGCCGATCTCGATGTCGTCGGAGTGGGCCCCGAGGCAGAGGATGCGGAGGGGGGCTTTGGCCCGGCGAGGCAGCTCGAGTCGCAGCATGCACCCTCCCTCAGTTTCGCGGACGGAAGACGGGCTTGACGGGGCGACCCTCGAGGAAACGCTCGATTCCGCCGTCGAGCGCCTGCCGATAGATGCGCAGCGCCTCACCGACCGCCTCGATCGTCCGGTCGATGTCTTCATCGCGGTGGGAGAAGCTGACCACCAGCGAGGGCATGAAAATGCCCTGCTTCAAGGTCTCCTGGAGAACGAGCGTCCGGAAGGGCTGCGAGGCGTTTCCCTCGGCGTCCTTGGCCGCGTAGACGAGGTTGCAGTCGCGGCCCATCACCTGGAAGTGCTCGGCGACGCCGAGCCTCCGCGCGGCCTCTTCGATACCGGCTTTCAGACGCGCGCCCTGGCGATGGAGCACTTCGACGACCCCATCGCGCTCGTAGATCCTCATCGTCTCGATCGCCGCCGCGAGCGCATGGGTCTCGGCCCCGTGCGTGGTCGAGAGCAGGAAGACGCGCTCCTGGTCGTGGTGGAGACCGCCGCGCTCCATGAGGGCTCGCTTGCCGACGAGGGCCGAGACGGAAAAACCGTTCGCCATCGCCTTACCGAAGACGGCGAGGTCCGGAACCACGCCGTAGACCTTCTGCGCGCCGCCGATGTGCCAGCGGAAGCCCGTGATCATCTCGTCGAAGATCAGGACGGTTCCCTCCGCATCGCTCAAGCGCCGGAGGTGCGCGAGGAACCCGGGGGTGGGCTCGTGGAGGGCCGCGGGCTCCAGCATCAGACAGGCGATCTGGCCGGGGTAGCGGCGAAACAGGGTCTCAATACTCTCGACGTCGTTGTATTGGAAGGTGAGAGTCAGGGCGCGGGCGCTTTTCGGGACGCCGGCCGGCATCGCGGTCGACCCGATGAACCAGTCGTCGATCGAGAAGAAGGGCTGGTCCCGGCAGAGAGCAACGAGGTCCCGACCCGTATGCGCCCGGGCGAGCTTGACGGCGGCCGTCGTGGCGTCGGAGCCGTTCTTGCAGAACTTGGCCATGTCCGCGCCGTCGATCAGGCCGAGGAGCCGCTCGGCGCACTCCACCTCGAGGGGAGAGGGCCGGCTGAAATTGCTCCCGTGCCGCAGCGCCGCGGTTGCGGCCTCGACGACGGCTGGATAGGCGTGGCCCAGGGTGACGGAGCGCAGCCCCATGCCGTACTCGATGAACTCCCGACCGTCCAGGTCCCAGACGTGACAACCGCGGCCGCGCGCGATGAAGGCCGGCGCGCCGACGGGGTACTGGTCGTCGCCCTTCGCGTAGGTGTGCGCGCCTCCGGGGATCGACGCGTGGGCCCGCGCCCGCAGGGCCGCGGTCCGGAGCGAATCGGTCAATCGCTCGGTTGAGGCGTCGGTGACGGGAGGCTTGGTGGTCATGGCGGGAAGGGCGCGGTCAGAGCGAGGCGGCGGGCTTCCAGACCTCCCACGGAGTTTCCCCCCGCGAGTACATGTCGTCGAGCATCTGCTTTTCCTTGAAGGTGTCCATGCCGACGTAGAAGCCTTCGTACTTGTGGGTGATCAGCTCCTCCTTCTCGATCAGGCGCTGGAAGGGCTGCTGCACGAGCTCCTCGCCGGGCCTGAGAGACTCGAAGATCGACGGCCGCAACACGAAGAAGCCGGCGTTGATCCAGATGTCCGACTTCGAAACGTCCTTGATCTCGGTGACCCCGCCGTCGCCGTTCGCGCTCACGAGGTGAAACGTGAAGCCCGGTCGGGTCGAGAGAAAGATTCCGGTCTTGTTTCTCGCCTTGAGCGTGTCGATCAGGACCGGCAGCGGGCAGTTGGAAAGCCCATCCGTGTAGTTGGCCAGGAAGAACTCCTCGTTCTCGACGTGCTTCTGGACGGCCTTCAGGCGCATGCCGATGTTGGCGTGAAGGCCGGTGTCCACGAACGTGATCTTCCAGTCCTGGATGTCGCTCGAGGCCAGGGCGATGTTCCTTCCTCCCTGTGTGAGCGTGAAGTCGTTCGAGAGGTACTCGTTGTAGTTCAGGAAGTAGTTCTTGATGATGTCGGCCTTGTAGCCCAGGCACAGGATGAAGTCCTTGTGGCCGAAGTGCGCGTAATACTTCATCACGTACCACAGGATGGGCCTGTAGCCGATGTTGATCATGGGCTTCGGGATGATCTCGGAGTACTCCTTGAGACGCATCCCGAGGCCGCCGCAGAAGAGTACGACCTTCATGGAATTTGGAGCCCTTATTGTACCAGCTCGAAGCGGCTACTTCACCGGTTCCAGGAGATCGTGGGCGGCCAGGGCGTCGGCGGCGTCGCGCACGCGCTCGAACGGAAGGCCGGATCGGTCGGCGATCTCGAGAAGCGTTGGGCCTCCGTCGGACAGGTTGAGAACCCAGAGCATCGCCATGGCGGCCGACCCCGGATCCGGGAGCCCTCCCATGGTGCGATAGAGGCCGCGCTTCCCGAGCTGGGGCTCCCCCTCGGGCCGCGTGTTGCGGTAGCGGCCGTTTCCCTCGAGGACCGCGAGGACGTCGAGGTACGCGCGCAAAGAGTCCGCGAGACTCTCGGCCTCCACGAAGCCGCAGTCGTCTGCCGAGGTGTGGTACTCGGGGTACCGGCCGTGGGGGGTGCGCGTCAGGCTTCCGACAG
>JBKJWL010000150.1:0-17338 GCA_046716885.1 Thermoanaerobaculia bacterium | reverse complement strand
CGTGGGGAGGGGACGCGGCGCTCGCCGTTGAGGACGACATGCCGACCAATCTTCAGAAACTGGTTCAGACTCGAATGACGAAGACCGGCGAGAGCTACGCCACGGCGCTGCGCTACGTGCGGCGGCGGGCCGAAAAGGGAAAGGCAGCGACGCCTCCGGCGCCGGAGCCGGACGCAACGACGACCTGGACGATCCAATACCGCGGGGCCCGACGTCGCGATCCCGCGATCGACAAGTACACCGCAAGTCAGAAGGGCCCGCTGGGCGAAACGATCGCTCGCCTCGTCGCTCTGGTGCGCGCCGCGGTTCCGTCGCACGACGAGCTGGTCGTCCATGGGGCCCCGTGGTTCTGCATCGACGGAGAACCCTTCTGCTATCTCGTGGGATACACGAAGCACGTGAACCTGGGATTCTGCGAGGGCACGCGCCTCCCGGACCCGGACGGTCTTCTGGAAGGCCGGGGCAAGCAGATGCGGCACGTGAAGCTCTCGCCGGGCAAGGCGATCCCGGAATCGGCGCTGGAACGGCTGGTTGCCCAGTCGGCGAGCCGCGTTCGGGCCCGGCAGTCCAAGCGGCCCGTCCGCTGACGGAGTCCCTTCGGCCCTCTCCCCACGGGGAGAGGGCTTTTTTGTTCGCGGCGAAACTCCCTCCCCCGACCTGCGTCTCTCCACGCAGATGGAAGTGTTTCTCCAGGACGTCCGGTACGCCCTGCGCGGAATGCGGCGGGCGCCGGGGTTCACGGCCGCGGCGGTTCTGACGCTCGCCCTCGGGATGGGCGCGACGACCGCGATCTTCTCGGTCATCCGGGCTGTCCTGCTTTCGCCCCTGCCCTACGCCGAGCCCGAACGGCGGGTGATGATCTGGAGCCGGTGGAAGGACTTCGAGAAGACCTGGGTCGCGACCGGCGAGGTCGCCGACTACCGCCGTCTCTGTCCGAGCCTCGAGAGTGTCGCGGCCTGGAACCCCGACGAGGCGAATCTGACGGGAGATGGGGAGCCGATCCGGGTGGGCGTCGCCGGCGTCACCGCCAACATCTTCGAGACGCTCGGCGCGCGCCTGCTGCTCGGCCGGGGCTTCACCGAGGCGGAGGATCTTCCGGGGGGCGCCCCGGTGGCGGTTCTCGGATACGGGATCTGGCAGAACCGCTTCGGCGGCGACCCGGAGGTCCTCGGCCGCTCGGTCGAGCTCGACGGTGTGGTCCGTCGGGTCGTCGGCGTGATGCCGCGCGGCTTCGCGCTCCCGACCGATTTCACGGTGGACGCGGCCGAGCCGTCCCAGATCTGGGTCCCCGAACAGATCGACCCCAAGGAGCTGACGTACGGATCGCACGGCTATTACGCGGCCGCCCGCCTCGCGCGGGGCGCGACGGCGGCGCGGGCGACGGCGGAGCTGAAGACCGTCACGGCCGCGCTGAACCGCCAGGGCGTGTATCCGACCGCGATGCGATTCGAGGCGTTCGCGGTGCCCGTGGAGGAGGAGATCCGGGGGGGAGCGCGGCAGGCCCTGCTTCTCGTGTTCGGCGCGGTCGTATTTCTCCTGCTGATGGCCTGCGCCAACGTCGCCAACCTTCTGCTCGCTCGCGCCGAGGGGCGTCAGCGCGAGATCTCCGTGCGCGCCGCGATCGGCGCCGGCAAGGCGCGGCTGGCGCGCCAGCTCTTGACCGAGAGCTTCGTCCTCGCGGCGGCGGGGGCGTTGCTCGGCCTCGCCTTCGCGTGGGTGGGTGTGCGCATCATCGCGATCCACGGCGCGGCCGGGCTGCCGGCGCTCGCGCCGATCGGGATCGAGCCCCGCATGCTGCTCTTCGCGGCGGGGCTGTCGATTCTGACGACGTTCCTCTTCGGGTTTGCGCCGGTCGTGCAGACGCTCCGGCTCAATCTCACCGAAGCGCTCCGCGACAGCGCCGCCACCACCTCGTCCGGACTGCGGCGGCAGGGCCTGCGCGGAATTCTCGCAGGCGCCCAGATGGCGCTGGCCGTGCTGCTCCTTCTCGGTGCCGGGCTGATGATCCGGAGCCTCGACGCGCTGATGAAAATTGACCTGGGCTTTCAGCCGCGCAACGTCCTGACGCTGCAGTTGCGGCCGCCCGCCGCAAGCTACGAGAAACCCGAAACCGTCGTGGCCTTCTATCGGACGCTGCTCGAGCGCGTGCGGGGTCTGCCGGGAGTGCTCGGGGCGGGAGCCGCCCGATCCCTGCCGCTGGCCTCCCAGATCGGCGATTGGGGCCTCGACGTCGAAGGCTACGTCGAGAGCGCGGGCCACAACGCCAAAGGAGACTGGCAGGTCGTGTCGGACGGCGCCCTGGAAGCTCTCGGGGAGCGGCTGGTCCGCGGACGGACCTTCACGCCGTCGGACAGGGCGGAGACTCTCCCCGTGGCGCTGGTCAACGAGACGCTCGTCAGGGCCTACCTGCCCGGGCGGGATCCCATCGGCCGCCGCATCCGGATGGGGTCGGACACCGAGCGGCCGTGGATGACGATCGTCGGCGTGGTCCGGGACGTCCGGCACAACGGCGTGACCGATGTCGTCAAGGAGAAGTTCTACGTCCCTCACTCACAGTTCGCGCTGTCGACGGGCGGGGCGCCGCGCAACATGACGCTCGTCGTGCGCACCGGCGGCGATCCGCTCTCGCTCGTCGGCCCGATTCGCGCCGAGGTCCGCCGGCTCGACCCGACCCTGCCGATCGCCAACGTGCGGACGATGGACCAGGTCGTCGAGGACTCGCTCGCGACGCCGCGCCTGACCGGCTCGCTTCTCTCGATCTTTGCGGGCCTCGCCCTCTTCCTCGCGGGCGTCGGTGTGGCCGGTGTCCTCTCCTACCTCGTCAGCCGCCGGCGTCGGGAGATCGGAATCCGCATGGCTCTGGGCGCCTCGCGCGGCAACGTCCTGCGCCTGGTGCTGCGCCGCGGCGTTCTCTATGCGGCGGCCGGAATCGCGGCCGGAGTGGTCGCGGCGCTCTTCCTGACGCGCCTGATGGAGGGCCTCCTCTACGGTGTGGCGCCGCGGGACCCCCTCACGTTCGCGGCCGCTGCCCTGGGATTGCTCGGGATCGCGGCCGTCGCGAGCCTGGTACCCGCGCTGCGCGCGTCCCGCGTCGACCCTCTCGAAGCGCTCCGCTCCGAGTAGGGACTCTGTCGGCGTAGCCGCGCTTCACCCTCTCGCTTGCGGGCGTCTCCCTCTCCCGTTTGAGCCCCGCTTCACGGCCCCCTTGCGTTCCTTCTCGACTGCGGCGGCCTCGACCCCCGTCTTGACGTCCCGCTCCTCCTCGGGCGGCGGCAGCTCCGCGGGCAATCCGAGCGCTTCTAGCCACAGCTCCCGGCACCACCCCATCGTGTGGTACAGGTGCTCGTCCTCCTCGTCCTCGACCTCCTCGTAGGCTTCCGTCAGAGTCCTCGCCGCCGCGCCGCCGAGCTTTCCCGCGACCGCACCGATGAGCTCCCAGTTGCGGTGATCTTTGGCCTCCGCATCGACGACACACTCGGCTGCCACGATCTGCGCGGCCTGTGGAGCGTCCTTCAAGGCCTTGGCCATCGCAGCCAGCAGCGCCTTGCCTTTGTCCCGCACGATCAGGCGGCCGGGCGTGACGGCCTCGGGATCCATGCCGAGAGCCTCGAAAACGCCGCGCACGATTTCGACGTGACGCTCGGTCTGCTCGAGGTACTCCTTCCACTCTTTCTTCAGGTCTGCGTTCCGAGCGCAGAGGATGGCCTGCCGATAGACCTCGACACCTCCGAGCTCTGTCTCGAGGGCCTGATATAAGAGATCGTTGATTTGGGTCGTCTCCGTCGGGGGTCGTTGGGGTTTCATGCCGTCCTCCTGGACGTGTGGGGCTGCAACTTCCATACCCGCGGGGCACGGGGCTCACTTCTTGCAACGCCTCCGAAAGTCGATTTCGAAAACCGACCGCCGAACCAGGAGTCACACATGAAGTCCATCGGACGCGACCCGAAGAAGAAGCGAAAACAGGATCGATCCGGAACGTCGAAAGTCGTCCCGATCAATCAGAACCTCCGCGCCGCCAGCACCTCGAGGCAGAGCCCCGAGGTCTCCGGGAACCCGAAGGCGGCCGACCTCGCGCGGTTCAAGGAACACGGCGCGGGTCAGATCCTGACGACGAACCAGGGAGTCCGGATCAGCGACGACCAGAACACGCTGAAGGCGGGCTCCCGCGGCCCGTCGCTCTTGGAAGATTTTCACTTCCGGGAAAAGATCACCCACTTCGACCACGAGCGCATTCCCGAGCGCGTCGTCCACGCGCGCGGCGCCGGCGCTCACGGCTACTTCCAAGTCTACGAGAACATGTCACGCTATACGAAGGCCGGGTTCCTGCAGGACCCGAGCGTCCGGACGCCCGTCTTCGTGCGTTTCTCGACGGTGGCGGGCTCGCGCGGCTCGTCGGACCTGGCGCGGGACGCCCGCGGGTTCGCCGTCAAGTTCTACACACAGGAGGGGGTCTTCGACCTGGTCGGTAACAACATCCCCGTCTTCTTCATTCAGGACGCCCTCAAGTTCCCCGATCTCATTCACGCCGTCAAGCCCGAGCAGGACAACGAGATCCCCCAGGCAGGCTCGGCGCACGACACCTTCTGGGACTTCATCTCGCTGATGCCGGAGTCCATGCACATGATCATGTGGGTCATGTCGGACCGCGCCCTCCCGCGGAGCTTCCGGATGATGGAGGGATTCGGAATCCACACGTTCCGTTTCGTGGACGCCGAAGGGACGTCGCGTTTCGTCAAGTTCCACTGGAAGCCCCTCCTCGGGATGCATTCCGTGGCCTGGGACGAGGCGCAGAAAATCTCCGGGAAGGACCCCGACTTTCACCGCCGCGACCTCTGGGACGCGATTGAGCAGGGCCATTACCCGGAGTGGGAGTTCGGCGTCCAGATCGTGGAGGAGGATCGGGAGCACGACTTCGACTTCGACCTCCTGGATCCGACGAAGCTCATCCCGGAGGAGCTGGTTCCGGTCGAACGGATCGGCCGACTGACCCTGAACCGCAACCCCGACAACTTCTTCGCCGAGACCGAACAAGTCGCGTTTCACCCCGGCCATGTCGTTCCGGGCATCGACTTCTCCAACGACCCGCTGCTGCAGGGCCGGCTGTTCTCTTACACGGACACGCAACTGATCCGCCTCGGGGGACCGAATTCTCACGAGATCCCCATCAACCGCTCCGTCGCGCCCGTGCACAACAATCAGCGCGAAGGTCACATGCGCCAGGCGATCAATCAGGGCAAGGCGTCGTACGAGCCGAACTCGATCGGAGGCGGCTGCCCGATGCAGGCGCGCGCCGCCGCCGGCGGCTTCGTCACGTTCCCCGAGCGGCTGGAGGGCGCCAAGGTCCGGGAGCGCTCGGAGAAGTTCTTCGACCACTTCAGCCAGGCCGCCCTTTTCTTCCACAGCCAGTCCGAAGCCGAAAAAGATCACATCGTGGAGGCGCTGCGGTTCGAGCTCGGAAAGGTCGAGCGGCCGCACATCCGCCAGCGAATGGTCGCGATGCTCGCCCATGTTCACGAGAATCTGGCGGCGCGGGTCGCCGAGGGGCTCGGCCTGCCCGGGATCCCGAAGATGGAGCTCCCGATCAACCACAGCTTTCCGGCCGACGGCGACCCCGCGCGGTTCGAGCCCTCGGTCACCGGGCGCCTACCCGCCGAGTCCCCCGCCCTGAGCATGGCCAACACGGTCAAGGACACGGTCCTGACGCGGAAGGTGGCGATCCTGGCGTCCGACGGCGTCGACACGGCGTCCCTCAAGACGGTGCAGGACGCGCTGCTGCTCGCGGGCGCGCAGGGCAAGATCGTCGCGACACACCTCGGCGTTCTGACCGGCGCCGACGGGGACGAACTGCCCATCGATTTCAGCCTGCTGACAACTTCGTCCGTTCTTTTCGACGCCGTCTACGTACCCGGGGGAGCGAAGAGCGCCGCCTCCCTGACCCTGGAGCGGGACGCGCTGGAGTTCGTGACCGATGCCTATCGCCATTGCAAGCCTATCGCGGCGACGAGCGAAGGCGTCGAGCTGCTACGGGCCGCGGGGCTCTCGGTGCCGGAGGGAGGCAGGGACCGCAAGGGGAACGGAAAGGGTTCGGAGGGCGAGGGGATTCTCACCTCCACGAAGGCTCCGACTCCCGAGACCGTCCGGAGCTTTCTGGAGGCGATCGCCCAGCACCGCTTCTGGACACGCGCCTCGAAGAACCGCGTGGGACCGCCCTCAGGCGACGAGACGCGCGGGCGGGGGGCGACTCCTTTGCCGACGGCTAAAACGGTGGCCGCGAAAAAGACCCGAGACGGCGGCGCCAGGCCGGGCCGTCGCGCCTAGTCGAGACGGGCTCGCCCAGCCGCCGACCCCTGCCGGGCTTCGGAGGGTCCGCCGATCAGAGATTAGGATAAGGCGTGGCCGATGCGCCCCTCACCGTGCCGATCCCGGCGGGCGCCGCCGGGGTCAACTCTTTTCGTCTCGGGCGCACGCCCGTCACCAACCGCGAGTACGCGCCCTTCCTGGCGTCCGGTCGCGCGCCGGAGCCGCCGTGGTGGACCGACCCCGACTTTTCCGCCCTGCAGCAGCCGGTCGTGGGCGTCAGCTGGCTGGAGTCCTCCGCGTACTGCGCCTGGCTCTCGGAGTCCACCGGCTCCATTTGGCGCCTCCCCACGGAGGTCGAATGGGAGCTCGCCGCCTGCGGCGGGCTTGCCCGCCCGCTCACCCCGTGGGGCGAGGCGATCCCGCCGGGCGAGATTCCGGAAGGGCCGTTGCGGGGGCCCTGGAAAGCGGGACGCGGAACTCCCAACGGATACGGCCTGTGCGACATGGGGACGATCGTCCACGAATGGTGCCTCGACTGGCGCGAGCCCGCCCGCCCCGGCGCGCCCGGGCGGCGGGCCAGCCGGGGAGGATCCTGGCGTCACGCCGTGCGGTGGTCCTCGCCCGAAGCCTCGAGCAGCCTTCCCCCCGAATACCGCTATTCCGACTACGGGTTCCGGGTTCTTCAGATGCGAGCCGGCGGGTGATCCGGCTCTTTCTGCTGGCGGCTCCGCTCGCATTCCTGCCCGGGCTCCTTCTGGCGGAGGCACCCGAGGCGCCCGTGCCCGGTCCCGAATCGCAGCGGCTCGAGACTTCGCGGGCACGTGGCATTTCCGCCTGGAGATGAAGCCGAGCCCCTTCGGGCCCGGCGGCGCCGTGACGGACACGGACCGCAACGCAATGCTGCCCGGAGGATTCTTTCTCGTCCGCCGCTACGAGACGAAAAGCCCGGTCGGCGAGTTTCGCGAGCTGGAGGTCCTCGGCTGGGACGCTCGCGCGAACGCGTATATCCAGCGCGGCTTCGACAACCGGGGCGAGTCGCATGTGTACCGCGGGACGGTCGAAGGCGACACGTGGACCTTCACGTACGACATTCGCGCCAATAAGAGTCCGATGAAAGGGCGGATCGTCGTGCGGGAAGTTTCGCAGATGCTGCAGTCGTATCGCTCGGACGTTTCCGAGGACGGCGAAACGTGGACGACGGTCCTCGAGGGCGAGATGACGAAGGCTCGGTAGAAAAGGACGAAGGCTCGGTGGAAAAAAGAGGCTGGACCCGGACGCGCAACCTCGTGTTATATAGATGTGAAGCTGCGGTTACGCCGCAGAGAAACCGGTAAGGGGACTTTCACATCCAAGCCGGTGTGAGGTTTGAGCTGGAACGAGTCAGTCGCAATCAACGAGAGAAATGTATGGGCGGGCGCCGCAAGGCGCCCGCTTCCTTTTTTCGGCGCGCCGCGCCCCTTGGATCGGAGGCCGTGAGATGACCGTGACGAAAGCAGGACGTCCCGCGGAGGTTCGCGACGCACGACGCTTCGTTCAGGCCGGAGGCCTGATTTTCTATCTGCTCGCGGCCCAGGGTCTCATGGCATTCGGCGTCGGACTTCACGTGTTCCTCGCCGGAGGGAGCGGGCAGGACCTGGTGCTTCCGGCCACCGGCGCGATCCTGGCGGTCTGCTACGCGGTCGTCGGGTTCTTCCTCCGGCGCTACCGTCTCTGGGCCCGCAATTTCGCCTTTGCCTTCGCTGCTGTTAGCCTCTTCGCCTTTCCCGTCGGCACGGTCCTCGGGTCCCTGATCGTCCTCTGCATGGACCGCGCGAACCGCGCGGGATTGTTTCCCCAGCGCCGGCGGATCCCGGTTCGGCCGCAAGCCTCCGTGGCCTCCGAGCTGGAGCTGCCCCTGCTCCGGTTCGATCCCGCCTCGATTCCCGCCGCCGCCGAACAGGCTGGTTGACGGCCGGGCGCCGGCGCCCGGCCGCTGATCCGAGCTCCCGCCACATGCCTCATGCTCGGCTCGAGGAAAGGCGTGGCGCGTCCTGGGACTACGTTTCGCTGACGACCTGGATCTCGTTGTCGACGTCCAGAACGCCGAAGACGCTCCGGGTAACCTGTCCGGCTCGAGCCTTGTCGGCCTCGCTACTGACCGTGCCGAACAGGCCGACCCGCCCGCCCTTCACGACGATGTGGATGGCGTAATTGCCGACCGGTTCCATTCCGGGGAACGACCCGAACCCCCCGCCGAACCCGCGCCCGAACCCGAAGCCGCCGATCCCGCGGCCCCAGGGGTTGCGGCCCCACCGACCTGCGCTCATGCCGAGGATGGGGGTGCCGTACTTCTGCAGGAAGTCGTCCGAGTAAACGGCCCGGAACACCGCGCGGCGAATCTGGTCGTCCGTGATCGAGACGGGCAGCACCTCGATGTTGTTGACCACTTGGGCGACACCCGGCACCTTCTTGACTTCCTCCTCGGCGTCTTTCTTGTTGACGGCCTGGTAAACCCATCCGGTGAGCGTGACCCTGGAGCCGTTCGCCTGGAAGCCGATCAGGTCGAAGGGTCCGTAGTAGGGGAGCCGCTGCAGCGCGATGCGGACCTTGTCCGTGTTCTCGAGCTCGGCGAGCGACGGGGTGGGTTGCTGCGCCGCGGCCGACGCCGAGAGCGTGAGCACGAGGATGGCCAGGAGCTTTGCGGGTCTGGTGGATCGCATAGGAGTAAATCCTCCTTCGTTTCCGCTTACTTTATGCGATCCGGACGGCCGCAAGCGCCTGGACAGCCACGAGGGAGGTTAGAGTATCGGACCCTGGCCGCGGGCCCGGGAGGGGGACGACTCGCATGCTCAATCGCGCTTTCCTGACGACGACGTTAGAGCTGCCGGGCTATCGGATCACGCGCAACCTGGGCGTCGTGCGCGGGATCGTGGTTCGATCGCGCAGCATCGTGGGCACGATCGGGGCCGGAATTCAGAGCCTGTTCGGCGGCAACATCACGCTGTGGACGGAGATGTGCGAGCGGGCGCGCCAGGACGCCTTCGACCTGATGGCCCGGCACGCGGAAGAGCTCGGCGGCAACGCGGTCGTCGCGGTCCGATACGACGCCAACGAAGTTTCGGCGGGCGTCACCGAAGTGCTCGCCTACGGCTCCGCCTGCGTCGTCGAGCCCCAGCGTTGACCGGGGCCTCGCCGCCGTTGCGTCTGGAGACCGTGATGCTCGGGGTCCGCGACATGGACCGCGCGCTCGCGTTCTATCGGGATGCTCTCGGCCTGGCGGTGCAGTTCGCGGCGGGAGGATTCGCTTTTCTGAAGGCCGGCGGGGCGGCGGTCGTCCTCCGGCACGCGGCCGACCTTCCCGAGACGGACGACGAGCGCCGCGTCGAGCTCGTCTTCCACGTCGAGGACATCGACGACGCGCACCGCGCGCTCAGGGAGCGCGGCGTGGCGTTCCGCGTCGCGCCCCGGATCGTAACCGGCGACCGGCTCGCGGCGGACTTTCGCGACCCCGACGGCCACGTCCTGTCGATCTTCGGCCCGCGCCGCGCGGGCAGCGCCGTTGCTCCGCCGGCTGACAGCGGCTAGGCGTTAGACGGGATCCGGTCGATCTTCGCGCCGCCAGCGGAACCGTCGACTCGCGATCTCGGGCGGTGGAAACAATGCGCCGCCGGCCCGGAGGCGCCGGCGGCGCGAACGGAGGAACGGGCCCTCTCAGTCGTCGCCCGAGGGATCGCCGTCGCCGGGGCCGCCATGCCCACCCCCGTGGCCGCTGTTGTCACCGTCGTCGTCGCCGTCTCCGTGACCGCTGTTGTCGTTGTCACTGTTGTCGTCATCCCCGTGGTCGTCATCCCCGTGGTCGTCATCCTCGTCGTCGTCGCCGCCCGCCGCGTCCTGGAGCTTGATGTCGGTCGCGGTGAGCAGACCCTGCGCGTCGCGCTCGGCACGCACTTCGACCAGGTCGCCGAGTCCCGGGTTGCCCCTGAATGCGGTCGTGGAGTTGACGAGGACATCCCGGCCCGCGATCTGCCAGGCGGTTTCCCCGACAGCCTCGACGATCCCGCGGAACTCGACCTCGTCGTCGCCGGCGTCTTCCCGCTGGATCTTTCTGGCCGTCAACGTGCCGTCGTCCGCCCTGAGCGCCTCGACCTCGACGGTGTCGCCGAGCCCGGGGTTCCGCAGAATCTGCGTCGACGCATTCACCACGACGACCCGGCCCGAGATCGTCCAGGACGTGTCGCCGATGGCCTCGACGATGCCAAGGAACTCAACCTCGGGCTCATCATCGTCGTCCTCCCGCTGGATGCGATCGGCGACGGCGTTGCCGTCGGCGTCCAGGTGAAACTTGACCTCGACGAAATTGCCGACGCTCGGATCGCGCCGATAGATCGTGCCGGAATCGATCAGAAACACTCGATCGCCGATCGTCCAGGACGTCTCCGAGATGGAGACGACCGTTCCCCGGAACTCCTGGTCCTCGCCCGGTTCGCTCGTCAGGCTCGCGAGGCTCACGGCGCCGGCCGTCAGAATTCCGCCAGCGACCGGAACGAGCGCGACCCGGACCGTCATGCCGACGCGCAGGTCGCGCGCCGCCCGCACCGGCCCCGAGGCGCTGCGGCCGGAGAAGGCCGTCTGGCCGTCGAACGCGACTGCGACGCCAAGGATCTCCATGCTGCGACGGTCGTCGGCGACGCGGTTGATGGGTCCGGTCAGGACGAGCGGATTCTTGGACTCAACGACCAGCCGGTCCACGCGGAAGCGGCCGTCGGCTTCGCGTTCCCCGATACGAAGCGTCACCGCGCTGCCGGGCGCCAGGTCCTGGATCGCCAGGGTGCGCCCGGAGAACAACTCGGTCGCGCTTCCCGCGAGCCGGAAGCGGTCCGCGACGCCGACCAGCGCGAGGTCGTCGCCGGCCGCCGAGGCGATCGTTCCCGACCACTCCGCGCCCGGTGACGCCGCATTCGCGAACCCGCTAAAGAGAACCAGAATGACCGCCGACGCGATCCCCGCTCCCGTCTTCCTCTTCCATCGATGCATCGCAACCTCCTTCCGGTCGTTCCGTAGGCTCGACCGGCTGGCGCAGGTTAGGATGGCGGCGCGGCCGCGCTGTCGAACTTCATGATTCATTCAGCGAACCTTGAGGAGTCCCTAATCTGAGCGCGAACGCGGAACCCTTTCTCCTCGTCGACGGACCAGAGACCGCGGAGTCGACGCTGCTTCTGGCGCACGGAGCCGGCGCGCCGATGGACTCGCCGTTTCTCGCGCGCGCCGCGGCGGGGCTCGCCTCGCGCGGGATCCGCGTCGTGCGCTTCGAGTTTCCGTACATGGCGCGCCGCCGCGCGGAGGGCCGGCGCGGCGCACCGGATCGCGAGCCCGTCTTGCGCGCGTCCTGGACCGGGATCGTGGAGCGATTCGGCGGCGGCCCGAAGGTCGTGGTCGGCGGCAAGTCGCTCGGAGGACGGATCGCGAGCATGATCGCCGACGAAGTGGGAGCGCGGGGCCTCGTCTGTTTCGGGTACCCGTTTCATCCGCCTGGCGATCCGTCGCGCCTGCGCACGAAGCACCTCGAAACGCTGCGCACCCCGGCGCTCATCCTGCAGGGCGAGCGCGACACCTTCGGACACCGGGCCGACGTGGCCGGCTACGATCTCTCGCCCGCGATCCGCATCCACTGGATCGCCTCCGGCGACCACTCCTTCAAGCCCCCGGCTCGGAGCGGCCGCACCGAGGCCGGGAACGTCGAGGAGGCGATCGAAGAGGCGGCGGAGTTCATCAAGTCCCTGTCCGGACCGTCATCCTGAACGCTCGGCGTTCATCCCGGACTTGTACGCGCGCGCGGCGTGTCGACTGGAACCCTTCGCGTCGCTCGGGATGACGGTGTAGAGGCGTCTCCCTTCGCGTGGACCCGATCGACGTCCGCCGACCGGACGACCGCCCTCACATCCGCCGACTCGTCGGGCGGAGCAGCGAGGGACGCCACGGCGGCCAGACCGAGGAGCACTCCAGCAAGAGTCCTGTGGAAACCTTTCATCCTTTCCTCTGTGCCCGGCCGGGAGCCTAGCAAACTCGGGTCATCCGCGCCGCCCCGGCGATCCGAGCGCGGACGGGGCCGCGAGGAGCGGCCTGGCGAGCGGGCGGATCAGCGCTCCGAGAACGCTTCCCGCGGGCTCGCCCGCGGAAAGACGGTGCAGCCGGACCACCTGCTCCGCGGCGACGAAGCCTCCGATCAGAAGCCAGACGAGCTCGGCCGCCCCTCCAGCTCCTGCGGCGAGGTTGAGGAGCGACGCCACTGCGTTCAGGCCGCCGGCCGCGAGGAGGATCCAGGCGGTGATCCTTCCCCACCGAATCGCCTCGAACCGAAACGACGCTTCGAGCCGCCGCTGCTCGTGGGGCGAGAGAAGAGACAGCAGCGGCTCGAGCATCTGGTAACGGTCCCGGTCCGCGTGCGGGTCTTCGTTGGCGGCCGGAGCGCCGGCAGTTTGGGGAGAGGAGGATCGGGCCTCCACCCACGCCGCATACGCGACGGCGATTGGGAGCGAGCCCATCGGCTCGCCCATCGCGATGGCACTTCCCAGGCGCAGGGCCGACTCGATGACGAGGTAGAGCGCGAGGGGGAAGGGAGGCGTAAGCCATCCGGGCAGGCCGAGCCCGGCCCCGAGGCCGCCGATGAACTGCTGGAAGACGCCGAGAAAGCCGATGACCAACATCGGCAGCGCCGAGGAGATCGTCATCGCGGTGGCGGGCGCGCCGAACTCGCTCTCCATGTCCCTCTGCACGGCCCCCGGCAGAAGGCCGGCGGCCGGCGCGAACAGGATGGCGAGCCGCCGCTTGCGCACGCCCCCGCGGCGGTCGTCCTGCTCGTCCGCCCGGGCTGCTTCGCTGGCCGCGTCGTAGTGCTCCATCCGGCGGATCGCGTGTCCTTGCGCCCAGGGCGCCAGGAGGTACCGCGTGCCCCCGCCCGCGAAAGGCTCGGCCCGCCGCACCTCGAAGACGCGGCCCTCCCACTCGACCGCGGTTCCGGGATATTCGGCGCTCGTGAGCGTCTTCTCCTTGCGCGGCGTCCAGGACTTCGCCAGGGGGCAGAACAGGGACATCTCCTCCCCCGGGCCCGCTTCGAGTCGGTCGGCGCCGAACGCGCGGAGGGCCGCTTCGGTCATGGCGTGTGGGACAGCTTACTCTCGCCGGAGTGTGCCGTTCGGCGCCGGTTGGGTGTAGTTTTGGCGCGTGGCGCGCGGCTGGGGAAAAAACGAAGAGGACCTCGAAGCGGAAAAAGAGCACGCGCGCGAGGCCGCGGAGAAGTCCGCGGCGCGGCCGTCGCGCCTGCACGCCGAGGAGGCCTCGCGGCGCCGGTCTCTCGAGCTGTCCCTCGCCCGAATCGAGGACCTACTCGGCAAGACGGAGAATCCGGATCGGCGCCGCGCCCTCGAGGCGGCGAAAGCGGAGCTCCACGAGCGCCTCGAGACGCCCGGCAAGCGCGCGTGAGGGTCGCCACCTGGAACGTCAACGGGATCCGCGCCCGGGAGGCGCAGGTGCGCGACTGGCTCGCCCGGGAGGCGCTCGACGCCGTCTGTCTCCAGGAGATCAAGGCGAAGCCCGAGCAGATCCCGGCGATGCTCTTCGAGTCGGAGGGCTACTGGTGCTACTGGCATGGCGCCGGCGGGTATTCGGGCGTCGCGCTCCATCTGAACCGCGAGCTCTGCGCCGAACGCCCCGTGTTTACCCACCCCGGGTTCGACTATGAGACGCGCATCGTGACGGCCGAGATCGGGAACATCACGCTGGCCTCGGTCTACGTTCCCAACGGCGGCAAGGACTATCCGGCGAAGCTCCGGTTTCTCGAGGCCCTCGGAGATTTCGCGCGGGAGCGCCGGGCGGCGGGCATCGAGCTCATCCTCTGCGGCGACCTGAACGTCGCGCTCACCGACCGCGACGTGCATCCCAAGGAGCGCAAGCCCGGCGCCATCGGGCAGCGTCCGGACGAACGGGCCCTCCTCGAAAGGATTCTCGCCCAGGGCTTGGTCGACGTTGGCCGGGCGCTCCATCCGGACAACGACGAGCTCTTCACCTGGTGGCCGCCATGGCGGAACATGCGGCAGCGCAACATCGGATGGCGAATCGATTACATCCTCGCGAGCGAGGCCCTGGCGCAGCGGGCGGCCGAGTGCGCGGTGCGCGCCGAGGTCGGCACGAGCGACCACGCTCCGGTCGTGGCCACGTTCGGGTAGAGAATGCGAAACTCGTTACACGCTCCCGTCAGGACGGGAGAGGAGAACATCATGCGCATGACCCGTGGGCCACTGGCCGTTCTGGGCCTCTCTGGCCTTCTCGCCGTCGCCGCCTTGGCGCCGGCCCCGAACCCGAAGATCCGGAAGGTCGAGAAGGGGTTGCGGCCTCCGGTCCTCGTCGAAGGAGATGCGACCTGGACGCTCGAGGAGCGCATGCGGCTCTACAAGGTCCACGGCGTCAGCGTGGCGGTGATCAAGGATTTCAAGATCGAGTGGGCGGGGGGCTACGGCCTGGCCGACGTGGAAGCCGGCAAACCCGTGACGGCTTCGACGCTCTTCCAGGCCGGATCGATCAGCAAGCCGGTCGCGGCGATGGGCGCGCTCGCTCTCGTTGAGAAGGGAAAGCTGCCGCTCGACCGCGACATCAACACCGTGCTGAAGGGCTGGAAGGTCCCCCAGAACGTGCACACCAAGAAAGCGCCCGTGACCCTGGAGGGCCTCCTGTCCCACACGGCGGGCGTCACCGTTCACGGGTTTCCCGGCTACGTCGCGGGCACGCCTGTCCCCACGCTGATTCAGGTTCTCGACGGCGCGCCTCCCGCCAACACCTCCCCGATCCGGGTGGACCTAGATTCGGGAGCGCAGTACCGATACTCGGGCGGGGGATACACGATCGCCCAGCAGGCGATGATCGATGTCACGGGTCAGCCGTTTCCCGGAATCCTGGCGGAGACGGTGCTGCGCCCCGTCGGTATGACATCGAGCACATACGAGCAGCCGCTCCCGGAGGCGCGCGCGGCGGACGCCGCGGTGGGCTACCGGGCGGACGGCGCGCCCGTTCCCGGGAAGCGCAACGTCTATCCGGAGATGGCGGCGGCGGGCCTCTGGACGACGCCCACGGATCTCGCGCGCTTCGCACTGGCCGTTCAGAAAATGCTCCGCGGCGAGAAGGGTCCGCTGTCGAAGGCCATGGCCGAGAACATGGTCACGCCGCGCCGCGACGGCTATGGGTTGGGGTTCGCGCTCGAGGAAAAGGGCGGCACGACGTACTTCACGCACGGCGGCACGGACGAGGGGTTCCGGGCGCTTCTCTACGCGGACCAGACCCGGGGCTACGGTGCCGTCCTGATGACCAACTCCGATTCGGGCTTCCGTCTGATGCCCGAGATTCTTCGGGCGATCGCCGCCGAGTACAACTGGGAGGGGTACCAGAAGGAGCCGGCCCAACTGGCTAAGCTCCCGGCGGAGGACCTGGCCCGCTTCACGGGGCGCTACAAGCTCGGCTCGGACTCGGTCGTCTCCATCGAGCCGAAGGACGGGCGGCTCCAGGCGACGGTGCCGCTCGAGGGAGGGTTCGAGCTCCTGCCGGTCTCGAAGAGCACCTTCGTCCGCCGCGACGAAGACACGCGCTACGCGTTCGGGCCTCGCGCGGACGGAGGGGCGGAGCTTCGCATCGAGGGGAACGCGAAGACCCGCGTCGCGCCCCGGATCTCCCCCGGCACCCGCTCGCCCGCCGAGGACCTCGAAGCCGGCCGGCTCGACGAGGCGTTGGCCGGATACCAACGGCTTCGCGCCGCCAATCCCGCCGACCCGGCCGTGGCCGAATCGCGCCTGAACCAGCTCGGGTACTCGTTTCTCGAAAAAAAACAGCCCGCGGTGGCGATCGCGGTTTTCCGGCTCAACACGCAGCTCTACCCCGAGTCCGCCAACACCTGGGACAGCCTGGCGGAAGCGACCGAGGCCGCCGGCGACACGGCGGGAGCCGTGGCGCTCTACCGGAAGGCGCTGGAAATGATCTCCCGCGGCGCCGCCTCGGGGGCCGTGGACAAGGAAGGCGTACGGTCGCACGCCGTCGCGCGGCTGAAGGCGCTCGGCGCCGAGCCCTGAGCGACGGGTCCGACCGAGCTCGAGCGGATGCTGAGGTAGACCTGGTCATCCCGAGCTGGACACGTCGCTCCAGGGAAGGTCCGCGATCGTCACGGCTATCATGTGGCCACCTTCGGAGGTCGCATGAAACGGATATTGATCGCCTGCGTGTTCGGGCTCGGGGCGACGGGAGTGGTTGCTGCGGAGCCGCGGCCGGTGCGCGTCGCGGTCAAGGCCGCGCGCCTGATCGACGGAGTCAGCGACCGCGCGCTCTCGCCGGCGGTCGTCCTGATCGAGAACGGCCGGATCGTCGCCGTGGGTTCGGCCCTCGCGGTCCCCGCCGACGCGCGGGTGATCGACCTCGGCGGATCGACGCTGCTGCCCGGCCTGATCGACGTCCATGAGCACCTGACCATGATCCCCGAGAACTCGGGCTACAACGCGCTGGCGGTGTCCGTTCCCCGCGAAGCCCTGCACGGGGCGGCCAGCGCGAGGAAGACGCTCGACGCGGGCTTCACGAGCGTGCGCAACGTCCATGCGAGCGGGTACGCCGACGTCGCCCTTCGGGACGCGATCCAGGCGGGAGAGGTTCCGGGGCCGCGCCTCCTCGTCTCGGGGCCCGCCCTCGGCATCACCGGCGGACACTGCGACACCAACCTTCTGCCCTCGGAGTACCGCTACAAGGAGGCGGGCGTCGCCGACGGGCCGTGGGAGGCGCGGGCGAAGGTGCGCGAGGTCGTGAAGTACGGCGCCGACCTCATCAAGATCTGCGCCAGCGGCGGAGTCCTTTCGAAGGGCGATCAGCCGGGCACGCCGCAGTACTCGCCGGAGGAAATGAAGGCGATCGTCGAGGAGGCGCACCGGTTGGGCCGGAAAGTGGCCGCGCACGCCCACGGCACGCAGTCGATCCACGAAGCGATCCTGGCCGGGGCCGACTCGATCGAGCACGCGAGCCTGATCGACGACGAAGG
>JBKJWL010000149.1:0-25152 GCA_046716885.1 Thermoanaerobaculia bacterium | reverse complement strand
GACGCCGTCGAGAACCTCGTGCTCTACCAGGTCGCCGCGCTCGACGGGTTTGTGCGCTCGCGCGGCGGGACCCTGACGCACGTCAAGCCGCACGGCGCGCTGTACCACAGCGGCGCCGAGTTTCCGGACGTGGCCCGCGCGATCGCCGAGGGCGTGCGGCGCTTCCGCCCGGGCCTCGTGCTCGTCGGGCCGGCCGGGTCCATGCTCGTCGAAGCCGGCCGCGACGCGGAGCTCGCGGTGGCGGAGGAGGCCTTCGCCGACCGGCGCTATCTGCCGGACGGCTCGCTCGTTTCCCGTGGCCAGGCCGGGGCCGTGATCACCGATCCGGACGAGGCCGCGGAACAGGCCGTTCTCGTCGCGCGCGACCACGCCGTCGTGGCGTCGGACGGATCGCGTATCACGGTGAAGGCCGACACGCTGTGCATCCACGGCGACACGCCCGGAGCCGAGGCGATCGCCCGCCGGATCCACGAGCGATTCCGGGCGGAGGGGATCCGCATCGCGCCGCTGGAGGCGGGGCGCGGGACGCGGCGCGACGGCTTCGTCATCCCGCCGGGCTGAGTGGCCGGCATCTTGCTAGGATCCTCGGGAATATGAGCACAGAACCGGAGGAGCTTCCCGGCGAGGAGGCGCACGACACCTGGCGCGGCCGGATCGCGCGCGCCCTCCACGCCGCCGAGGCGCTTCTCTCGACTCGGCTCCAGATCTTCCGCGAGGAGGCGGCGGAGAAGGCGTCGTGGGCCGCGAAGGGTCTCGTCGGGATCGCGGTCGCAGCCACTCTCGGCTTCGGCGCGCTGCTGCTTCTGGCGGCGCTTGTCGCGGCCCTCTTCGCCCAGCTCTTCGGCAACGTCGCGCTCGGCATCCTGGCCGCCGTTGTTCTCTTCGCGGCCGCAACGGCCGCCGCGGGATGGTTCGGCTGGAAGGCGCTGACGAAAGTGCGGCCGACGGAGTTTCCCGCCACGTCCGAGGAGCTCGGGCGCGACTGGAGCGCGCTCTCGGCGGCGCTGTCGGCGGAGGCCGATCTCGCTCCGGACGGCGAGGAGCCGGAGGATGAAGTGATCGAGGAGCGCGAAGTCGCAGGGCTCGAGCGGCGCCTGCGCGGGGAGCCCGAATGAAACCCCGCGAGGACCGTCTGGCCGATTTGCGGCGGCGCGCCGCGTGGGAGCGGGAGGACCTCGCGGCTTCCGCACGCGAGCTCCGTTTCGAGGCCAGCGCGTTCCGCGAGCGCTGGAAGTTCGCGGGCTGGGCCGCGTCGGGGCTGGCCGCCGCCGGGATGGCGGGCTGGAAGCTCTTCGGCCGCAACTCGCTGGCCGCCAAAGCGGGCCGGATCGCCTCGGCGGCGTCGCTGCTCCTCGGCATCGGCCGCGGCGCGCGCGCCCTTCGCCGGTTCCTTTAGCCCACCGCGCCTACCGTCCCGGCGCGACCTGCAGGATCCGTCGCGCGATCTCGGCGTAGCCGGCGCGATTGGGATGATAGCGATCCGCGGCCAGGCGGTCGGGCCTTCCCTGAAAGAGATCGAAGGTCGGGACCACGAAGACGTTCGGATACGCGAGGGCCGTCTCGGAGAGGAGCGTGTTCCACTGGAGGATCACGGAGGCGCCGAGCCGGCCCGGCCCGCCGTCACCGCCGCCGAACGGGTCGTAGAGCCCGATGACGACGATCGAAACCGTAGGGTTCGCCTCGCGAAGCTTCGTCAGGATGGCTCGCAGGTTCTCGACGTACCCGCCCCGCGCGTCCGCAACGGCGCCCGCAATGTCCGAGGGTGAGGCGGAACCGCGGGTGGCGCCGTGAGACAGGTCGTTGCCTCCGGCCGAGACGAGGATCAGGTCGGCTCCGCTGGCGAGCGCCCGGACGTTCCCGGTCTCGACGAGTGCACGCACCTCCGGGGATTCCATGCCGTTGACGCCGAGGTTGGTCATCTCGGCGGCGCCGCGCTTCTTCGCGGCATCCAGAACGTCGACGGCGAACCCCTTGCCGCTCTCGTCGCCCGTGCCCTTCGCGAGGGAATCGCCGACGACGAGAATCCGGTAGGTCCCGTCGCGAGGCGCCACGGGCCGCGTCTGCTGCTGCGGAGGCGGCGGATCACCCAGCGGCTCGCCGAGCGATCCGCGCAGGGCGAGCACGAACCCGGAGGCGAGCACGACCGCCGCGCAGGTCCCGATCACGAGGGGAGCGGTCCAGAGCCAGAAGCGCGACGATCCGAGGGCCATGCCGGGCGGGATGATACGTTGAGATCGATGGGGCGGCGATCCTTTGACGGCGGGCCTGGTGCCTGAGACGGTCCTCTCCGCCGAGAACCTGACCAAGCGCTTCGGAAAGCGCGAGGCGGTTTCCGACGTCTCGTTCGACGTGCTCGCGGGAGAGGTATTCGGTTTTCTGGGTCCCAACGGCGCCGGCAAGACCACGACGATCCGGATGCTCGTGGGCCTCGCCCGGCCCGACCGGGGCCGCGTCCGCATCCGCGGCCTCGACCTCGCCCACGACTTCGTGCGGGCCATGGCCCACGTGGGCTGCATCGTCGAGTCGCCCGACCTCTACAGGTACCTGACCGGGCGCGAGAACCTCGTCCACTTTGCCCGCATGCTGCCCGCGGGCGCGGCCGAGCGGATTCCGGAGCTCGCGCGGATGGTGGCGCTCTCGGAGCGGCTGGACGACAAGGTCGCGACCTATTCGCTCGGAATGCGGCAGCGCCTCGGGATCGCCCAGGCCCTTCTCGGCAACCCGGACGTGCTCATCCTGGACGAGCCGGCCAACGGGCTCGATCCGGCCGGGATCCGGGAGATCCGCGAGCTCGTCCGGTATCTGGCGGCCGAGCGGGGCATTTCCGTTTTCGTGTCGAGCCACCTGCTCTCGGAGATCGAGCTGATGTGCGACCGGGTGGCGATCATCCACCGCGGGAAAACGCTCGCGACGGGCCCCGTGCGCGAGCTGCTGGCCCGCCTCGCGAGCGACCGCGTCCGGGTGCGCGCGCGTCCAGCCGCCCGCGCCGCGGAGGTTCTCTCGGCGTTCGGCCCGGCGGAGACCGAAGCCGGCGACGCCGAGGGAATCGTGATCGCGCGCGTCGCCGTGGAGAGGGTTCCGGAGGCCCTGCGCGCGCTGCTCGAGGCCGGATGCGACGTCTATGCGGTCGATCGGCCGCTCCCGTCGCTCGAGGAGGTGTTCCTGGACATCACGGGAGGAGAGACCGTATGAGGTTTCCGGGGCTGGTCGAGAACGAGATCCTGAAGATCGCCCGGCAGCGGCGCTTTCGCGTCGTCGTGCTCATCCTGATGGCGCTGATCGGCCTGATCGTGTTCGCGCAGTCCCGCGGCCGCGACCGGTTCATGAAGAAGGACTGGCGCGTCGAGACGCAGGAGCGGATGGCCAACATCCAGAACTGGCTCCGCGGCGGGCGCATGCCGGCCTCCTCGCAGCGGTGGGCGAGGTTCGAGCTCCAGCGCCTGCAGTATCACCTCGAGCGGGACATCAATCCCGACGCCATCTCAGGCCCTCTCTTCGCCCGCGCCTTCGCCAACGCGTCGAGCTACCTCCTGCTCCCGCTGCTGGCGATCGTGTTTGCCTCCGACATCGTGTCGGCGGAGTTCCAGCAGGGCACGATCAAGCTTCTGTTGACGCGACCCGTGGGCCGCGCGCGCGTGCTCTCCTCGAAGCTCGCGGCCCTCATGCTGGCGATCACGCTCACGGTTCTCTTCGGCGGCATCGTCGCCTATCTCTTCGGGGGCGTCGCGTACGGGTACGCGGGCTGGGGGGCGCCGGTTCTGACGGGCTTCCGGGCAGGCGGCGAGACGTTCGATCCCACCGCCGTGCGGTCGATCGTGCTGTGGAAGGAGACGATCCTCGTCTACGGCCTGGCGTGGTTCGCGATGCTCTGCGTCGGGGCGATCGCGCTCTTGACCTCGGTCCTGCTGCGGTCGACGGCGGCGTCGATGGGGACGATGGTGGCCGCCCTGATCGCGGGGAGCATCCTGCCGCGGCTGGCGCCCTCGTGGGAGTCGCAGAAGTTTCTCTTCGTCACGAACCTGCCGCTGCCCGACTACTACTCGGGCTCGCCGCCGCCGATCCCGGGCCTCACGATCGGCCTGGCTGTGGCGGTGCTCGCGGCCTGGGCGGCCGCGGCCCTGGCCGCGGCGTTCGCGGTGTTCGTGCGCCGGGACGTCCTCGCCTAGTGTCCGTTTGATAGACTCGTGCACTCTCCCGAAAAAGCCCGTGAACATCGATTTCGCAACGCTGCAGCGCGCTGTTTTCGAGAGGCTCGACGGCCTTGTGCTGCGGACGGGGAAATACCGGGGGCCGGTCGGGCGGTTGGAGGTGGCGCGATTTTTGAACCCTACGGGAAACGAGAGTAGGCTAACCCCCCGGTCATACCCCGGAGCGTGATGGCAGAGAGGAAGACGGATCCACCGGCCGGCAAGGCGAGCTCCCTCGAGGAGCCGCGCCCGGGCCGCAGGCTGAAGGCGGACCAGTACGAGCTGAAGATTCGCTGGGAGAAGGCCCGGCAGGTGCTGGACGTCTCTCCCACGGGCGTGCGCTTCGACTTCGACACGCCCCTGAAGGTCGGCACGAAGTACCCCATCAGCCTCACGGCACCTGGCGTCTCGTTCTCGACGACCCTCGAGGTCTCGCGCTGCCAGCTCACGGTCGAGCCGCCGAGCGGCCGATTCTTCCGGGTGATCGGTCGCTTCTTCCCCTACGTCGAGTAGACGAACCGATACGCGACGTGCCAGGCCGACAGCCTGGCCTCCCGGTCGCGCTTCAGTTTCGGTTTCGCGAAGGCCTTGTCGAGATCAGGGGCCTCGAGCCGGTGAATCGCGGGCGTGCGCGACCCCTGGACCTTTCGCATCGCGGTCACGACCCACAGGTGTCCGCCCGGCTCGAGCCGCTTGACAGCTGCCTCGAAGAGCGCGCGCGAGCCGACGCGGCTCTCGTGCCAGAGGACCATCAGATCGAAGGTCTCCTTCACCGAGCGGATCGACCGCGCCTCGACGTTCCGGATCTCGAGATCCGACGCGGCCGCCCCCCGGAGGACGTCCTCGAATTCGGGAGGCGCGTCGACGAGCAGGACGCGCGAGGCGGCGGATAGCTCCAGGCGCTCCGCGATCTCGGCGCGTCCGCGCAGGGGGATCACCGGCCCATAATGGGGTCAGGTCTGGATTTTGTCCAACCGGGGTAATGTGCCTTTGGCGATGGACATAATCCAGACCTGACCCCATGGCCGAGATCCTCTTAGGGACCGCGAGCTTCGCGTACGCAGGCTGGAAGGGCATCGTCTACCACGAGCGTTACCGCGAGTCGCGATTCAAGGTGGAGTGCCTGCGCGAGTACGCGCGGTACGCCCCGTTTCGCACGGTCGAGTTCGACTTCACCTTCTACCGCCCCCCCGGGGAGACTCAGCTCGCGCGGTACGCCGCGGTCCTGCCGGCGGGCTTCCCGGTCGTGTCGAAAGTCTGGGAGGAGCTGACGATGCCGCGGTTTCCCGAGCTGCCGCGCCACGGCGAGCGGGCCGGGCTGGAGAACCCGCGGTACCTGGACGCGCGCGTGTTTCGCCAAGAGGTGCTGCCGGCCTACGAAAAGGCGTTTGCGGACCACACGGGCCCGTTCGTACTGGAGTTCCCGACCGAGCGGCAGCCCACGCCCGCGCGTCGCGCAGAGTTTCTGGCGAGGCTCGACGCCTTTCTCGGCGCGATGCCCGAAGGGCGCCGCTTTTCCGTCGAAATCCGGACGCCCGAGTACTTCGTTCCGGAGTACTTCGAAGTGCTCCGCCGTCGGGGGGCCGCGCACGTCTTCAACTGGTGGACGCGGACGCCGGATCTCCTGGAACAGTGGGAGGCCGCGCAGCCCCTGCCGGCGGACTTCGCGGTGGCGCGGATTCTGGTCCCGCCGGGGGTTCCCTACGAACAGGCGGTCGCGCGCTTCCGCCCCTACGACCGCGTCCAGGCTCCGCGCGAGGACATGCGGCGGGACCTCGTCCGCCTCATCCGGCACATCACCGCCGCGGGCGCCGACGCGTTCGTCCTGGTCAACAACCGCTCTGAAGGGTGCGCCCCGCTGACCATCCGCGCGCTGGCGAAGGAGCTCGGCATCGCCATCCCGGAGGAGCCGAAGCGGTCGCTGTTCGACTAGGGCGACTAGGGGGTCAGGTCTTCATTCTTCGGATTTCAGTCGGGTCATCGCTCCAGCAAGTTCGTTCCTGAAATCCCGAAGAATGAAGACCCGACCCCCCCTACCGGGCCTTCCAGACGGTCCAGATGAGGTAGGCGACGATGCCGATGCCGGCGATCGCGATCAGGATTCCCGAGACGGGGGAGAGCTGCCGGATCAGGGTCCAGGTCAGGTAGAAGACCGCGGCGAAGATGGGCACCGACAGAAGGCCCGCGATCGTCACGAGCGAGCGGGACTTTTTTCCGGCTTCCTGCGGGACGACCTTCATCATCTCGAGCTTCTTCGTCAGGTCGACCGGGAGCGCGGGACGCTCGATCCACTTCAGCGCTTCGGGCTCGGCGAAACCCTCCTTGAGCTCGGCCGGAAAGGTCTCGCCGCAATAGACGCAATGGTTCAGCCGCCATGCCGCCACGGGGCGGCGGCAGCGCGGGCAACGCGGGCCTGCGGTCGGGGCGTTCACGGTTTTTCCTCTCGATCCCGGATGCGAAACGATTATACGGTTGGTGCCCGCAACCCGGCACTTCGGCAAGGACGCCCCGTGGAGGAGGTCTCGTGAAGAGCAGCGCAAAGGCGGTCGACTGGAGAGGGTGCGGCACCACTCTCGTGACGCCGTTCGACGATCGGGGACGGATCGCCTTCGGGGCGATCGAGGAGCTCGTCGAGTGGCAGATCGGCCAGGGTATCGATTTCCTGGTGTGCGGAGCCACGACCGGCGAGTCGTCCACCCTGTCCCGCGACGAACGCAAGGCGGCCACGGCCACCGTCGTCCGCGCCGCCAACGGGCGCGTACCGGTCATCGCGGGCGCCGGCGGCAACCACACGGCGCGCGCGGTCTTCTGGGCCCGCGATGCCGCGGCGGTGCACGCGGACGGCATCCTCTCGGTCACGCCGATGTACAACCAGCCGAGCCCGGCCGGCCTCCTGCGCCACTTCTCGGCGATCGCCGACGCGACGGACCTTCCGATCCTCGTCTCGAACGTGCCCTCGCGCACGGGCCTCGACCTGGACGTCGAGACGATCCTCCGCCTCGCAGAGATTCCCCACGTCGCGGGCCTCCTGGAGGCGTCCTCCGACTTCGGCAAGGTCGCCCGGCTGATGGCGGGGCTTCCCGAGGGCTTCGCGGTCTTTTCCGGCGTGGATGCCACCGCTCTGGCCCTGGTCGCGCTCGGCGCCCGCGGGCTGATTTCCGTCGCCGCCAACGAGATCCCGAAGGAGATGGCGGCTCTTGTGCGCGCCGCGCTGGAAGATCACCGCGACGCGGCGTTGGAGCTCCAGAAGAAATACGAGCCGCTGATGGAGATGAACTCCTGGGAATCCGACCCGGCCCCGGTCAAGTGCGCGCTCGCCCTCATGAAGAAGTGCGGCGAGACGCTGCGGCTGCCCCTGGTTCCGGTCCGCGACGACACGCGCCGGAAGATCGAGCGGATGCTCGCCGGCTACCGGCTGCTGCCGAAGAAGCGGGGCTCCGGGCGCTGATTGACGTTTTTAGGGCGCTCGACGCGCTCGACGGGAGCGAAGAGTGGTTCACGGCTTTCAGCAGCCTGCTAGGATCCGCTGATGGCATTCGACAGCGAAGAGGTCCGGAAGAGCCGCGAGGACGGCTGGTTCAAGCAGAACGAAGCCGCGATGCTCGAGGGCGCCCGGAAGAAGCGGGAGGCGGCGGAGCAGGCCCGGCAGAGCGAGGCGACGCAAGCGCGCCGCCAGGCCCACTGGCGCAAGTGCCCCAAGTGCGGCGCCGACATGCTCGTGGAGACGATCGCGAACGTCGAGGTCGAGAAGTGCCCGGACTGCGAAGGGATCTTCTTTGACCGGGGCGAGCTCGAGACTCTGATCCTCCGCCAGGAGGGGGAGAAGCGCGGCTTCTTCCGGAAGCTCCTGGGCTTCTCGCAGGACTGAGCGGCTACTTCGGTCCCGGGGGCAGGTTCGCCATCAGGTGGCGCGCCAGAAGCGCGTGCAGGTGCAGCGACGTCCCTTCGTCCTCTTTGATCGCATGGGTGCGGTTGGGGTAGACGAGGAAATCGAACTGCTTGTCGAGCGCGACCAGCCGGTTGATCAGTCTCTCGGTGCCCTGGTAGTGGACGTTGTCGTCGCCGGAGCCGTGGACGAGGAGGAGTTTGCCCCGAAGCCCTTCCGCGTAGGTGATGGGGGAGCCTTTCCGGTAGCCCTCCGCGTTCTCCTGCGGCAACCCCATGTAGCGCTCCTGATAGATCGTGTCGTAGAGCGTTTGATCGGGGACGGGGGCAACCGACATGCCGACCTTGTAGAGGTCGGGCGAGCGGAAGAGGAGGTTCAGCGTCATCGAGCCGCCCCCGCTCCAGCCCCACGAGGCCACGCGCGCCGGGTCGAGGTAGGACCGCGAGGCGAGCAGCGCCTTGACAGCGGCCGTTTGCTCCGCCGTCGCGAGAACCCCGACCTCGCCGTAGATCATCTTTCGCCAGGCGCGCCCCTTCGGCGCCGGCGTGCCCCGGTTGTCGATGCACGCGACGAAGTACCCGGCGTCCGTCAGGGCCCGGTGGAAGAGGTGCCGGTCTCCCTTCCAGGCGTCCACGACCTCGACGCCCGCCGGCTCTCCGTAGACGTACATGAGGAGGGGGTACTTCCGGGCGGGATCGAAGGTCTTCGGCTTCATCATCCAGCCGTCGAGCGTGACGCCGCCGCCGATCGAGACCTGGAAGAACTCGGTCGCCGGCCGCGTCAGCGGCGCGACCCTCGCGGCGAGCTCCCGGTTGTCCTCGAGCACACGCACGACCTGGTGAGAGGGCAGGCGCACGAGGTCGGTGACGGGTGGACGGTCCAGAGTCGAGAAGGTGTGGATCGCGAAGCGGCCGTCCGGCGAGATCTTGTAGGCGTGCGTTCCCGGGGCGTTCGCGGGAGTCAGGCGCTCGGGCGTTCCCTTTCCGTCGAGGCGCGCGCGGTAGAGATAGCGCCGTGTGGCGTCGTCGGGCGACGCGATGAAGTAGAGGAACCCGCCCTCCTCGTCCAATCCCTCCACGGTCAGGAGGTCGAAGTTCCCGGGCGTCAGCAGCCGCATCGGCGTGGCGTCGCGGGGAGCTGCGTAGGCATGCCGCCAGCCGTGCCGCTCGCTGACCCAGAGCAGTTCGCCTCCGGGGAGCCATTGCCACGCGTCGACAACGTCGAGCCAGGCCTGGTCTTCGTCGTGCAGCATCCGCCGCGCCTTGCCGGTTTTCGCGTCGGCGAGCCACACGTCGACGGCGTTCTGCAAGCGGTTCAACTGCTGCAGGACGATCTCTCCCGCGTCGACCCACTCCATGCGGGGCACGTAGGTATTGCGCGCGTCGCCTGGCAGATCCACCCAGCGGGGAGGGCCGCCGGAGGCGCCGACGATGCCGATCTTCACCTCTGAGTTGCCGGTGCCCGCCTTGGGATACGGGATCTTCGTGACGACGGGGTAGAGCGTGTCCGTGTCGTTGATGAGCGCGAACTCTCCCACGCCGCTCGCGTCGAAGCGCCAGAAGGCGATGTCCCGGCCGTCCGGGCTCCAGCGAAAACCGTCGCGCAGGTCGAACTCCTCCTCGTAGACCCAGTCGGAGGTGCCGTTGGCGATCGTCGCCGAGCCGTCGGAGGTCAGGCGGGTGAGTTTTCCGCTCGCCAGGTCTTCGACGTAGAGGTCGTTCTTCTGGACGTACGCGACGCGCGTTCCGTCCGGCGAGAACTTGGCGAACATGAGGGTGGATTCGGGCAGGCCCGCGCCGAGCTTGCGGAGCCGGGCGCCCGCCGTCTCGAGGAGCCAGTAGTCGCCGCGTGTATTCTGCCGCCAGACCTTCTTCGTGTTGGCAAAGAGCAGGAGCTTCGCGCCGTCCTCGGACCAGGCGTAGTCCTCGACCACGAGCGGCTTCCCGCCCGGCTCGGGAACGAGGCTCGCGGCCGGGATGACGACCCGGCGCGCCCCGGTCGCGGCGTCGTAGCGAACGATGTCTTTGATTTCTTTGGCGTCGGAAGCGTCCGAGACCGCGGCGGACGGCTCGGCCGTCGTGAAGGACTTGCCGCCGTCGGTCCAGCGCGAGGGCCCGAACTTCTTCGCCTCGTACTCCTTCTTCGCGAAGATGCGCTGGAGCTCTCCGTGAAGCGCGTCGGCGCGCGGAGGGTCGGCGGCGAAGAGCGGGGCGCCGGTGAGAAGCGGCAGGAGAAGCGCGAGCCGGGAAAGACGCCGAGCGACGCGACGAGTCATTCTGGTCTCCCGGCTCCGATTACTTGCGCAGCTCCGCCAGCCTGCGGAAGTAATCCGCGAACGCCGCCATGCCGCCCTCGGCCTGCGGCCAGTCGAAGTTCTCGTTGGGCGCGTGGTAGCCGTGCTCGGGAAGCGAGAGCCCGAGAAAGAAGACGGGGCTCTTCAGGACCCGCTCCATGGAGAGCACGGCCCCGATCGAGCCGCCCTCGCGCACGAACACCGGCTCCTTGCCGAAGGCGAACTTCATCGCGCCGCGGATCGCGTCGGCGTGCGGCCCCGTCGTCTTGCCCGAGTAGGCCGGCAGCTCGTGCTCGGCGGAAACCTTCACATCGGGGTTCTTCGCCTTCACGAAGTCCCTGACAAGCTTCACGATCTTCTTCGGGTCCATGTCGGGCACGAGCCGGCAGGACACGATGGCCGTGGCCTTCGGCGGGATGATCGTCTTGACGCCCGGGCCCTGGTAGCCGCCCGCGATGCCGTGGACCTCGAAGGTCGGCATCATCCAGATGCGCTTCATGACCTCGAGGGCGTCGTTCACGCGGAGGGACCGGAAGAGGTGGTCCCGCTTGAAGTCCTTGACGGTGAATCCGCAGTTCTTCAGGTCCTCCAGCTCCTTCTTCGTGGGCGCGACGACGTCCTTGTAGAAGCCGGGGATCTTGACCCGGCCGGTCTTGCCGTCCACGCACTCGGCGATCACGTTGCAGATCTCGGTCACCGGGTTGCGGGCGGCGCCGCCGGCGGTTCCCGAGTGCTGATCCGTCTCTCCCGTCTGCAGCTCGAAGCGGAAACCCTGCAGGCCGCGCAGTCCCGCCGGGCAGGCCGGCCGCGAGCGCGAGACCCAGACGGTGTCCGAGACGACGACCGAATTGGTGGCGAACTCCTTCGCGTTGGCGCGGATCGTGGTCTCGAAGTGCGGGCTGCCGATCTCTTCCTCCAGCTCCCAGAGGAAGTGGACGTTGAGCGGGACGCCCTGCTCGACCGCGTAGCGCGCGCCGAAGAGCGCGGTGATGGCCGGCCCTTTGTCGTCGGTCGTTCCGCGCCCGCGGTACTTGTCGCCCTCGCGGATGAACTCGAAGGGGGCGGTCTTCCAGTCGGGCCCCTCGGCGGGTTGGACGTCGAGGTGGTTGTAGACCGTCACGGTCGGGTAGGCGGGACCCTTGTCGAAGCGGCCGTAGACGAGCGGATGTCCTTTCGTTTCGTAGAGCCTGGCCTTCGCTCCGAAGGACTCGAGCAGCCCGACAGCGTACTCCGCCGCGCGGTGCACGTCGGGCTTGTACACGGGGTCGACCGAAACCGAAGGGATCTCGACGATCCTCTCGAGAACGCCCTCGTATTCCTTGCGCTTGTCGCGGGCGTACGTCCGCAGCTCTTCGCGGCTGAATCCGGGCATCCTCGTCTCCTCGTTATTTCTTTTTCTTCGGGTGAGACTTCTTCGCGGCGGCCGGGGGCTTCCTGGCCGCCTTCTTCTTCGCCGGCGGCGGAGTCGGTTTCGCCTTCGCGGCGGGCTTGGCCTTGACCGGCGGAGCGGGCCGGAGCTTTCCGGCCGCGGCCGCCTTGACGGCGGCGTTGGCCGCGCGCGCGGCCTTCTTGGCCGCGGCGGCGGCTTCCTTCTTCTGGAGCGCCCGGGCCTGGGCTTCGCGCTCGATCTCGGCGAGCTTGCCCGAGAGCTCCGCCTCCGTGGTGATCGTGGCCTGGGGAAGCCGCTTCTGGACGGCCTCGAGCCGGTCGCGCGGAATCCGCAGCAGGAAGAGGGCCACGTCCTTGGTTTCTTTGGCCTTGGACATGTAGTCCGCAGTCTCCAGGACGTGGGACGGAGCCTGCGAGAAGTCGATCGCAATGGCGTAGGGCTTCTCGCGCTTGGCGAGCTCGAAGAAGCCCGGCCAGCGGGGTTCGGCGACGACCACGTGGGCGCCGCTCTTCTGGAGACGGGCGTGGCGCGTGGTCCGCTCGTCGGTCTCAAAAGCCAGGTAAAGAACGCTCATGGCCGGGGAACTATACCAAGAGGCTCCCGGCCCCCGTTCTCACGGTAGTGGCATCCCTTCGACACACGGTTGTCCGAGGCGGCGCGGTGGATGGCGAGCGCCGTCTGGACCCCGTTGCGCAGGCCCAGCAGCGCGTCCGACATGGTGCCCCGGCGGTAGAAGTTCTCGATCTCGTCCTGCAGCTCCCCGAGGATCCTTCCCGCGCGGTCGAGCCGCCTCTCGGAGCGCAGCAGGCCCACGTAGTTCCACATGGTGTGGCGGATGACCATCCAGTCCTGGGCGATGAGCGCCGGGTCCACGGGCTCGTTCTCCGGCTGCCACGGCCGGACCTCGGGCAGCGGGCGCTCGCGCGTGCGCTCGGCCTCGCGGGCGGCCGCCTTGCCGGCGCGCCAGCCCCATAGCAGCCCCTCGAGGAGCGAGGTCGAGGCCAGCCGGTTGGCGCCGTGCACGCCCGTGCAGGAAACCTCGCCGACGGCGCGCAGGTGGCCGAGCGTGGTGCGCCCGTTGGCGTCGACCGCCACGCCCCCGCACGCGTAGTGGGCGGCCGGGACGACCGGGACCGGGCCGGCCGTCAGGTCGAAGCCGTATTCGAGGCAGCGCTGCACGAGCCCGGGGAAGCGCCCGCGGATCCACTCGGGGTTCTTGTGCGAGATGTCGAGAAGCGCGTACGGCTCGTCCTTCTCGAGCATGCGCTGGTGGATCGCCCGCGCGACGACGTCGCGGGGCGCGAGCTCTCCGTCCGGGTGGAACTCGTTCAAGAAGGGGCGGCCCGAGACGCTGGTGATGCGCGCGCCCTCTCCGCGGAGCGCTTCCGTGAGCAGCAGCCGGCCCCGGGCGTGGACGAGGGCGGTGGGGTGGAACTGCACGTATTCGAGGTTCAGCAGCCGCGCTCCGGCGCGGCGCGCCATCGCGAAGCCGTCGCCCCGGGCGCCGGAGGGGTTGGTGGTGTGAAGATAGACCTGCCCGAGCCCGCCGGTCGCGAGGATCGTCTCGCGGGCCAGGTGCGGCGTGACGGCACCGCTCTTCCTTTCCAGCAGGTGCGCGCCGATCACGGCGGGCGCATGATAGCGGTCGGTCGGGTCGGTCGAGTCGTGCGACAGCGTCAGCAGGTCGACGGCGGTCGTCTCGAGCAGCCACCGGATGTTCTTCTCGTTCCGGCAGGCGTCGATCAGCGCCCGCTCGATCGGAGCGCCCGTCGCGTCCTTGACGTGCAGGACGCGCGGCACCGAGTGCGCGCCTTCGAGCGTCCAGTGGAAGTCGGCGCCCTCGCGGTCGAAGGGGACCTGCAGCTCGTCGATCAGGAGCCTGCGGACGAGATCCGGCCCTTCCCGCGCGATCAGGGCCACGGTCTCCGGAGAGCAGAGCCCGTCGCCGGCGCGCGCGATGTCGGCCGCGAGCTTCTCGGGGGTGTCGCCCTCCGGGCGCCCGACGATGCCGCCCTGCGCGTAAAGGGTGTTGGACTCGCGCGCCTCCTCGGCCCGCGTGACGACCGTTACCGCCGCGCCGCCGCGCGCGGCCGAAAGCGCCGCGGCGCAGCCGGCGACTCCGGTGCCGAGCACGAGGACGTCGGTCGCCTCGATGCTCATGCGACGCTCATTCGGTAAACAGCTCGAGCGAAACGTCGGCCGCCCTGACCGAGTGTGTGAGGGCTCCGACCGAGACCGCGTCGGCCCCGGCCTCGGCGTAGGCGCGCACGGTGTTCAAGCGCATGTTGCCCGAGGCCTCGAGAAAGGGGGGCTTCGGAGTCGCGCGAGTGATCGCGCACCAGCGGGAGACCGTCTCCGGCGCCTGATTGTCGATGAGGATCCAGTCCGCCCCGGCCTCCAGCGCCTGGCGCAGCTCCGCCTCGGTCTCAACCTCGGTCCCGATGCGCAGTCCCGGGGAGGCCCCCGCGCGCGCCAGGGCGATCGCCCGCGCCACCCCCCCGGCCAGGCGCCGGTGGTTGTCCTTGATGAGGACCATCTCGGAGAGATCGTACCGGTGATTCGTCCCTCCCCCGTCCCGCACGGCCTGGCGGTCGAAGGCGCGCAGGCCCGGGGCCGTCTTACGCGTGTCGAGCACCTGGCAGGACGTGCCGGCGAGGGCGTCGGCAAAGCGCCGCGTCGCCGTCGCGATGCCGCACATCCTCTGGAGGAGATTCAGGGCCACGCGCTCCGCCGTCAGCATCGCCCGCGCCCGGCCGGAGAGGCGCGCGAGCGTGGTCGAAGCGGTGACCTTTGCGCCGGCGGCTACGGCTTCCTCCCAGGAGATCTTCGGATCGAGGAGCTCGAAAACGCGCCGTGCCAGGGGCAGCCCCGAAACGACGCACTCGGATTTCGCCACGAGCTCGCCCCGGGCGCGCGTGCCCTCGGGAACCGTCGTCTCCGTCGTGACGTCGCGCCGCCCGATGTCCTCCGCGAGGAAGCGCCGCAGGCAGTCGTCCAACTCCTTGCCGGACAAGTGCTCCATTGCGGCGGAGGATATGCGAAGTGCCGGCCTGAAGACCGCCACGGCGCCAGGACCTGAGGTGGGTGGCGGGGCTACAGAGCCAGAACGAGACGTAGTCCCGCATCGACCCGTTCGAGGATCTCTTTCGGAAGTGTCCCGACCTTCTCTCGGAGAAGACTCTTGTCGAGCGATAGCACTTGAGAGACGTTGGCCACGGATGGCCTGGGAAGCGCGGAATTCCTCCGCGAGATGGCGACGTTGCCGGGGGCCAGAGCGAGGCGCGTGTTGGAGGTCAGCGCCACCACCACGACGGTCGACACGCCGCTATCGTTGAAAGAGTCGGATTGCACGACGAGAACCGGTCTGGGGTAGCCAGGGCCGGAGCCGGTCGGGCGAGGCAGATCGGCCCACCAGATCTCCCCTCGCCGTGCTACCACTTCTCGTAGGGCAACGAAGCGAACTGCATCGCCTCGAGGGCGGGATCCAGCCTCGAAGACTCCTTCGCATAGACCCGGTTCAGGCTCTCGGTGATCTCCGAGCGCTTGCGCCGGGTCACGTGCGCCCGAACGGCGGAGGCATAGAACGCGCTGCGAGAGACCTTGAGCTTGCGCCTGACGGCCTCGGCCTCGGCGAAGAGGGGATCGGGGATCGAAATGGCCGTCTTCATGGTGAAAGTATAACCGGTTATACCACCGGTGTCACCCGTCCTACGACAGCTCGAGCATCCGCAGGAGCGGCTTCTCGGCGGCCTTCCGCAGCTCCTCGGGCAGGATGATCTCGGGCCGCTCGTCGCGGAGACACAGGTAGAGTTTCTCGAGCGTGTTCAGCTTCATGAACGGACACTCGTTGCAGCGGCATCCGTTGTCGGGCGGAACAGGGATGTACTCCCGGTCGGGCGCGAGCTTCTTCATCTGGTGGATGATCCCTTCCTCGGTCGCGATGAGGAAGGTCTTGCCGGGGGCGGTCGTCACGTAGCTCAGGATCGACCGGGTCGAGCCGACGTGGTCGGCGTACTTCAAGATCGCCTCCGGGCACTCGGGGTGCGCGGCGAGCTTCGCGTCGGGGTGCCTGGCCTTGAGCTTCAGGATCTCGCGCTCCGAAAACTGCTCGTGCACGATGCAGGTGCCTGGCCACAGGGTCATTTCCCGGCCGAGGGTCTTCGACAGGAAGGCACCCAGGTGCTTGTCCGGCGCGAAGAGGATCTCCTTGTCCGCGGGGATCGACCGGACGATCGCCTCGGCGTTCGAGGAGGTTACGATGATGTCCGAGAGCGCCTTTACGGCGGCGGAGCAGTTGATGTACGTCAGCGACACGGCGCCGGGGTGCTGCTGCCGCCAGGCCCGGAACGCCTCGGGGGGGCAGGAATCCTCGAGCGAGCAGCCCGCCTCGTAGTCCGGCAGTACGACTTTCCGAGTCGGATTCAAAATCTTGGCGGTCTCCGCCATGAATCGGACACCCGCGAACGCGATGATCTTCGCGTCGCTCGCCTGCGCTTTCCGGGAGAGATCGAGGGAGTCGCCCACGAAGTCGGCCAGATCCTGGATAGCCTCTTCTTGGTAGTAATGGGCCAGAAGCACCGCGTTTTTTTGTCGCTTCAGCTCCAGGATCGCTTTTTCGAGGTCGAGGCGCGGATCGATCGACGAGAGATCCGGCGGAGCCGGCCGCTGCGGAATCGACGGGTAGGACGGGATTCCCTCGGTCGCGCTCATGGGTCGTGAAGCATAACAAGGCGCGGCGGTAAACGTTTTCACCGTTCCGCTCGTAACCTCTGTGAGTGGCACAAGTTCTGCTAATCGAGAAGGCGTGGCAATGGGAGAGTTGCAGTCGAATCCGAGGCTGGACGTGAAGGCGGTCGTGTTTCTCGTCTTCACACTCGGCCTGGCGGCCCTCGAGCTCTGGGGCCTTTTCCGCCTCTTTTAAGCCTCCCTCCCTCCCGCCGGTCCACAACCAAGCCGGGCCCGCCCGGACGAGTCTCCGCGATCCCTTTGGTATATTCGCCGCCGGAGGCGCGATGGCAACCGAGGTCCAAACCGACAAATATCGAGGCCTCGATTCCAGCGCCCTCGTTGCCGCCTACCGCAACATCTACCTCTCCCGGCGGTTCGACGACAAAGAGATCCAGCTCAAGCGCCAGAACAAGATCTACTTTCAAATCAACAGCGTGGGCCACGAGGCGGTCTGCACGGCCGCCGGGATGGTCTTGAAGCCCGGCTACGACTGGTTCGACTGCTACTACCGGGACCGGGCCCTGATCCTGCAGCTCGGGGTAACCCCTTACGAGATGTTCCTGCAGTCGGTCGGGGCCAAAGACGACCCGGCCTCGGCGGGACGCCAGATGCCCGCGCACTGGGGGCACCAGAGGCTGAACATCATCTCGAAGTCCTCCTGCACGGGGACCCAGTTCCTCCACGCCGTCGGAGCCGCCGAAGGCGGGTGGAGGAAGAGCCGGATCGCCGAGCTCGCCGCCAAGGGGGGCTTTGAGAAGGACGAGGTCGCGTACGTCTCGGGAGGCGAGGGCCAGACGTCGGAAGGCGAGTTCTGGGAGGCCATTTCCTCCGCGAGCAACCTGAAACTGCCGGTCCTGTTTCTCATCGAGGACAACGGGTACGCGATCTCGGTCCCGGTCGAGGTGAACACGCCCGGCGGCTCGATCTCGAAGCTCGTCCGCAACTACCCGAACCTCTTCGTCACGGAGGTGGACGGGACGGACTTCCTCGAGTCCTACGACGCCCTCCGGTACGCGACCGAGTACTGCCGCAAGCGCATGGGGCCCGCGCTGGTGCACGCCCACGTGATCCGCCCGTACAGCCACTCCCTCTCCGACGACGAGGCGGCCTATCGCCCCAAGGCCGAGCGCGACCGAGACATGGAACGCGACCCGGTGCGCCGCCTCTCCCGGTTCCTGCTCGAGGAGCGGCTCCTGACGGAGCCGGAGCTCGAGAAGCTGCACGCGGAGGTCGAGGCCGAAATCAACGAAGCGGCCGATCGCGCGCTGGCGGCCCCGCTCCCGGAGCCCGAATCCGCCCTCGACTTCGTCTACTCGCCGGACGTGGATCCGACGGGCCCGGCCTTCTCGACGCCGCCGGCGCCCGCCGAGGGCGCGCAGCCGACGACGATGGTGGATCTCTTGACCGCCTGCCTGCGCGACGAGATGAAACGCGACCCGCGCATCGTGTGCTTCGGCGAGGATGTCGCCGACGCCTCCCGCGAAGCCGTGCTCGCCGAGTGCAAGGGCAAGGGGGGAGTCTTCAAGGTCACCGCGGGGCTCCAGCGCCTCTACGGCGGCGACCGCGTGTTCAACTCCCCGCTCGCCGAGGCGAACATCGTCGGCCGCGCGATCGGCATGGCGATCCGCGGATTGAAGCCCGTCGTCGAGATCCAGTTCTACGACTACATCTGGCCGGCGTACATGCAGATTCGAAACGAGCTCTCCAACCTGCGCTGGCGCTCGGGAAACACGTTCTCCTGCCCGGTCGTCATCCGCGCCGCGATCGGCGGCTACATCGGCGGTGGGGCTGTCTACCACTCGCAGTCCGGCGTGGTTCTGATGACGCACAACCCGGGGCTGCGGGTCGTCATGCCCTCGAACGCCCTCGACGCGAACGGCCTTCTGCGGACGGCGATCCGCTGCGACGACCCGGTGCTGTTCCTCGAGCACAAGCACCTGTACCGGCAGACGCACAACAAGGGCGTCTACCCGGGACCGGACTACATGGTCCCGTTCGGGAAGGCGTCCGTGGTCCAGGAAGGCTCCGACGTCACGATCGTCACCTACGGCGCCACGGTCTACCGCTCGTGGCAGGCGGCCAGGGCGTTCGCGGAAGAGACAGGCAAGTCTGTCGAGATCCTGGACCTGCGAAGCCTCAATCCCTACGATTGGGATACGATTGCCGAGTCGGTGAAGAAGACCGCCCGGGCCCTCGTCGTGTACGAAGACCCGATCTCCTGGGGATACGGCGCGGAGATCGCCGCTCGAATCTCTTCGGAGTTGTTCACGTATCTCGATGCGCCGGTGGAGCGCGTGGCGGCGACGGACACCTTCGTCGCCTATCAACCTCGGGTCGAGGACTTCATCCTTCCGCAGGCCTCGCACGTCCGGAAGGCTCTCGACCGGGTCGCCGCGTTCTGACCTCGCAAGAGGACTGAGTCCGCCGCGAGGCGACACTCGGCCGGCCGCGCCGCGCGGATAAGTGGTGCGCAGTGAGTGTTTACGGTTGGGGTACGCGTCGAGCTCTCTCGATTCGCGCCCGCTGAAAGGAGCCCTGTCGATGATCAAGCGAGAAGCCCAGGCGGCGGTCGACGTGAATGCCCATCACCGGGCGTTGCGACGCTGCCACGGCTGCGGCAGCTACGCCCGCCCGGGCGGAGAGCTTCACGGAAGACCCCTCTGCGAGAAGTGCGTCGAGAAGGCGCGCCGCCTCGACGAGAACAAGGACGGCCTGGTCATCCTGGAAGTTTGAATCCCTCCCGGCTCCCAACTCCCGACTCGCATAGAATGCCCTCTCGGTGAAGGCCGACCACCGAGCGACGCTCCTCCGGCGCCAGACATTCTCGCCCGGCCTCTTTTCAGTCAGCTTTCATTGCCCGGAGCTCGCCCGAGCGATCCACCCCGGACAGTTCGCCATGCTGGACGTTCCGGGTCGGCTGCGCCCGTACCTGCGCCGCGCGTACTCGGTCGCTGACCGGAACGAGGCAGCCGGCACGGTCGAGTTCCTGGTGAAGACGATCGGTCCGGGCACGGCTGCGCTCGAAGAGCTCCGCGAGGGCTCGCCGGCGCGCCTCCTGGGTCCCCTCGGCAACGCGTTCACGGTCGAGGATCTGCCGCGGGGCGCGCGGGTGGCGATCGTCGCCGGGGGCATCGGCGCGGCACCCTTCCCGCTGCTGCTCTCCGCCCTGCGGTCGGCCGGCGTCGCCGTCGACTTCTACCTCGGCGGGCGAAACGCGAGGGAGCTCTCGATCCGCGCCCGCTTCGACGGCCTCGTCCCAGGCGAGACGATCCTGACGAGCGACGACGGCTCGCTGGGGGAGAAGGGATTCGTGACCGAGGCCCTGGTGCGGCGGATCACATCCGGAGCGCGCTATACCCGCGTCTTCGCGTGCGGCCCGATGCCGATGTTTGCGGTGTTGGCCAGGGTCGTCGGACGCGCCGGCGTGGCGTCCGAGTTCTCGACCGAGGCCGAGATGGGCTGCGGGTTCGGCGCCTGCCTCGGGTGCGTCATCCCCGGGACCGAGAAGCCGTTCATCGTCTCGTGCAGCGAGGGCCCCATCCTGTCGCCGGAAAAGATCGCGTGGGCATGATCGGGGTCGTGATCGAATGCGCGATTCCATGAGCCTCGCGGTGCGGCTCGGTCCCCTCGAGCTCCGGAACCCGATCACCACCGCTTCCGGCACGTTCGGGTACGGCCTCGAGTTCACCGACTTCGTGGATCTCTCGAGGATCGGCGGCCTGTGCACGAAGGGGCTGTCGTTGAATCCCCACGCCGGCAACCCGCCGCCGCGCATCTGCGAGACGCCGGCCGGGATGCTGAACGCGATCGGCCTGCAGAACGTGGGCGTCCGGGCGTTCCTCGAGGAGAAGTTGCCGAAGCTCCGCGCGCTGGGCGCGACCGTGATCGCCAACGTCTGGGGGGACCTGGAGGAGGACTACGTCACCCTCGTGGGCGCGCTCGAGGGCGTCGAAGGGCTGGCGGCGGTGGAGCTGAACATCTCGTGCCCCAACGTCGAGCGCGGCGGGATGCTCTTCGGCAACTCGCCGGAGCTGACGCGCTCGCTCGTCAGAAAGGTCCGCGCCGCAACGCAGCGGCCGCTCATCGTCAAGCTCTCGCCCAATGCGCCTGACCTCGTCGAGTCAGCACGCGCGGCGCGCGAGGGCGGCGCCGACATCCTGTCCCTCGTGAACACGTTCGTCGGTATGGTCATCGATCCGGAGACGGCAAAGCCCCGGACCTCCTTCGGCACCGGAGGGTTGTCCGGCCCCGCGATACGGCCGCTTGCCGTCCGGATGGTCTACCAGGTACACAAGGCTCTGCCGGACACGCCGCTCATGGGGATCGGGGGGATCTCGGACCTCTCGGACGTTCTCGAGTTCCTCGCGGCCGGGGCGACGGCCGTCCAGGTGGGCACGGCCAACTTCAAGGAGCCGGGGGTGTCGGGGAGGCTCGTGGACGAGCTCGCGTCGTACTGCGAAGCGAAGCAGACGACCGTCGGCGCGCTCATCGGGCGCGCCCACCGCGCCGGGAAATTCGGGGGAGAGGCGGGAGCCGAGGGATGAGCGCCTCACGGATCTGCCTCGCGCTCGACTTCCCGACGCGCGCCGAGGTCCTCGGGACCGCGCGCCGCTTCGCGGGCCGCGTCGGCTGGATGAAGATCGGTCTCGAGGCGTTCGTCGCCGAGGGGCCCGCGCTCGTGGCCGAGACCGCCGCCTCCTCGGGGGGCGCGAAGATCTTTCTGGACCTGAAGCTCCACGATATCCCGGCGACCGTTGCAGGGGCTGTCGCCTCGGCCGCGCGTTCGGGCGCCGCGATGGTCAACGTCCACGCTTCCGGCGGGCGCGCCATGCTCGAGGCGGCGCGCGAGGCCGCGGCCCGGGCCGGGCTCGAGAAGCTGATCGCCGTCACGCTCCTGACTTCGCTCGACGCGCGGGGCCTCGCGGACCTGCCGATGGCGGGCCATCCCGAGGGGATCGCGCGGCGGCTCGCCCGGCTCGCGCAGGAGTGCGGCCTGGATGGCGTCGTCTGCTCCGCAGCGGATCTTCCGGCGATTCGCGGCGCCTGCGGCCCGGGTTTCTTGACGGTGGTGCCCGGGATCCGGCCGGCCGGGTCCGACCTGCAGGACCAGAAGCGGGTCGCGACTCCGGCCGCGGCGCTGGCTGCCGGGGCGGATCTGCTCGTCATCGGCCGAGCGGTGACCGCGGCGCCGGACCCGGAGGCGGCGCTCGACTCGATCCTCGCGGAAGCGGGCCGACCGGTCGGCGCATAATGCGGCCCGCCATGAGCATCTGGAGGCAGCCGCACGCGACCTGGATCGTCGGTCACCGCGGGGCCCCCCGCCGCGCCCGTGAGAACACGATCGAGAGCCTCGACTTTGCCGAGAGCCTCGGCGCCGACGCCGTCGAGTTCGACGTGCGCCAGACCCGCGACGGCGAAGCCGTTCTCTTCCACGACGAGGACGTCCTTCTCGGCACCCAGCGGATCCCGGTGAAGAGCTTCACCTGGCGCGAGATCGAGAGGCTCGTGATCCCGTCCGAGCTCGGCGAGTTCCGAATTCCGAAGCTCGAGCACGTCTTCCACCGGTACGGCCCCGCGATGCGCTACGTGGTGGAGGTCAAGAGCTCCCCCGGGATGCAGTCGGGCACGATGGCGCGGCGCGTCGTGAAGCTGGCGCAGTCCTACGGCGTCGTCGAGCGGTGCCTGGTTGCCTCCTTCGACGCGGAGTTCCTGAAGCGCATGCGCGAGACGACTCCGGACATCGCCTCGAGCTATCTCTTCGACCACCCCGTGGCAATGCCGGGCTCCGGTCAGCCGACGCCGCTCTTCCCGCCGGTCGACGCGGTCGGGCCGCGGCGCGACCTCGTCACCCCCGCCCTTCTCTCGCAGGCCGCGGCCGCGGGCCTCTCGGTGCACCCCTGGACCGTGGACGAGCCGGACGAGATCCGACGGCTGCTGGCCGCGGGCGTGGCGTCGATCACGACCAACGCGCCCGAGGTCGCTCTCGAGATTCGCGCCGGGGCCGAGGCGCGGGACACGGGGCTCGCCGTCTCGGGAGGCGGCGCGAAGGAGGCCTGATGCAGATCGCGGGACTCGTGTTGGTGGGCGTGGCCGCCGGCGTGCTCGCCGGCATGTTCGGTATCGGCGGGGGCCTGATCATCGTTCCCGCGCTCGTGATCCTGTTCGGCTTCAAGCAGCACGCGGCCGTGGGCACCTCGCTCGGCGCCCTGCTGCTTCCGGTGGGCGCGCTCGCGGCCTGGGTGTACTGGCGAAACGGAAATCTCAACGTCGCGTACTCGGCGCTTTTGGCGGCGGGCCTGCTTCTCGGCGGCTACTTCGGTGCGAAGCTGGTCGAGCCCGTGTCGGACCTGGCGCTGCGCCGGATGTTCGGGGGGTTCCTTCTCGTCGTGTCGGTCAAGATGCTCTGGGGCAAGTGAGCTGGCTCCTTCTCGCCGCGATCCTCGTCGGCTCGTGGGTTCCCCAGACGAGCGGCTCCATCGCGGAGCTTCGCGGCCTCGCGGTTTTCGACGGCCGGCGCGCGTGGGCGAGCGGGGCGGGCGGCACGGTTCTCGCGACCCGGGACGGCGAGCGTTGGGAAAAGCGGACGGTTCCGGGCGGCGGCGAGCTCGACTTCCGCGACGTCGAGGCGCTCGACGCGTCGACCGTCATCCTGATGAGCGCCGGGACCGGCAACGCGTCGCGGATCTATCGGAGCACCGACGGCGGCGCGATCTGGACGCTCCGGCACACGAACCCGGACCCCGAAGGCTTCTACGACGCAATCGCCTTCTGGGACGCGAAGCGCGGGATCGTTCTCGGGGACCCCGTCCAGGGCCGCTTCGTCGTGCGCCTGACGGACGACGGCGGCGCCACGTGGCGCACGCCTCCGCCCGGCGCGATGCCCGCGGCCATGCCCGGCGAGGGCGCCTTCGCGGCCAGCGGCAGCTGCCTGACCGTCCGCAAAGGCGGCGTCGAGGCCTGGTTCGTCACCGGAGGCGCCCGGGTCTCCCGCGTCTTCCGCACGAAGGACGGCGGCTCCAGCTGGAGCTCGGCGGCCGTGCCCGTGCCCGCCGGGAACGCCTCGTCGGGGCTCTTTTCGGTCGCGTTTCTCGACGCCCGGCGCGGGTTCGTCTCGGGCGGCGACTACAAGCAGCCCGATCTCGCCGCGCTGAACGGCGCGCGGACGGAAGACGGCGGCAGGACCTGGAAGCCCTCGCCGATCGCCTCGTCGGGATTCTTCTCGGCCGTGGCCGTGCTGCCCGGCGAGCCGGAGAGCCTGTTCGCGGTCGGGCCAGGAGGCTCCGCCGTCAGTCGCGACGCCGGGCGGACGTGGAGTTTCGTCGACAAGACGCCCGTAAACGCCGTCGGGTTTGCCGACCGTGCCGGCTGGGCCGTCGGCCCGAAGGGAACGATCTTTCGCTACGCGGGGGGCGTCGCTGACGCGCCGTCAAATGGGGCCAGACCCCTTGGGGTCGGACCCTACGGCTGAATCACCAGGTGCGTGCCTCCGAAGATCTCGAGGGCGGCGCCGGTGATGCCGGCGGCGTCGTCGGAGGCGAGGAAGAGGACGGCCTTGGCGACGTCCCGAGGCCAGAGCTTCTCGGCCAGGGGCGACACGTGGTCGCCGGCCCCTTCGTCGATCTTGTTCTCGACGGTGCCCGGACAGACGGCGTTGACGGCGATGTTGTGCGGGCGGAACTCCCGGGCGAGGCTCTGGGTCAGGCCGATGAGGCCGAACTTGGCGGCGCTCTGGGCAGCCACGTTGGCGTCGCCGCGCATGCCGTGAATCGAGGCCACGCTGACGATGCGGCCGCGGCCGCGCTCGACCATGCGCGGCAGGACGGCGCGGCAGAAGTCGGCCGCGCCCGTGAGGTTCGTCGCGATGACGCGGTCCCAGTCTTCCTCCGACATCTGGAGGAAGGGGCGCCAGACGAAGACGCCGGCGTTGTTGACGAGAACGTCCACGGGACCGAGCTCCCGCTCCGTGCGCTCGACGCAGTCCTCGGCGGCGCCGCGCGCCGTGATGTCGGCGGGGAGAGCGAGGCTCTTTCCTCCGATCGCCGCGATCAGCCGCGCGGTCTCGTCGAGCTCGGCGGCGGTGCGCGACACCAGCGCCACCCGCGCGCCCTCCTCGGCGAAGCGCAGCGCGATCGAGCGGCCGATGCCGCGACCGCCGCCCGTGACGAGGACGGTGCGGTTCGAAAACTTCATTCCGCTCTCACCCTTCCCAGCTCGTCGAAGAGTTCGTCGGAGAAGAGTCGACTCGCGCCACTCCCCGCGAACGTGGGCCCCGTCAGAAGCGACACGTCCCCCTCCGTCCGGGAGGGAGCGTCGACGCGCACGCGCTCGACCTGGAGCGGGAAGACGCGGCGCGCCGGGTCGGCGCAGGAGACGCGGGCCCGGCCGGCGCGGGCCTGGACGGAGGCGGTGATGCGGCGATTCAGGTAGAGGAGCGTCGCGGTGCCCCGGCGGACGAGATTGAAGGCGGTGCGGCTCCCGGCCTGGACCGCCACGGTCAGTTGAGAAGGAGAGTTGGCGCGAACCTCCCCCAGCGTCAGCAGGGCGACGCGGGGAAACCCTCCGGGATCGGTCGTCAGGAGGGGCAGCACGAGCCGCCGGCGCCGGCGGAACCCTTCGCCGGAGAGAGCGGTCTGAAGGTTCCGGGGCATTCGGCTGAAGTCGGGCATTG